>MVCR01000033.1 GCA_002050035.1 Planctomycetales bacterium 4484_113 | reverse complement strand
CTGCAGAATATGCAAAGGCGGAAAAGGAAAGGAACCAGCTTAGTGAACTGGTAGCGCGTACGGCGCTTCTGCGAATGCTCTCTGCACTCGCGTCCGGGAACGCCGACGCTCTGGAGAAAACTTTCAACCAGGCAAGGGAGCGCACGCGCGCTGACCGGAGACTGCTGCTGATGCGCGTTTTCGCCGAAGCGGTGCTGGCAAACCCGCACCAAGCATTTGGATTGCTCCGGGAACTGAAGGAGACTTTCGGACCGGAAACCGGTGCCCCTTACCGATTGATGCGGAGTCTTCTCGATTTCATCAACGGGAGCGAATTGACCTCCAGTGAGCTCGGCGCCTTTACCGAAGGGAACTTCACTTACGCCGAGGAATACGCTCTCTACCGCTTCCTGCAAGTGGCGAATGGAATCGTGCCAGAGGGGCTTGCTGAAACTCCAGAAGAGGGCAGCCTGGGCGAGCTGCTCGCTTTCGTGCGGAAGTGGAGGTCGGGGGAAGCGGGTGCACTGACGCTGAAGGTGAAGGAATGGGAGCGGCAACCTCTACGCACCGAGTTTGCGCTGATAGCTCATCTGGCGCGCGAGGACTTCTTCAGCGCCGCCGTGAACTGAGCGTGGTGCAGAGCTACTTTATGCGCCTCGCGGAGCAGCGTACGCTCACCAGCCCCATCTTTGCACCCAACCTGGAGCGCATCTTCTGCCTCTTCCTGATAGCCCTAAAGGAGGTGGCGCTCCCGCAGACCTTTGAGGTGGCGCGGGAAATTCTGCGACCGGCGAAGTGCGGCAACCTGCATTCGTGGTATCGCTGGCGCACCGTGGGCGAGAAACCGGCGCTCGGCTACCGGCGCGATCCGGAAGACCCCTATTGGCCTCCTGAGGAAACGGCCCAGCAAGAACAAGAAAGCTGAGAGCGCGGGTGGCGGAAGAAACCCGAGGGGTGAGCAAAGCAAGAGAGGCCGCGCTAACTCGGATGCGCCGATTCAGACCAGATCCTCCACCTTCTCCCAGTCTTCAAGGAAGCGCTTGATTCCAACATCGGTGAGAGGATGTCTTGCTAGTTGCGCAAAAACCTTGAAGGGAACCGTAGCGATGTCGGCACCAATGAGCGCGGCTTCCCTCACGTGGTGTGGATGCCGCATACTCGCAGCCAGCACCTGGGTCTCGAAGCCGTAGGTGTCGTAAACGCTGACTATTTCTGAGAGCACTTCCATGCCATCTTCGCCGATATCATCAATTCGCCCGATGAAGGGGGAGCAGAAATAGGCACCCGCCTTTGCCGCCAGCAGTGCTTGATTCGCGGAGAAGACAAGCGTTACATTCGTGCGGATGCCCTCCTCCGTCAGCCTGCGCACGGCAACCAGCCCCTCCGGCACCATCGGAATCTTCACCACGATATTCTCCGCCCACGATGAAATCTCACGAGCCTCGCGAATCATGCCCTCAGTATCAGTGGCGGTGACCTCCGCCGAAACCGGACCGTCAACGAGCGAGCAGATTTCCTCAATGCACTCGCGGAACTTACGCTTCTCGCGGGCGACCAACGTTGGGTTCGTAGTCACGCCATCGACCAGCCCCATCGCCACGCCCTGGTGAATCTCATCAACATTCGCCGTATCCAGAAAGATTTGCATAGATTCCCTCTCGGAAAGTGCTGAGCTTCATTCTAACACAGCCACTGGCGAGCCCACAGCCAAGCAGCAACAATCGCCACGCGTCCTGAGATGCCCTGTGATATAATCACGACCTGCTGGCGGCGCAAGAACTTCTATGCAAACAAGCCTGGTCTACATACTGATTGCACTGTTCGCTTGGGGCTTTGCTTTCTTGCTCTTTGTCTACGCGCTCCTGCTGAGACGCCATCTGAAGCTGAACTACGTGGCTTCCGCGCTGCTTCTGGTGGGCTCTGCGTCGCTCATCTACTGGCTGATCGCACGCACAGCAGAGTACTGGCGGCAGTACCAGGGATTCGTGCTTCCGGCGACCAATCTCTTCGAATCCATCGTCTTTATATCGCTGCTGGTAGTGCTCTTCTATGTCGTCGCGGACCTGCTAACGGGCGTGCGCGAGTTTGGCGCTTACGTGCTGATATTGCCCCTGGCAGGACTTGTTTATCTCGTTGCCCATCTTTCTGGCGAAGCTGGCATGCCGGAGCTTCCGCCGGCGTTGAAGAGCTACTGGCTACCCTTTCATATCATCACGATGTTCATCTCCTACGCCGCATTCACTATGGCAGCGGTAGTTTCTCTCTACTACATTCTCAAGGTGCGATGGGGAATCGGCTTCCGCGCCATTGACCTTAAGCACGACCCCGAACGCATAGACCGTTTGAGCTACTACCTCGTGTCCATAGCGTATCCATTCCTCACCGCGGGGATTTTCCTGGGAGCGGTGTGGGCGGATCAAGCCTGGGGACGCTACTGGGGCTGGGACCCCAAGGAGACCTGGTCTGCTATCACCTGGTTGCTCTACACGCTGTATCTGCACGCGCGGCTGGCTTACGGCTGGAGAGGATTGCGTGCAGCCATTTTCAATTTCATCGCCTACGACGCTGTGATAATCACTTTCATCGGCGTGAATCTGCTTTCCAGCCTTGCGGGCATAGAATCCATCCACTCCTACGCTGTGGGAAAAGGCGGGCTGATTACGCTCATCGTCCTGTTCGCATTGATCGTCGGCCCGCTGGTGCTGGCTTTCTGGCCGACGCGACGCCGGGTCAGAAACGCGCCCGAGCGCCCTGAGGGATCTAACAGCGCCTACAGCCTCGATCCACCAAAGGATGCTCGCTGAGGGGAGTAATTGAAGTGAACAGGCAAATGGAAGAGCCGCGACCGACTGGCATCGAGAAGGAGCAGATCGAAGCCAGCGAAGAAGAAGTCTATCACGCCCGAGTGCGGGAAGAGGCCGGTCTGTGGGAGCTCTTCGTTTACCTTCTGAATTCGCTCCCTACCGCCATCATCGCCATCCTGATTCTCGCCCTGCTCGCAGCCATCGGCACGCTGATACCGCAGGAATCGATGGGCGTCACGCATGCCGACTATGTAGCCAAATTCGGTGAACGCAAGTACCACTTACTCAAGAGCCTCGGCTTCACCAACATCTACAACACCGTGTACTTCAACATCGTATTCCTCTGGGTGGCGGTTTCCTCCATTGTCTGCTCGGTGAGCCGTCTTCGCCGCACACTGCGCCTGTGGCTGCGACCGACCCACGGCTATTCGCACCGCTTTTTCACCGCGCGCCGGGAGCCCGGTCGCCTTTACCGCGAAGGCATACCCGACTCGCCGGAAGAGCTACAGGAGCAGCTGAAGCGAGCCGGCTTCCGCACCCATTTGCTGCGCGACGCCGACGGTTCCGCCTCCATCTATGCGGATCGCGGGTTCATCCGCAAGTGGGCGTCGGTGGTGTTTCACTTCGCCTTCATTCTCATTCTCGTGGGCGGGGTCATCGGTCGCGTCTTCGGATTCGAAGGAATGGTGGCGGTTCCTGACGGCGGCACTAGTACAGTGACGGTGAGACTGGTGGACAACAAGGCGCCTTTGGTGCGCTGGCTGGTGGCGGGCGTGCATCCCTTCCACTACGAACTCAATCTTCGCAAGTTCGATATTGAGTATGACCAGCATCTTCAGCCGTCCGAATACCTGACCGGTCTGGCGGCAAGCGAGCCGGCGCTGCGGGAGTACCTGCGCTACTACGTGAAAGACTACGTGTCCGACCTGACAGTCCGCAGCCACGGAAACGAGCGGCGCAAGCTTGTCAAGGTCAACCATCCCCTGAAAATAGGTGGCACCAGTTTCTATCAGACAAGCTATGTGCAGGAAGGCTACCTCCTGGTGAGCTGCGATGGCTCGGAGGCAGCTTATCCGGTGCGTGCGGGAGCAGCCTACCAGGTATGGCGAGACGGTCGACTGCACGAAATCAGCGAGTTTGGCCCATCACCGACCGGCAGCGAAATCCTCTACCATCCCCAGACCCAGGGCGGTACCTTTCCGGTCAAAGCGGGTCCGCTCTACCGCGCCGGCGTCCGCGAGGGGGAGCTGAAACCCATCGGGCTTTTCGAGATCCTGCCTGCGGACTCGACCGATTCACGCTATGAGCTTCTCAACACTACTGATTGGCTTCAGCTTCATCTGCCGGGACACAAGCTCCGCGTGCGGATGGCTTCGCGGGTGGACAGCACTTCGGTCTTTCAGTACCGGCATGACCCTGGTGTCGGCGTTGTTTTCTTCGGCTGGATTGTGCTCATTATCGGGATAGTGTTGACGATGTATGTGCCCTTCGTACAGGTGCATCTGAGATGGGAGCCGGAAGTGCTCTACTGTTTCAGCCGCGCTTTCGGGGCTGCCGACAAGTTCTCCGGCTATCGAGTGATTGAAAAATGCCTTGCCAACCGCTAGACTGCTGAGCACATGGCATCACCCGAAACTACCAGCCGAGCCGACCTTGCTCAGGTGGAACGCGCCATCCGGGAGGTTCTTCTCGGAGCAGACGAGATGGTGCTCACCTACCTTGAACAGGTGGCACAGGGCATCGGCAAGCGCCTGCGACCGCAAATGCTCATCACTTTTGCCGACCTGTTCGGAAATTCAAAGCCCGACTCTGTGGTCAACTGTGCCGCCTGTAGCGAACTGCTGCATACCGCCAGCCTGATTCACGATGACGTGATCGACACCGCCGAGAGTCGACGCGGGCTTCCCACCATCAACGGTCGGCATGGCAACGAGATTGCCGTCATCGTGGGCGACTATCTCCTCGCACTGGTCTTCCAGCGGCTCATCGCCATGCAAGACATCAAACTCCTGAAACTGGTTGTTACCGCGAGCCAGCATCTTGGAATCGGTATTATCGAAGAAGTCAGGAACCGCAACAACCTCGCTCTGAGCGAAGAGGACTACACCAACATCATCCGGCTGAAAACAGGCGCACTCTTTGCTCTTGTCTGCGAGATGGGTGCGTATCTGGGCGGTGCGAACGAAGAACAGTCTGCTCTATGCTCCAGGCCGACTGATGTTACAATTAGAGCGACCCTCCAGGAGGTAATGAACGATGCGAGCAACGCTGGTTGTCTCAGCACTCTTGGCAATCCTTGTGCTTGCGCTCTCCGCCTGTGGTGGCGGCAGAGCGGGAAGCCCCATCACGCCACCCCCGCCGGCTTCGGGCACCTTGACGCAGACGGCGGGCGACAGCGGAATGCCCACGCCGCCGCCCCTCTTTGCCCCGCCGCCGAATCCGGATGAACTCTCATCGGCCGATGCGGTGGCTTCGCTTCCTTCGGAGGGCATCGCGCTTTTCCTGCAGAATCCAAAGAACGAGCTTCTGAACAATCTACCGCTGACCCTTTCGCCGCTCACGGAATCTGGCGACTCGATCACCGTCCGCGTCTTGACCACGGAGGAGTTGAGCCTGCCCGAGGGACTGCTCGCGTTGGTGCGCTTCAATCCTCAACGACTGAACCCGTGCGGAGTGCGAATCAACGAGGAGCTGTTCCCGGAAGGACGCTACATCAGATTCTCACTCCTGCAAGCGCGCGGGCATACTCCGGTCGCAGTGGCGGCGGTTAAGGGCAATCAGATGCCGTCATTCCCCTCTGGCAGCGAGCTCTTTCGCATCCACTTCGCCCGCGAGCCGCAACCGCCCTCCCGCCAGGCAAGCAAAGCTCCCATCGGACCGTCCAACAAGGTGGAGCTTACGATGGTTCTCTCCAGCGATCGCCTGCGACTGCAATGGGCGGAGCGTCATATGGGGGACTACAACCTCGATGGAGTAGTCTCCATCGCCGACATTACGCCGCTCGCGAGTCACTTCAACGAAGCGGTCGGGCTGGACGAACGCAAGCAGGTCATTGATGGCAATGGTGACGGCGTAATCAATATCCAGGACCTGACGCCACTGGCGGCGCAGTATTTCACTACCCTCAGCGGCTACGATGTGGAAACCGCCTTCGTCGCCGAGGGAAGCAGCGATGAGCCGGTTTTCGCGCGGCTGCCCAACGAGGTTTTTCCCGACCATCCCACGGTGGAGCGCAGCGTGCCGAATCCGCCAACCGGCTGGCCGATCTACTACTTCTCATTCTTCCCCGACGGCTTCGGCACCTACTACGCACGCGTCGTCCCCATCGGGCAAGACCTCACCGACCGGGGAACTGCCTCCGACGCAGCGTCTGAACTCTTCCTTGACTGGCCGCCTGAGCCGCCGGACAGCTTCGGCATTCAGGAGCAAACGAGGAATAGCGTTACTCTTCGCTGGTCGGCGTCCAGCCTCGATTCCGATGTTACGGGGCTCAATATCTATCAGTCGCAGGACGCCGAGGCGACCGATCTCTCGGCGTACACAAAGCTCAACACTGAGCTTATTCCGCCCACGCCGAGCAGCTACACCGTCAGCGAGCTGGCACCGAACCAGACCTACTACTTCGTCGTTTCAGCCGTTGATGAAGCGCAGCAGGAATCGCCGGTGGAACAGATTATGGCGACGCGGCTGCAGGTGGACATCATTGACGCGCCGCCGGCGCCGCCGCCGAACTTCCACGCCGCGGACAACACCTATACCTCGGTGATTCTGGAATGGGACGACCCCGCGCCGGAAGACGACGACATCGTCGGCTTCAACGTCTACTACACGCTGGATGAAGGCGCCACCACCCTCGCCGAATACACGAAGGACAACGATACGCTGATTCCGCCGGGCGCGCCTCACCGGTACATCGTCACCGACCTGACGCCCAATGAGACCTACTACTTCGTCATCTCGGCGCAGGACGAGATCGGGCAGGACAGCCTGGAAGCGGATGTTCTGGCGACGCGGTTAGAAGTCGAGATGGTCATCCATCCGGTCGCGGTAATAACGGTCAGCCAAGAGAAAGTCTACGAGGACTGGGCGGTTACCTTCTCGGGAGAGGATTCGTATTCGCCCGCGTCCGTGGCGCTGACAACCTGCACCTGGAACTTCGGCGATGGAAGCGGCGACTTTCAAGTCGCTTGGCCGGGGGCGGTCCAGCACGCCTTTGACGAGCCGCTGGCTGCTCCGGGCTATCACGTGACGCTGACGGTGGAGGACGATTACGGCGCGACCGGCTCAACTTCCATTGACCTTCCGGTGCTTCCGCTCACCGAGACCCGCATCCTGCTGGTTTGGAACACGAATTCCGCAAACGACCTGGAGATCAAGAACTACTACGCCAGCCCCTACACCGGTCGCGGGATACCCGAAGACCACATCCTGGGATTGCCGCTGGACGCTGACCACGAGGCAATCAGCCGCGACTACTATAACAGCGACATCCGCGACCCGATAAGAACCTACATTGACGACCAGCCCTTTGCGCGGGATTCCATCTACTACATCGTAACGACGAAGGACGTGCCACTTAAGGTGCAGTCGAATGGCGGCAGCGGATACTTGAATAGCTATGCTACCGTGGATAGCGAGCTTTGCCTCCTTTACGAAACCTACGACCTGCAGCAGCACTTGGACAACCCCTACTATGGGCACTTCTCGTCAGGTTTCCCGCCAACCGGCAAGAAGGGGGATCCAGCCAAGTCTCAGGAGTGGAAGCCATTCCAGTTCAGCCGAGACGGGGTGACCATGAATTATCTCGTTACACGCCTCACCGGCTGGAATGTGGATGATGTGAAAGCGATGATTGACCGCTCCTTGAATCCATACTCAGGGAGTGAGTTCTACGTCATCCTCGACGATGCGAACAAGAACTACGATATGATGAACGAGCCCACTGCAGATGACAGTGAAGACGCAACTTCGGTGCTTGACAGGACGCTTGGCGGAACCCACTACTACTCGGATACCGACCATCAGGGCGACAAGATAACGGCGGATTTCCTTCAAGACCCGAACATCTCCGACCATGTCATCGGCTATTGCAGTCACGGTGTGCACTCAGGATACCCCAACGAGTATATCCTTGAGAACCTGGGATTCGGATACCCGAACGGCGCGTTGTTCATGAGCTACGAGTCCTTCAATGGAAGGACTTTCCGTGGGGGACCATATCCGCATCCTGGACACGGGCAAGTGGCAGACTTCATCGCGATGGGCGGAACTGGCGGCATCGGCAATGTCTATGAGCCATACAGCGATGCGTGCGGGGATGAGAGTATCATTTTTGCCGAGTATCTGAACTGCGACAGGAATCTCGCCGAAGCTCTCTACAAGGGCTTGCGCCGCGTCTCCTGGGTGGAAGTGGTGGTGGGCGACCCGCTCTGCAAGGTGAATGTAACGCCGTAGGGGGGCAGCCATCAGTCCTCCGACATCAGCCATCAGTCGTCAGCCAGAAGCTCCTAGCCGGCGGCTAGCGGAGAAGGTTCAGGAGTTCGTCGCGGGTCAAACCTGCCTGATCGAGAATCGACTGCACGGTGCCCCTCCGAAGCGACTTGCGTTTGGGGATAATCACGAGTCGAACTCGCCCGGTAGGGTCCTTTCCTTGCATCGCGACGTGGCTTCCCTTGCCGCGTTTGGGAGCTGGAGCGAAGCCCGCACGCTTGAGCGCTTTGACGACTTCATCCGAGGACAGTATCGGAAGCCTAGCCACGAACCACTTCGAAGAAGGTGGTGAATTTCGTTTCGCTATTCAGCGCAGCCGCTGCATCATCGACAATGCCCAGGGCTTCCGCGTTCTCCAGGTAGAGCGCCACAGCTTCCTTAAGCATCTCCAGCGCGTGCTCGACGCTATCGCCTTCGCTCGCCACGCCGAGTTCGGGGCACTTGGCGACGAACGCGCCGTCCTCCTGCCAGACCACTGCCGAAAGTCTGTAGTTCGCCATGAAACTCTCCCTCAAGATTATACCGCGCCCACGCCATAGTGATAGGTGTACGTGGAGAGAGGCAATCAGCTGCCGGACGATACGCTGGGTCGACTCAGAAGCCCACGCCGCGACCCTTGCGCTTGCACTCGTTGCACATAACCACGCAGTTGGCGAGGTTGGGCGCGGCGCCCCAGTTGCGCTCCACCGCCACCCAGCCGCCTTCGCCCTCGCGGTTCTGCATATGCCACATGAGCGGCTTGTTGCAGCGCGGACCATGCCCGTGAATGGTGTTCGTGCACTCGCAGCGCCCCTGACTGCGATTCCACGCCGAAATCACGATTCCAGGCTTGAACTTCTCCATCTCGCCTCCCGAAGGGCGGGATAAGCTGACTTCCATTATGGCGCAGCCCGCGCAATGCAGAGCACCCGGCCTGTCGGAGATAAGCCGACCACGCCCCCTTGCGGTAGAATGCGCGGGGAACGCGAGCATGCGCAAGCCATCGGACACCCGAAGCTGGCTCGACCGCAGATTCGCCCGCCGCGAAGACGGGTATTACTATGCGCATCAGCCGATCTACGGCTTCGGCTCGCCGCATTCGGAGCCAGGACATCTGCGAAGACTCGCAAGAACACTCAATCTGCTGCTTGCGCTCTCGCGACTGGAGTTCGCAACTTTTCTCGATGTCGGCGCGGGCGAGGGCTATCTGACGACGCTGATTCAGCGCACGCTGGGGTCTCGCGGCGTGGCGCTGGAGGTTTCTCTAGAAGCCGCGCATCGCGCTCGCGAGCTCTTCGGTCTGCCCGCCGTGGTTGCTGATGCGCACGAGCTTCCATTTCCCGACGACTCGTTTGACCTCGCCATTGCCAGCGAAGTCGTGGAGCACGTGGAGCAACCGTGGCAGGTGGCGGATGAGCTCAAGCGGGTTGCCCGCAAGTATGTCGTCATTACGACTGAGGAGTTCTGCGCCGACGAGAAGGAGCAAGCGCTGATGCTAAAACTGCGCGACTTCACGAAGCCGCATACGGAGCGCAACTTCTTCATCGCCCACGACCTACGGTCGATGCTCGGAGACGATATCGAGCTGCGAGCTCAGTTCAGGAACCATCTCCCGCATGAAGAAGGCAGAATGCGCATTGAGGACGCGAGAAGAGTGATTTCCCGAATTGCGCAGGTGGATGAGCCAGCTCAGCAGACGAAAGGCGTAATAGCCATCGCTCGGCTGCGGGGTGCGGAGGCAAGGAACTCGCCGCGCCTTCATCGCGAGGAAGTGTTGGATTCGCTGCTCAAGCCGCTGATTGATTCGCCGAGCGTCGCCCCTCCGGTGAAGCCTTTGCCCTGGCCGCAGGATGCGCCGCAGCCGACCTGCCAGACCGAGGACTGCAAAGCGCGAGGGAAGCCAGGCGAGGAATGCGACCATCTCATCCAGCATCCCGATGGCATCTACGAGTACGCGCCGCCCGAGGCGGAAGTCGAAGCTCCGCCGCAATGGGCGGTCAAGTTCAGCGCCGGCAATACCGCGTCAGGCGCAGAACGGAGGAAGCTCTCGCGGCTTCTTCGGCGGCGGCAGAGGGGGGATCTTCTGGGGGCACCGGAACCCATCGCGTTCAAGCTCGCGTGGTTTGCCGTGCGGGCATGGCGCAAGCTGCTCCGGCTATTCGCTTGCTAGGGCTGATGCAACCATCGGGGGCATCCGGTGATGAGGGCAAGCCGCCAGCGAGTGGAAGTCGCCGCCCGCAGGAGGATGAAGGGAGATTATGGAAATCACGAACCTGGCGCGAACAAAATCGCCGCTCGTGCGTCTATATATATACCTCAACCCCCTCAACCTCCTCACAGAAGAGCAGGGGAGCCGGCCCCCCGGTTCCCCTGCTCTCTTCTTTTCGCTGGTTGCGTGTGTCTGCGGTCTCAGGACGGCGTTGCCGGAAAAGCACCTTCACCACCTTCACCAAGGGACGCTAGTACTTGCGCAGGACGTCCCGGCTGATAACCAGCCGCTGAATCTCGTTGGTGCCTTCGTAGATGCGCTTGATGCGGGCGTCACGCACAAGCCGCTCCAGCGGATACTCGCGGCTGTAGCCGTAGCCGCCGTGGATCTGCAGCGCGCGGTCGCATACCCGGCCGCAGACCTCGCTGGCGAACATCTTCGCCATCGCGGCTTCTCCGGTCACTCGCTGTCCGGTGCTCTTCATCCAGGCAGCATAGTAGGTGAGCCGGCGTGCGGCTTCAATCTCCGCGGCGGAATCGGCGAGCATCCACTGGATAGCCTGGAACTCAGCGATCTTCTTGCCGAACTGCTCGCGCTCCTTGGCGTACTTGACCGCCGCTTCCAGCGCCGCCTGGGCGATGCCCACGCTGGCGGCAGCCATCCCAATGCGACCGTTGTCGAGTATTATCATCGCTATCTTGAAGCCTCTGCCAATGCTCTTCTCACCGCCGAGAATCTGGCTCTCGTGCACCCGCACATCCTTGAAGTGAAGCTCCGTCTGATGCGACCCGCGAATGCCCATCGTGTCCTCGATATGGCCCTTGGTGAATCCCTCCACGCCATCCTCGATGATGAAGGGAGTGATTCCGCGCAGCCCTGCTTCCGGATTGGTGTTGGCGAAGAGAATCACCACTTTCGCCTCGGCGCCGTTGGTGCACCACTGCTTCTGACCATTGATGATGTAGTACTCGCCCTCTTTCTTGGCGATGGTCTGAAGGTTAGAGGCGTCGGAGCCGGCCCCCGGCTCGGTCAGACTGTAGGCGCCGAGCCATTCCCCGCTGGCGAGCTTCGGCAGGTACTTCTGCTTCTGCTCATCGGTGCCGAAATCGTGGATGCCCATCACGCAGAGCGAACAGTGGGCGCCCAGTATGGTAGCGTGCGAAGCACAGCCTCGCGCAACCTCCTCGCCGACGATGGCATACGCAACGTGGTCAAGCCCCCCGCCTCCGTACTCCGTCGGCAGCGGTGGTGCGAGGAAGCCCAGTTCCGCCATCTTCTTGATAGTGTCCCACGGAAACTCGCGGGTATTGTCCAGCTCCGCGCAGACAGGCATCAGCTCTGTCTCCGCGAACTTGCGGATGGTGTCACGAACCATCTTTTGCTCATCGGTAAGTTCGAAGTCCATTGAAGCCCTCCTTTGTTTTCCCAGACGTTGTGCGATTATAGCACGACCAGATTGAGACAAGGAACACGCTGTTGAGCTCTCCGCCCACAGTGCCATTTGCGATTTTGCACCCAGTTGACGCCGATTCTGGAATAATGTAGAATCCAATATGGAATTTTCCCTAAGTCCGCATCGAAGAATCCGCCTGACCCTCGGCTTTGACGACGTTTCGCTTGTTCCCTCCGCCACCACCGTTGACCCGCGAGATGTGGATGTATCCTTTCAGCTCGGACCGCACAGTTTCAAGTTTCCGATAATCGCCAGCGCGATGGACGGAGTGGTCAGCCCATCCTTCGCCATCCTGCTGCACGAACTCGGCGGGCTGGGAGTAGTCAACCTCGAAGGCATTTTCACGCGCTACGAAAAGCCGCAGTCGGTGCTTCAACAAATAGTCGCGGCGAGTGATGAAGAATCTACCGCGCTACTGCAACAAATCTATCGGGAACCGGTCAAGCCGAAACTGATTGAAGATGTCATCCGCCAGATGAAGGACGCTGGCGCTCTCGCCGCGGGCAGCCTGACACCGCGAGCAACGCGTGATATGGGCAAGGTCGCGGTTGATGCCGGTCTGGACATCCTCGTGGTGCAATCGACGGTTACCAGTCCGCGGTATCGCACCACCAGGGGGCACGCGCTCTCCATCTCGGAACTGACGGAGAACCTGGAAATACCGTTACTCGTCGGCAACTGCGTGTCTTATGAGGTAGCACTGGAATTCATGCACGCGGGGATAGACGGCGTTCTCGTCGGCGTCGGCCCGGGGCAAGCATGCACCACGAGAGCGGTCACAGGAGTGGGAGTGCCTCAGGTCACTGCAACCGCTGAAGTCGCCGCTGCCCGCGATGATTTCCATGAGAACACCGGCAAGTATGTCTCCGTGATTACCGACGGGGGGATGCGGCAGGGCGGGCAAATCGCCAAGGCGCTTGCCGCCGGCGCGGACGCAGTTATGCTCGGCTCCATCTTTGCAGGTTGCCCCGAGACCCCAGCCGCCCCATACCATTGGGGGATGGCGACCCCGGACCCCAGCCTACCGAGAGGAACCCGGGTGCGAGTGGACAAGCAGATTCCAGCCCGCCAGCTCCTGTTCGGTCCCACTTCCGCTACTGACGGCACCGAGAACCTCGTGGGCTGCATCGTTTCCTCGATGAGCCTCTGTGGTGCTGCCAGAATCCGCGAGATGCACGAGATTGAGCTGGTCTTCTCTCTATCCTTCCTGTCCGAAGGCAAGAACCTGCAGAGAGGCCAGCGCCTCGGCATGGGCGTCTGAAATGGAGAAACACGAGAAGATATGGGTGGTCGATCTGGGGTCGCAGTACACCCAGCTCATCGCACGACGCATCCGCGAGCTGGAAGTGTACTCCGAGGTCAAACACTCCGATATAACCGCCGAAGACGTAAGCAGAGAGAAGCCCCTGGGAATCATCCTCTCAGGGGGCCCAGCGAGCACCTACCAGTACGGCTCACCGAGCATTGACGAGCGGATTCTGAGCCTGGGGATCCCGATACTGGGCATCTGCTACGGGCTCCATCTGATAGGTCGCATTTTCGGAGGGAAAGTGGTGCCAGCAAAGGCGCAGGAGTATGGAAAGACTGAGCTTCAAGTAGTCGATACAACCAGTCCTCTCTTCACCGGCCTCAACCCGGAGCTCATCTGCTGGATGAGCCACGGAGACATCCTCGCGAAGCCACCCCAGGGCTTCACTGTGACCGCGCGCACTTTCCATTCGCCGGTCGCGGCAATGGAGAATCGCCGCCGCAATCTCTTCGCGGTGCAATTCCATCCCGAAGTAACCCACACCCCCTGGGGCATGAACCTGCTGCGGAACTTCATCTTTGACGTCTGCGGCGCTACCGGCACCTGGAAGGTCAGCTCTTTCGTCGATGAGTCCATTGAGCGCATCCGCGAGCTCGTGGAGGATTCCCGCGTGCTGGTTGCGCTATCAGGTGGCATTGATTCGCTCACGACAGCCGTCCTCGTGCAGCGTTCGGTGGGCAAGCAGCTCTTCTGCATCTTCGTCGACCACGGGTTGATGCGCCTGCGGGAAGCTGACCAGGTGGAGGCTGTGTTCAAGCGCCAGTTCGCAGCTAATTTCCGAAGGGTCAACGCTGCAGAGAGGTTCCTCCGCAAGCTCAGAGGCGTGGAACACCCGGAGCGGAAACGCAAGATCATTGGTGCTGAATTCGTGCGTGTCTTTGAAGAGGAGGCTTCGCGACTGAAGGATGTTCGCTATATGGCGCAGGGAACCATCTATCCAGACGTGATTGAGAGCCACGGCGTAGGGAGCCACGGGAAAGTCATCAAGTCTCACCACAACGTGGGGGGCCTGCCAAAGAAGATGAAACTCAGGCTTCTGGAGCCGCTCCGCGACCTTTTCAAGGACGAGGTTCGCAAGGTCGCCCTAAACCTAGGTGTGCCGGAGAGCGTAGTCCATCGGCAGCCTTTCCCTGGCCCGGGGCTGGCCATTCGCATCATCGGCAAGGTCACGCGTCGCAAGATCAAGCTGCTCCAGATGGCGGATGCCATCCTGCAGGAAGAACTGACAAGCTCGGAAATCTACACCGAGATAGCCCAAGCGTTTTGCGTGCTGCCAACAATCCGTTCTGTAGGCGTGATGGGCGATCGCCGCAGCTATGGCTATCCCATCATCGTCCGTGCGGTAACTACCGTGGATTTCATGACAGCAGACTGGGCACGGATTCCCTACAGCGTGCTTGAGACAATCAGCTCGCGCATCATCAACGAAGTGCCTGAAGTCAACCGTGTCGCCTACGACATCAGCAGCAAGCCTCCGGCAACCATCGAATGGGAGTGATACCAGCCGGTCGGGATGAGGCGGTACGAGCTCGCTTATTCACTCTAGTCCTTCCTCTGCTAGAATGAGTTGAAATATGCTGAGCACACTCAAAGAGAGTCTTGCCGCGGCGCTGCGCAAGGTGCGCGGTCAGGCTCGGCTGAGCCAGAAGGATGTTGAGCATACTATCCGGCAGATTCGCATCGCGTTGCTAGAAGCAGATGTGAACCTCAAGGTCGTACGCGGGTTGACCCAACGGCTGAGCAGGCAGCTCCTGGGGGCGGAGGTCGGTGGCGGATTGACGCCAGCTCAAGAAGTAATCAAGCTTGTCTACCAGGAGATCGTCCGCCTGCTGGGAGACCCCGAAGAGGCACCGGTGAGGTCCTCTTACGGCGAGCGTTCGGCTCGAATCATGCTGGTTGGCCTTCAAGGCTCCGGCAAGACGACGACTGCAGGCAAGCTGGCGCTCCACTACAAGACACAGGGATTGCGTCCACTTCTGGTGGCACTCGACCTCTCCCGACCTGCAGCCATCGAGCAGCTTGCCGTTCTAGCACAAGAAGCCGGCGTCGAGGCATTCCACCAAGACTCCCGCAGTGCGGTT
>MVCR01000112.1 GCA_002050035.1 Planctomycetales bacterium 4484_113 | reverse complement strand
AATCAGATGATCTGCCGCCAGTTTGCGGAGGAGCAGGAAATCCGCGTCTTCGACGTGGACGCAGGAATCGGCAGCCACATTCTCATTGAGCAGGGGCTAGCGCGCCCGGGGGCAACCGCCATCGGTACCGACAGCCACTACAACATCCTGGGTGCCGTAGGGGCTCTTGGAATGGGTATGGGCGATGTGGACGTCGCGTTTGCCTTTCGCAATGGCGAGGTGTGGTTCGAGGTTCCCCCGACGGTGCGCGTGAATGTGGAGGGGCGTCTCAAGTGGCCCGCCACGGCAAAGGACTTGACCCTGGCCATCGTCGGTCATTTCGGAAGCAGCGGACTGCTTGGACAAGCGGTAGAGTTCTACGGTGAGGTCATTGATTCTCTCGGTATTGCTGGACGCATCACGCTCGCCAGTATGGCGACTGAGATGAGTGCCGTCATCGCGTTGATTCCACCCGCGGAATCGGTGCTTGATTTCGTTGAAGGGCGCTCTGGCACTCGCCCCGAGCCGGTGCTTGCAGACGCAGACGCAAACTACCAGAATGAAATAACGCTTCATCTGGGAGAAATTGAACCGATGATTGCCGTCCCTTACTCGCCGGCGGATGTGAAGCCGGTGCGGGAGCTTGCTGCGGAGAAGGTGCGCATCCATACCGGCTTCGTGGGAAGCTGTACTAACGGACGCTTTGGGGATTTCGCCGTGGTGGCGGAAATGCTGGCAGGCGCGCGGGTTGCCGATGGCGTAACCCTCAAGATGGTGCCGGCGACAAAGGAAGTCTACGGCGAATTGATGAAGAGCGGCGTCCTCGCGAAGCTGTTCGATGCCGGTGCGCTCATCTCCAATCAGGGCTGCGGCGGCTGCGCCAGCGGGCAGATTGGAATGACCGGCGAGGGCGAAGTGCAGGTCTCCACAGTGTCAAAGCCGGCTACATCACGGCGCCGGAGGTGGACTGATGGCTGAGAAAACGATAATCCGCGGAATCGGGAGCTGAACCTGGCAGGGCTCGATGGCTTTTTCCTCGTTGCTGGAGCCAACTTCGGCGCCGGAAGCTCGCGTCAGCAGGCGGTGGATTGCCTGAGCGCGCTCGGCTGCTGCGGGATTCTGGCGACGAGCGTTGCCCCGATTTACCTGCGAAACGCCATCAACGCGGCGTTGCCTATTGCACAGATACCTAAGCTTGCGGGGAAGGTCGAGCAAGGCGATGTGCTCGCACTGGATTTCTCTGCAGGCGTCATTACCAACGAGCGCACGGGCGAAGCCCTGACGCCGAATCCCCCCATCTCCTCGGTGCAAATGGAGATATACAAGGCTGGCGGGCTGTTGAGGCTGCTCAGAATGGAACCGGCGTGACCTAGTTTCACGCTTCAGGTGGTATAATAGATGTGAAATGGCTTATGCCTAAGTTCAACAAGTTGAAACTTGAGCAGGCCATCCTGTATTTCGCGCAGAAGATTCCCGCGAGCTTCGCCAGCAAGGTCAAACTCCTGAAGCTGCTCTACTACCTGGACTTCGACCATTACGAGAAGTATGGGAGTTCGGTATCTGGAGACACCTACCTTCGTTTCGACTTAGGTCCGGTGCCGAAGCACGCGAACCGCATCCTGAAGGAGATGGAAGAATCACACAAGTTGAGGGTGAGGGAATATAGGATCAAGCGCGAAGGTTATAAGGCGCGAGAATGCTATGAGGCTCTGGTTGAGCCCGACCTCTCAGTGTTTAGCGAAACTGAGTTTGAGATGTTGAAATCTGTCGTGCAGCGCTTTAAGTACTGGACTGGAAATCAGATGAAAATCGCCACTCACGGCGAAGCGCCGTGGCGTCTCACCGGCGAGAACAGGGAGATTGACTATCGGCTGGCTCATTATCGGGATTCGTGGGGAGAAAGCACTAAGGAGCTCGCGGAAGAGGAAGATGCTGTTCTAGAAGCTTTACAGCGTTCGAACTTCTTTGAACGAGCTACAGAGGAACTGAGGGAATTGTCCGTCCACGAGCAGAAATAGAAGTCTACTACAGCCTGCAGTTCAGGCGCCAAGCCAAGCGTTTGCGCAAGAAATTTCGTCATTTCAAGGTGGATATTGAGACTTTCTTGCGTGGGTTGCTGAGCGGCGTTATAGGACTTGGCAGTCACATCTACACAGACAGCAGTGCGGAGCGTTCATTCTGGAAAGCTCGTGTCATCTCGTCTGACACCTCCAGAGGTAGCAGTGCAGGATATCGAGTGATTTATGGCATTCGTCTCGATGAGAACAGGGACAAAGCGCAACTTCATATGCTGTTTGTGTACCACAAGTCCAGAAAGAAAGAGCTGAGTTCTCAGCAGTACAAGGAGATCAAAGAGTTCACGTTCGAATTCAGCGAAACACTTTGGGATTGAGCCTGAGTCTCGCTCACGATGCTGCATCGGGCACGAGCTCTACGAAGTAGACAGCCCTCATCTACGCTCCGGTCGCCTTCCTCGCTACTTCCTCCGCCACCTCCAGCGTGCTGCTGCTTCCCCCCATATCGTAGGTGCGCACCTTGTCTTCCGCGATGACGGCGGCGATGGCGTTCTCCAGACGCGAAGCCATCTCCACCTCCCCCAGCCATTCCAGCATCAGCCGCGTCGAGAGCAGCATCGCCATCGGATTGACCTTGTACTTGCCCGCATACTTCGGTGCGCTGCCGTGAGTGGGCTCAAAGAGCGCGTAATCATCCCCGATATTAGCGCTACAGGCGAAGCCCAGCCCGCCCACAAGCTGACCGGCGAGATCGCTCACGATGTCGCCGAACATATTGGAGGTGACGAGCACGTCAAACTCCTGTGGATTCTTAATGAGCCACATACACATGGCATCCACATTGGCTTCGTCGTAGGCGAGCTGCGGGTACTCCCTGGCGATGCGCCGTGCCGTCCGCACCATCATTCCGCTGGTGTCACGGATGACGTTCGGCTTCTCCACCACCGTCACCCGCTTGCGTCCGTGTTTGTTTGCGTACGCAAACGCCTGGCGGATGATGGTCTCGCAGCCCAGCTCGCTGAAAATGCGCAGGCTCACCGCAAGCTCCTCATTGCGCATACTGGCGAAGCGCCGCATTTTCGGATGCGCATCGAGGATAGCGCGCAGATCCGCCGGCAGCGGATGAAACTCCACACCCGAGTAAAGCCCTTCCGTGTTCTCGCGAAACACCACGAGGTCGATGTCATCGCGGTAGTTCAGAGGGTTGCCCGGATACGCCTTGCAGGGGCGTAGATTCGTATGCAGATTGAATTCCTGGCGAATGGCAACGATAGGTGAGTAGTAAGAATAGTCCTTGCCCTGAAGGTGCGGCGCCAGCTCTGCCGCCGCCTCATCGCGTGGCTTGCTCGTAATCGCGCCGAAAAGCGCGCAATCGGTCTCCCGCATCATCTGCTTGGTGCGCTCGGGGAACGGATTGCCCTCCGTGCGCCAGAAGTCCCAGCCGATATCGCCGGGGATGTATTCCGCATCCAGCTTCAGCGCGTCCAGCACAAGGCGCGCTGCCTCCATTACATCGCGCCCGATGCCATCGCCGGGCAGCCACGCAATACGATATTTCGCCATAATGAAAAAGCCTCCTGAGCGCTCGGTTGGGCAAGAGCATTCTACACTATGAATTGAGAGCTGCCGTTGCTGGGCGAGCTATAATGAGGTTGACAGGCTCCCGCTGATTCACCGGGTGGGCGGGAGACAGCAAATCAGACGCCCATGCGTATACACGGAGGTCAGTTGCCGTGACCGCTTCTCTAAGAGAACTCGTGGAGGGCAAACTAGCCGACCAAGTTCGGCAGCAGGCAGCCAGAACTATCAGGACAAAGGTAAGAGATTGGGGGAACCAGCCGAGAAAGGCAGGCCGCCGCTGGTTATCTGAGCTTGTGCAGAATGCTCTCGATTCGGCCGACCAAGCTGGGGTAACCAAGGTGCACGTGAGAATGGAGATGACAAAGCGTATGTTCGTCTTCGAGCATGACGGCGGACACTTCACGATCGACAACTTGGCAGCGCTCATCACTGGAGGCTCGTCGAAGCCCTATGAGACTCCTGAGTCGCTTGGGCAGTTCGGTACCGGTTTCCTAGTTACTCACGCAGTGAGCACCAAAGTTAAAGCTGAAGGTTTTGCGTCCTCCGGGGATGACAGCAAAATGCCCTTCTCGCTTACACTGGACCGGTCTGGTGATGAAGCTGGGATCCAGAAGAATATCGAGACGAACCTGCACCAACTCGAATCCTCCGACATCAATGGGTCGCAGTTGAGCAAACTTACCCGGTTCGTTTATTCATTCGACAACGACGAGAATCGCAGAACGTGTTCGGAAGGGCTAGACCTCTGGACGAAGATATTGCCACTTGCATTCGCATTTGCAGATAACCTTGCGGGAGTAGAGCTGAGCGAGGAGGAGAAGCGCACGTCTTGGAGGCGGGTGCCAACCGGGTAAGGATAGAAAAGCGCACCAATGGGGCGAGCGCACCTCAGTTGATTGAGGTCTGGGCTCTGATGACGAAGGAACTCGAGGCTTCTGAGGAGGCCACCACCGTGGCAGTCCTGTTATCAGTGACCGCTGATGCTCAGAGGTCTCTTCTTGACCTCGATGAAAGCTGCCCTAGGATATTCAAAGTGCTACCACTCCTCGACAGCGAGTTCCTAGGCACCCCGTTCGTGATTAACGGCTCGCTTGAGGTCTCCGAGGACAGAGCTATTCAAATTGGGGCAGATAGCGCGCAAGCTGAAAGGAACAAGAGGATTCTGGAATGGCTTCCAGCCCTTGTGCCGGAGCTGGTGAAGTGCCTCGTCCAGCAGAGAGTAAGTGGTTTTCACAAGCTTGCGGGTCTGAGACCGGTTGAACAGGCAGACGCTGAATGGTGGAACGAACTCTTTGGGAAAACACTTGAGCGACTCGCCAAGACGGAGATGGTGCTCACCGATTCTGGGGAAATGGCACGTCCTTCGCAAGTAACGTTCCCTGTGGGGAGAATCGATGCGGACAGGCAAACGCCTGCTGTGAGCGTGGATGGCGTTTGGGACCTTGCGAAGCAGATGCAATCGACTGTCCCCAAGCTCGAGCTTGCGAAGGACTGGGAGCGGACTATCCTCGGCTGGGCCGAACTTGGTTTTCGCCTCGCTGACATCTTGGACGTCCAGAGCCTAGTCGAGCGCACACGCGAAGCTGGGTCACTGACTGGACTGGGCGGCTTGCTGAGCAGCGACGTTGAGCCCCTCGAATGGTTGTGCGACCTGCTTGACCTTATTGCAGAGGCGGATTCTAAAGAGAATCTCCCGGCGGGCATTGTGGATGGTATATTGCCGAATCAGAACGGAGAGTTCAAGAGAGCGCCGGAAGTGTATAGGGATAATGGGATTGATGATACGCTGAAGGATATCTCTGAGAAACTAGGTTGCCAAACGACGCGTGCAAGCCTCTTGGAGAATCGCGTATGGCATCCAAGCGAAGAGGCTTCCAGGGGGTCCTTCCTAGAGAATCAGGTGCAACATCACAAGTCGAACGATGACGTCATCGAAGAGACTGTGCAGAAACTGAAGGAACCCCCCGAAGGGGACATCGAGGCAGCGCAGAAGTGGGTGGAGCAGTCCGCCAACTTCCTCGCCTGGTTAGTAGAGTCGAAGCAGACCAACGCAAGCCAGACCGTTCGGAGGATTCCGTTGATGACTTTGGATGGGTGGGTCAAGCCGAGTACAGAAAAGAGTGCTTGCTTACTCCTTCCCAAGGGAACTTGGCCGGAAGACATGCAAGAGTACGCGCGGTTATTTCCCAAGAAGAGAATCTTGAGCGATGAGTACATCGGTGCTCTTGGACACCAATGGGACGGTGTTAAGCAAGCTCTGATTGAGTGGAGAATCTGCTTCCCACAGCTGCTAGATGTAAGGAGCGTGGAGGAGCGCTCTGGCGCATATGTAATGAAGTTGGCGCGTAACCGAGCTTCTGTGCCCGTCAAGGACGCCAAGTACCGGTGTCCTGATCTCAGCTACGTCCCTTTCATGGAGAACGAAGTGTTGGGCCGACTGACCGGGAAGCCGCAGCTCGCGGAGTTGTTGTTGAGGTTCGCGCTCAATTTCTTAGCGCAGGCAGACGACCTCTGGCTGGAAGAAGGTGTTGCCGAGAGAGTCGATGACCCCCAGTCTCCCGTGCAAATCTGGTGCTCCGAATGGCTTGGGCACCTTAAGAATTCGAAGTGGGTTCCCGTGAAAGTGGAAGCTGAAGGTGACACGGAAGAAGAGGAGAGATATCAGGCGGCTGCCCCTTCTCAAGAGAATGTTACTGGCCTAGTTGACTGGGGGTCCATTAAGGAGGAGAAAAGGGCCCGTGCGAGGCGACTTCTCGAACATCTTGGATTTCAGGAACCCGAATTGAGTATTAGGCTGCATTCGGGGGGAGACCCGGAATCGGAGATTCGGGCTCGGTCTGACTTGGCCGACATCTTCAATGCAGTGGGCGTGGAAGGTCTTCCTGTCCTGCTTGGGCGGGTGCAGGAGCAGAAACAAACAGAGGAGCGAATTAGGAGCAATCAAGAGCGCGGACGAGCGGTCGAGGGAATAGTAAGGCAGGCATTCATCAGTGTTGGTTTCGCCGTGGAAACTGTGCACACAGGCTATGATTTTGATGCCTATCATTCCGGGGATGCGGAACTTGACAGTGACCTTGGCGAGGTTAAGGTTAGCACCCAAGAAGACCCCGAGCTGCATTTCATGGTGGAAGTAAAAAGCACTGCCACTCCGGAAGCACGGATGACGCGGGCGCAGGCAAGGAAAGCGACCGAGAATCCAGAGCACTACATCTTGTGTGTTGTGTCGATGCCTCCGTCAGCGGATGATTGGTCAGACCGGGAGGCGGTAGCAGAGGCTATCCGTATCGTGCCCAGCGTCGGCGGCATGCTCGAACCGGTTTTCGACTCTGTTGAAGGCGCCGATACGGACGACGTGAAGTTATCTAACAAGGACGCAGTTCGCTATTGTGTGCGAGATACAGCGTGGGAGGAGCACGGTTTGACCCTTGAGAAATGGGTGAGCCAGGTTGTCAGATTCGCCCGTTCAAAAGATGCCTAGGACGCCAGTTTGGCTTTGAGATATGGGACCAGGCCGCCTGCATCCAGGATGTCCCGCACTTCCGGCGGGAAAGGTGGAAAAGTGAACTCACCACGATGCGTGCGCATCACGCCTTCATCAACGCTAACCGTGCATT
>MVCR01000032.1 GCA_002050035.1 Planctomycetales bacterium 4484_113 | reverse complement strand
ACTCCTACGACATCAACTGGACGGTGTATCTGAACCAGATCGAGTCGCTGGGGATAATCGTGCTCAAGGACGGAGAACCGGTGCAGCACAGCTTCGACTACTTCGTCCCCGCCGAGGGCGAAGTCGCAAGGCTGGACTACTCGCTGGATGCGGCGGAGGTGGACGTGCGGTTCTATGCAATATACAAGCCACCTGATGACGAGAACCCCCCATTTGCGGTCCGAACGGTCTCTCTTGGTGCGCAAGCTGGGGGCCAGCACAGCTACACGTGGGACGGGAAGGATGACAACGGAGTAACTGTTGCGACCGGCGAGTACTCTCTTGAGCTTCTTGCCTCACCTGAACTGGACTCGGATGTCTTCCGTCCCGGCGTTATCTGGACAAGTGCATTCATTGAGGTGCAATGAGGAGGTTTACGATGGTACGTAACCTAAGAGTAATGGTCATTGGCGTCGTCGCCTGTCTGGCAGCACTTTCACTGGTCGCGAAGGCGGATGAAGTCGATTACGACGAGGTGGATTACAGGGCTCTTGGTATGGCGGTCCAGACGGAGCAACCTCAAGGTGCGGACCAATTCATCCGGATGTACAGCCAGATTCTCGTTTTCGACGAGAACCAGTACGGCGCAAGCTACAGTCTCGATATCTTGGAGAGTTCGGTTGTCGCGGCTTCCACAGTGGGTCTTTTTGACGAATCAGCTCTTTCGGATGATTACCGCTTCTTCGCATCAAGCATCATCTCGCTTGGGCTTCACTGGTTGGGCTATACTGAGACCAGCGAGAAGTTCAATTCGCTCATGTCCATCTGGGGGTCGCTGGGCCGTGCATTCTATTGCTACATCAGCGGCTATTGGTCGGGCGTGAAGACGACATGGCTGTGCATGAAACCTGGCGGTCATTGGCTCGCTGACGACTTATGGATGGCTAGCGGTCTGATTGCCGGCTTTGGAGGCCCAATTGCCATAGGTGTCGGTACTACGCTGGCCGCCACAATCCTGGCATATGCGATCGCTATACCGTTGGCGTTTCTTGCTGTCCTCTGTATCGCCATTGGAACCGTCACGATGTGGAAGGCTATCTGGACGTGTATCTTCGGTGCCATCATGCTTGTACCAGTGAAGCGTCGAACCAGAGCCGCCTGAGGAGAAACTGTGTTGGAGATCCGATCGAGCATTGCAGGCGCTTATGCCATGTTCATTTCTCTCTGGGCGCAGGTGTTTCCCGAGCTAGCGATGCTGGCGGGTGCCGTCTCCTTTGCGATGGTTCTGATAAGGCTCCCTCGGTTTCGAAGCGTATCTCGTAGCGCTTGTGTATGTTGGCGCCCCCTGGTCAGTGGCGACCTGGTGGCTTGTCGGCCACCTGACTGCACTTGGGTTCATGTCCCTGAAGGGCATCGACTTTCTCGTCAGGAAGAAGTGGCTCTTTGTGGGTGTCTCGTACTCCGTGTTAGGGGTACTCCTTCTACCGATACTCATTCTCGCCCACCTGTTTCCTGTCGCCGCATTAGAGGAGGCGTCCCACATTGCGTCGTTCATCGGCTTTGTGTTACTGGAGCTTGCATTTGCACTTGCCTTGCTTAGGCGCGATTCGCGCGGGCATTTCACGTGGGCGAAGAAGAATCACTAGCACAGGTCTTGGTGGCAATCGACCGAACAGCCACAGGCGGGCAAGCCTACAGGGGCAGCGGAGGCGGGTTCTAACCATCCCAAGAGACCCTTCTGCCTTGACATAAGCACCTCAAATGTGGTAGAAAGCGGCTCATCAGGATGAGGGTAGCGCTTGATCCGGGCACTCACAAATGTGGGTGGGCGGTCGAGTGTGGTTTGGCATTTCCGGTTCCCCTGGGAATCGTGAACCTTGATAACCTGGGAGCGATACTCGCAGGGCTGAGACGCTTCTTCGATGCAAGCGAGGTGCTTATCGGCGATGGCACCAACGCCGAGGAGGTGGCCGACCGGGCGCGAGAGTTCTTTTCCGACACTGCTGTACGAATCGTGGACGAGTCCGGTTCCACCGAGGAGGCAAAGCGTCTTTACCTGCAGACGGAGGGGAGTTGGGCTACGAGATGGCTACGGTATCTGCTCCACCTCATCCTCAATCCCCCTCTTGACGGCTATGCCGCGTGGGGCCTGCTGCGCCGGCATAAGCCGCTCCGCTAATTTCGGTTACCCACGCACCGCCGAGCCTGGAAAAAGGAGGTGATAACACTTGGTCGAGGCTCGGAGGGACGGTAACAACTCTATATTGGCTGACCGGAAATCAGACCAGATGATGAAGTTGAAGGCAACTAGGGATACTTCGATTTCTTCCTGGTTCTGGTTGAAGGGAAAGCCAAAATCCAACTAGACCAAGGAGTGACTATGCGCAATTTCATTTTCGTTTTTGCGGCGATTGTGGTTCTGGCTTTGGCCTACACCGCCGTTGCCGCCCCTATGTTCCGGGACGTACCTCCCGACCACTGGGCGTATGAAGCCATTGACTACCTGCAGCAGCAGGGCGTTGTCGAGGGCTACCCGGATGGGACTTTCCGCGGCAATCGCAGTTTCACCCGTTACGAGATGGGGATGGTAATCGCCCGCATCTACTCCAAGTTCGAGGACTACATGGAGAGCAAGCCCGAAGCCGACTGGGAAGGCATCAACGCGCGGCTCGATCGTCTGTCCAACGAGTTCAAGGATGAGCTCGCCTCTATGGGCGTGCGCATTGACCAGCTCGAAGGACAGGTGAACAAGAACACCGACGACCTCCGCAAGCTGAAGGCGATGATCAAGGAGTCCAATGTGAGCGGAGTCTATCGGATTCGCACGGGCGCGTATGCGAACACGGGCGTGGTTGACTGGTCCAACGACTTTGGCCACGAGCAGTGCCTGATTCTCAATGTGAACTTTATGCCTGAGGAGAACATCAAGTTCGACTTCTCGCTGACTTCCATTGAGACGCAGGGAGCTGTCGGCACGGCCTATGTGCCGGGCGCGAACAACGAGTTCGTGGGCGCTCCCGCCGGCACCCCGCCTTACGGCAATGCGCAGAATGGTTCCAGCTTCGTCCTGGACATGGCGAAGGCGACCATCGACCTGACACCGTACACCAACTCGTTCGGCGACGACCCGACGATCACTGTTGGTCGTCAGTATTTCAGCGAGGGTGAGTTCGGACTGGCTGGTGACAACGGCTATCGTTCCGACTTCGGGTATCGTTTCGATACCAGCTGGCACGATGGCACGTGGGCGTTCTATGCGGGCGCCTACCGGGTCGAGGCTCCCTTCACTGCTATGATCCCGGGCGTGACCCAGCCGTACAACCCCTTCACCTACAGCTTCGGCTCAAGCGTGGTCAATCGCATCGACAACGATGACTATGTGAATCTCGGGTTCAAGTATCGCGGGCGCGAGGGCACGGTTCCGGGACACAACCACGACCTGGAAGTGAACCTGGACGGAAGCCCCAACGGCTACGGTGCAGAGCAGTTCATCGGCCTTTCTGGCAACGCGGAGATTCCGTGGTTCGACCAGTACTGGCTGAACGGCATCCGCTCCGAGTGGCTGTGGACTCCCAACAACGCCAGTGACTACGATGCGGAGGACATTGGTCTCGAGGACATGTCCCTCATCGTAGAGCTCGACGTCTACAACAACGGAAACACCAAGTTCAACCTGGCGTGGGCGGATATTCCTCAGATGGAAGGACTGCCCGTCTTCGCCAATGTGGACAATGATCCGTTCAGCGAGTATGACTTCACAGTGAACGGCGTGGGCGACGCCTTCAACTTCAGCCGCGAGGGTAAGAACTACTTCCCGGCGGACTTTGAGGGTATCGGCGCTACGTTCGAGCACACGTTCGCCAACGATCTCTACGGCAAGGCGACGTGGTACAGCGGTAAGCGCATCAACGCGTACTTTGACAGCCGTCCTGACCTCCTGAAGTTCAACTTCCGCTATCCGTTTGCTAAGAACGCTTCACTAGGGCTGGATGTCATTTCCTCGGGTCAGTACAACGGGCTCGAAGACGCCATCACGCTCGTTCGCGGTGAGTTCCTGCTCCACTTCTAGGCGTAAGTTTTCCCCCGCCAATCAAAAGGCCCCGGCCGAAAGGCCGGGGCCTTGCTTTTTCTGCACCTCGCCGCTGAAGCAACGGCTAGAAAGCTGCAGGAAGATGGACGATTTCGGGCTTGGGGTCCTTCTCGTGCTTGAAATTCACTTCGATGATATCGAACCTGACCGGAGGGTCTCCCAATCTCATGCGCTGCAGGAAGATGAGCGAAAGCTGTTCCAGTTTCCGTCGCTTGGAGATACTCACGCGATCTCGCGGGGCGAAGCCGACAGCCCGCACAGAAGACTTCACCTCGGTGAAAACGATGGTTCCGCCCCGCCGGCTGACGATATCGATTTCGCCCAGCTTGGTAGTGAAGTTGCGAGCGAGGATGCGGTGGTGCTTACGCCGCAGGTAAGAAACGGCGAGCCGCTCACCCTTTTTCCCCAGCAAGAGGTGACGCGGGGTCTTCGACTGCGTAAGGGCTGGACTGCGTGAGGCGCCCGATGAGAACCTCATGAACTTCGATTTCAAACCGCGCCAGGCAGAAAGGACACTCCATTTCATCGCCGACTCCACTGCCATCAGGCACCTTAAGAAGGCGGCTGCAGGCGGGGCAGAATACTTTCCGCACAGGTGGCTGTTCCGACATGGCGCCGCGATTATAGCACGCGGCTCGCCACCATCGCGACAGGCTCCGGTACGCTGATGCTATAATAGCAATCTGGAACAAGAAAGCCCAACTATGCTCAAAGCCAGAATCCGTGAGACCGAGGAGATGGCCGACGGCCTCTCATCCGACGAGCTGGCTCGCGCAAATGAGCTCATCCAGCGCGTGGTCAGCAACGTAGGGCGAGTGATTCTCGGTAAGGAGGACGTTGTCCAGAATGTCCTCGCCGCACTTCTCGCCGACGGGCATGTGCTCTTGGAGGACGTGCCCGGAGTCGGGAAGACAATGCTCGCACGTTCGCTGGCCCGCTCTATCTCCGCCAAGTTTGGTCGCATTCAGTTCACGCCGGATCTGCTGCCGGCTGACGTAACGGGCACCAATGTCTACAACCAGAAGACCGGTGAGTTCTTCTTTAATCCCGGGCCTGTTTTCACCAACATCCTGCTGGCAGATGAGATCAACCGCACTTCTCCGCGCACGCAATCCTCGCTGCTGGAAGCAATGGAAGAACGGCAGGTAACGGTGGACGGTGTATCCCATCCTCTTCCGCGCCCGTTCTTCGTTATTGCCACGCAGAATCCCATCGAGCACCAGGGCACCTACGACCTTCCCGAGGCGCAGCTCGACCGATTCCTCCTGCGGCTGGACATCGGGTATCCGGCATCCCAGGAAGAAGAGCGAATCCTGGAAGCTCAGCGCGAAGTCCATCCCTTCAGCGCCCTGGAGGCAGTAATCAGCCTGGAAGAGCTGGCTCACTGCCAGGAACTGACGCACCGGGTCTACCTGAAGCCGGGAATCAGGAAGTATATCGTGAGCATCAGCAATGAGACGCGGCAGCATCCAGATGTGCTCGTGGGTGCATCTATTCGTGGCAGCCTGGGACTGATGCGCGCCGCCCAGGCACACGCGATTATTGCCGGTCGCGCATATGTAACACCGGACGACGTGAAGGAAATGGCGCCAATGGTGCTCGGTCACCGCATTATTCTGCTTCCCTCAGCTCAGCTCGCCGGTATCGCACCTCAGAGCGTGACGGCCACAGCGCTCAACAAGGTCCCGGTGCCCGTGCAGTGAGTACGTCTCAGGAGGCAGTGCAATCTTGTATCGCTTCACACCAGCCGCTTGGGTCTCCATCGCTCTGACCCTGTTCGCAGTAGCGCTTGCCCTGGCTTTCCTCAACCACTTGCTCGTGTACACCGCCGTATTCTTCGCTACTGGCAATCTGGGGCTTTTCATATGGTCGATATTGAGCACGCGGGGATTGACCGTTGAGCGCGAACATCCTTCCACCTGTTTGCGAGGTTATCCGCTCACGATAACCCTGCGTATTCGGAACCGAGGTCGCGGCGCGAGATTCGCCCTCATCGGATATGACTGCTTCCTGCCGGCAGGACACGACAAGGCTTACCGGGAGATAGCGGTGCTCAGCCTGGCTGCCGGTTCTTCTGCCGAGGCAAGCTACCAGGCTACCCCGCGAAGGCGCGGTATCTTTGAAATAGGTCCCTTCTACTTCTACTCCGGGGACCCGTTCGGTTTCTACCGTCACGTCCGCCGTGTTGACGCCCTCACCCAGCTTGCGGTGCTGCCCACTCCTTTGAACACACGGGTCAACTATCTGCATTCGACCTCTCAAGTGCGAAAAGACGAGCTAGCTACCATCGCAATGCCCGGTTACTCCTCGGAGTTCCTCGGCGTCCGCGAGTATGCGGATGGGGATCCCTTGAGGAAAATCCACTGGGCTTCAACAGCTCGCCTAGGCAAGCTAATAACCAAGCAGTTCGAAAGGAATGTGGCATCCACCCTGTGCGTGCTTCTGGTCAACGATGAGCGGAGCGGCACTGGCAAGGAGGAGGAGCACACGCCGCTGGAGTACTCTATAACGCTTATTTCCACGCTGGCACGCGAGGCTTCCCGCGCCAACTACCTTTTCTCCTTCCTCGAAATCAACGGTAAGGACATCCGTGCGGCTTCTGGCACCGGAGACAATTTCTTCCAGACCCTCGCCCTGCAGCTCGCCGAGATTGGCCCCGGACATCCGCTGGATCTGCAGGAGCATACCCAGGAGATATTCGAATACCTCAAGCCTGGCTCCGACCTCATCATATTCACACCTCACCTGACTGGCACCCAGGCCAAGTTCCTCGCGAATCTGCGCCTGCAGTATCGCCTGCTCTCTGTGATCACCTTTGATCTGGGCAGCTTCCGCACGTCGATGCCTGCGCGAGAACGACGCTCCCGCGTGAGCTTCGGCAAGAATTTCATCATCTTCGAGCTGGCCTACGGAGACGACCTAGAACGCCAGTTACAGAGGTTCGTGGAGAAAGTCGGCTTTGTGAGGTAGGCTTTAACGAGATGAGTCTGGCAACGGTAAAGAGACGGGACATGCTACTGACCCGCGAGCGGGCGATTCTCTTCGTCAACACTGCTATCGCGTCGATTCTCAGCCTGCAGATCCTAGACCTCGGCTTGAACCAGCCCGCTCTCAAACTCACATTAGCCCCGGTGGTGCTGGGCGGATTCGTCTTCAGCTACTTCCTGGAACAACGCTTTCATCGCCTGTTGATCACGCTGGTGGACATTGGCGGGCTGCTCGCATTCATATACTACCTGCGGCTCATCATTCAGGATCCAGAAGCAATGGGTAACTCACTGGGGACCCTTCTCGGACTGCTGATGACGCTTCTCGCTTTCGCAGCCTTCACAACCTATCGTCATCGTCTCATCATCACCGCCGGAGTCGTGTTTGTCTTCTTTTCTGCGGCCACGAGCTACGACCTGATGATAGTTGTGCTGTTTCCCGTGTTCCTCGTTTTTTGCGCCGGCTCACTGTATTCGGCACGCAGCCTCGACCTGCGCCAGCAGATTGAGCATCTGGGAGTGGACGAACGCCTGCACGCGGGCGCCCCGGCGGCTTTTGGGCTCGCGCTGGTGGGGCTCTTTGTGCGCGTGGTGGCAATCGTACTCGGCCTTTCAGTCATCATCTACGTGCTCATTCCTCATTACACCGATGTGAACCGCCGCAGTTTCCTCCTGCCCCGGAGTGGAAGTTTGAGCGCAGCCTGGGAGGACCTGGCAAGGCGCAATCGCGAGGAGCGCGTCCAGCTCCAGGAAGGCTCGCTCAACGTGACCGGCTTCGCGGAGAAGTTCGACCTATCGGGGGAATCATCCATCTTCGGACCGCGCGGCCTGTTCGAAAGCCAGGACATCGCCGTAACCATGAAGAGCGCACAGAACGGCTATCTGCGCGGCGCCATTTTTGACTGGTACACCGGTCGCGCATGGGTGCAATCACCGGAAGCCCGTCGAGTGACTTTCAAGCCGGTCGAGAGGACTCGCGCTCTCTACAACGCTTACCCTCTGCCGGTGGTGGATTTCCCTTCTCGAGAACTGAGCAACAGCCTTCTCAAAGATCGCAATATCGATGTGCTGCCGGAGAACACCTATTCAGTCAGCTCAACACCGCAGCCGAAGTACAGCTTCATCACACAGGAAATCACCTTCGTGAAAGACCATCCGTCGGTGTTTCTCAGTTTCTACCAGCCCATTCGCCTTGAGTCCCTGAGCGTGGTGCGTCGGAAGAACGGTGATGTGGCGCATCCAGATCCACGGCTGGATATGTTTTCGGTACCTCATTCGGCTTTCCCGCGACACCCTCAAGGCTTCAAGTACATAGTCACAGCGCTCCGACCGATCATCCGAACGCGGGATATGGCGAAAAGCCTCGGCTACTATCCCCCGGAGATACTCAAGCGTTATGCGCAACTGCCGACCGTGGAGAATGCTGCCGAGCTCGAACGCAGCGCGGGAGGACAGGTGGTCCCGGTGCCAGACCGGGTCCGGAACCTCGCGCGAACCGTAGTCGCGGGAGTGGAAACCCCCTACGAGAAAGTAGAGCGCATCTACAACTTCTTGCGAGACAACTTCCGATATACGCTGGATTTTCCCGCGTTGAACCGAGGTGAGGAAGCGACCAGCGCATTCCTCTTCCGAACCCAGGAGGGGTTCTGTCAGCAGTTCGCTTCGGCGATGGCAGTCATGGCGCGGATTAACGGCATACCGGCGCGGGTCGTGGCGGGTTACGCCCCGGGGCGTTTCTCGTTCATTACAAGCAGATATGTCTTCCGTGACCGCAACGCCCACGCGTGGGTAGAGGTTTACTTCGATGGCCTGGGTTGGGTGCCATTCGACCCCACTCCCAGCTCCGGCGACATCCTTAGCCTAGGGGGACTGAAACAGAGTATTGAGTCGACGGTTGATTTCCTGGAAGACCTTTTCATCATCGACCCCCAGGGAGCTCGTGAGACTATCGTCGGCTTTATTCAGGGCGTCTATGGGTACTCCACAAAGATCCTCGTTCGATGGTGGCATCTGATGCTGCTGGCGCTGCTGGTCGTGGGCGGGTTTGCGTTCCTGGTATTCTGGCTGAAGCGCCGAAGAAGGCGTCGTGCTGGTTTCATTCCGGACAACGAAGTGGTCTCCTGCTTCCTGGAGCTGCAGGGACTTCTGGCGCAGGCGGCACTTCCCCGCGAGCCCTGGGAAACCGGACGCGACTACCTGCGCCGGGTCGGACAGACAATGAAGGCTCATCGGGAGGCTTTGCAGCGCTTCCTCGCCCTGTATTACCAGAGCGCCTTCTCTACTCGGACTCCTACGGAAGATGAAGTGCAATGGGCGCGGCGATTCATCGAGGAAATGAGAACGTGCATTCAGGAGCAATCGATGGAGCCGAAAACGCCGTGAAAGTGATTTTCAACGCCGATGATTATGGAGTTCACCCGGACATTTCTCGGGGAATCCGAGAAGCGATGATACATGGTGTTGTCCGCTCGACGAGTGTCCTGAGCAACTGCGTCACCGATGAGGAGCTTGAGGAACTAAAGAAGCTCTCCAGTCGAGGCATCAGTGTGGGGGTGCACTTGAATCTCACCCGAGGACGCCCGGTCGCTTTCTTTCCCCAAGGCATGCTGCGAGCGGACGGGAGTTTTGAGAAAACGGCGGTCTACAGCCCCATGGGCGTGCCAGTGCTTGACTCTCAGTTGCTGAGATGCGAGTTTGAGGCTCAGATTGAGAAACTGGCGCCGTTTGAGCCAACACACCTTGATGGGCACCATCATATTCACAGCTTCTGGAACACCTTCAGCATTGCGTCTCGCCTGGCGAAGCACTACGGACTTGCTCTGCGGGCGGTGAATGCAGATATGCGGAAGGCATTGAAGCGGCGCGGCATTCCCTGCTGCGATTACTTCATCTCCGGCTTTTTTGGGAAGAATAATGTGAGTGTAGCCAACCTGATGGCGCTCCTGAAAATGGCGCGGCCGTCCGGTGCCGCAATTGTGGAAGTCATGTGCCATCCCGGTTACTGGGGACGCTTGCCCGCGAGGTTCTCCTCCTACCGGAAGGAGCGAGAGCGCGAGCTGGAAGTACTGACCTCGCGGGAGCTCAAGCGTGCGCTCAGTCGTGAAGGAGTCGATGTCGTCAGCTACCATGAGCTGTAGCAAACCAATACGACGCGGACTGATGGTTTCGGTGCTGCTGGTCAGCGCGATGCTGACTGCCTGTGGAGGACGAGGACCGGTCACGCATCCGACTGTTCAAGCATCCACGAGCAGGTCACGCACCTACCTGGACGACTTCTATGCGGAGAGGCTTGCCGCCGCAAGCTCCATCAAGGCTGGAGATTTCCAGATCCAATCGCTCGGCGAAGGTTTCGCAGATCGGCCGGATCTGCTTCAAGCCGTGACAGCGCAAGCTGCGTCACCTTGGATTCTCTCGCTCCAGATAAACGGTCTTGACGAGGCAATTGCGCTCTATGTCACTTTCCCCGAGGACCGAGAGCTAGCGTCCTTGCGCCTGCTGCCGCTAAGCGACTCTGACACTGATGACTTCCTGACTCTCGCTCTGCCGGGCAAGCTCCACGGAGTGCTCCCGATGGCTCTTGCGCCAATGGCTGGCGGGATGATCCCACCCCTGAGAATCGAGCTGACTTTCTCCTCACTGGAAGCGGGCGGATTCAAGCAGAATCCGCTGGTCTTCCACTGCTTCAAGCAGGAAGAGTCACCGAAGCTTGTCAGCAAGCCCTTCACCGGAAGTGGCAACCGCGTCATCGACCTCGATGCCGCTGCGGACGGAGTCACGGTGAACTTCGCATGGACTGAGAACAACACCGGCGATTACAGCAACGATGGGGTCGTGGTGATAAACGATTTGACACCGCTGGCTGCACACTTCAACGAGACCGTAACCACGCCCGAGCAGCAACTCATCGACGGTAACGGCGATACGGTCATCAACATCGCCGATATGACCCCGCTGGCTGCCAACTTCGGCAGCAGCATCGCCGGCTATGACCTGTTCGTCTTGCCGATTCCTTCGCTAAGCACTCCGGTAACCGAGGAGGATTTCGTTTCAGTCAACCCGGTACCGAACCCGCTGGATCCGGGGAATCCTCATCCGACAGTTCCGCGCACGTTGTTCTACGTGGGCGACCCTCCGAAAGCACCCAAGCAGCACATCCGCTACTCATTCCGCAGCGATTTCGCAAGCGGCGTGTATGCCTTTGCGGTACGCGCATATTCGCTGATTGACGACGACTACTCTGAGGTTTGCTTCTCAAACATCGAGAAAGTTGCAGTTGCCCCCTCGACCAACCATCCTCCCGCCTGGGTCAGCACCGCCGGCATCCAGAACGCCAAGCCCCTCAATAGAACGGTAGAGGTCACATTTGGAGAAGCGTCCGACCCCGACGGTGACTCCGTCCACTTCGTTGTCTACTACGACGAAGGCAGCACGGTTGATCCCGAAACGGCGATGCAGTTAGGACCGGTTGAACCGGAAGGTACGCCACCTTTCACCGAGACTGTATCCGGACTGACGAACGGCACTCTCTACGCGTTCATGGTGCGCGTGTATGACCAGTGGGGGGCCCTGCAGGAACCTCTGGCAAAGCTGTGGTCGCGGTCGTATATAGCCGCACCCGGCGGGGGCAACGAGTCCTGCCCGGTGCTCGATGAACAGAATGTGTATATCGGCTCGACGGACGGCTGCGTCTATGCGTTTGACCAGCTGACCGGCGAGCCTGTTCCAGCTTACGGTGAAGATGGTGTCTCCGTAGGCAGCACTATCAGCACATGCACGGCAGCGCTCTACGATGATTCGTTGGTTATCGGCGTCGCCCCCGGCTCCTACCGCATACTGCGACGCTCGGATGCAGTGGAACAGGGGCACTTCGATCTGGATAACACCAATGCGGTGCGCTCGTCACCCGTAGTGCTGGGAGGAATAGTCTATGCCGGCAGCGAGGAGGGCACCGTGTATGCTTTTTCCGTGGGGGATGGAACTGCAGTCTGGGACCCGCCTGCACATGTTTCCAGCTCTCCCATCTCAAGCAGTCCCGCCACTGACGGCGAATACATCTACGTTGCGAGTGAGGATGGCTACGTGCACAAGCTTACACTGGATAGCGGGTGGGAGGTCGCCACCTCTCCCCATCTGGGCAGCATTGCGTACTCCTCGCCCGTGTTGTATCCGCAGGACGAGCCGCAGTACGTCCTAATAGGCGCTGACGGCCAGCTTGGCGGCGAGAACTACTTCTATGCACTCTCGGCGGCGAACCTGCAGATAGAACACAGCTACCCTATCGAACGTGGAGTGAACGGAAGTCCGCTCGTCATTCAGCGCGAAGGTCGCGCGGTCATAGTCGTTGGGGAGATGTCTCGAACCGTGCCCGCAGACCCTAGTGGCAAGTTGTACGCCTTTGACCTGGAGACGGGAGAGGAGCTATGGCGCACCGACGATATCGGGCGCATCTTCAGCTCCCCCGCCGCCTCTGCAAGTCGCATCTTTGTCGGCAGCCAGAACGGTCTCCTCTACGTTTTCGATTACAACGGCGTGCAGTGCGGGCCGCCCATTGACCTGGAAGCTCCCGTCTATACCAGCCCGGCTGTTATCGACGATCGCTTGTATGTCGCCAACAGCAATTCGGTCCTCTTCTGCTTTCAAATGGAACCGGACACGATTCCCCCGCGCTGGCTCGATACAGTGGGAGCGGCAAACGCGGAGACCGACTTCGGCGAGGTGACAGTGCACTGGGGACTCGCTGAGGACGATTTCTACACCCGCGTCTACTACCAGCTCTTCTACGCCGACAACCCGAACGTGAACTGCACCAGTCCCGACGGCACTCTCCAAGGAACCATACTAGTGAAGGACCTGACCGAGCTATCCCATACGGTGCAGGGACTCACAGACGGCATTCGCTACTACTTCGTCGTCCGTGCTTCTGACCGCCCATGGAGCGACAGTCCCAATGTGGATGACAACTACGAGGTCATTGGAGCAACCCCGCCCTGGAACGTGCTCAGGGCCTTTCAGCTTGGCGACGGTATGCTGCCGGATGGACCACCGCTGGACTATCTTGAAGCGTCCTGGACTGATAGCGAGGTGAGAATCGCCTATTCGGATGAAGGCGGCGAGAATCCAGGGCACATCCGTTACTTCACTTGGGATGGCGTCGGTGTACCGACGGCACCGGAAGAGGTGTATCCGAATCCTCCGGACGGCTTTGGGCTTGCCCTCGGGCTGGAACTTTCTCGTAACTTCGCAGCCCAAGCGCTTCTCGCCTTTCCGGGTTTCGACCATTACTACTACGCCGAGCGGACATCGCCCGGCTCGTGGACACTCTATGCCGACCCACTCTTCTCCATCCCGGTGCATCCGGCCATTTCCGTGAGCCATGCTAGCGAAACGCGGCTGATGGCGGTGCTGCATCAGGAAAGCTTCCCCAGTCAGAACGTGACCGTGATGGTTCGCCGGGGAGATGCCAGCGATTGGTTCGAGGAGGAGTTGCTGACGACTGACCTCGTGTATCCCATGTACATTCGCGCTTTCGTAGCACCTTTCGCCAGCATTGGGGAAACCCCTCTGGTTCTCTTTCAGGATTGCACCCATGTAGTACCCGGAAGTTTCATTCCTGATCGGGGCAAGCTCTACGTTGGGAAGTATGACGGCGAGTGGAGTATCCAGTTGCTTGATGACGGCGGGCATGGAGACAATGCTGACACCGGCAAGAACATCACGATCTGCTGGGATGACAGCGAGCAGAGACTGCTGGCGGCTTATTACGACTTCTGGATGAGCGACGGGACTCCGCAGGGCAGGATCCGGCTCGCATCCATCAGCCTATCGGAGGAAGCACCGGAGGAGGTCGCTGCGGTGAACGTGCCGGAGGATGATTGTAAGGAGGCTCATTACTATCACGACCTCGGGCTTGCAGTTGTGGACGGCAAACCAGCCATTGCCTCATTCTCCCGCACGGAGCATCCGGGATTCGAGAATCCCCTGAGCGTCAATAAGCTCTACTACCTCACGCAAGGCAGCCCAGGGGCATGGCGCTCAGAGCTGGTGACTGAGGATGTTGATGAGTACCTGTACTACAACGCCCCTTTGAGGCTGCTACCGGATGGCCCCCGAGGATACCCTCTGCTCATCTACATCACCGGCGAGGAGGCTGCTGACACTATCGTCATCTGGCAGCGAGGTCCGCTCGCCGGATAATCACCGGGATGCCCTACCCGACCCCGGTACCAGCCGGTAGAAGCACACCGTGTTCTTCCGCGCGGGAACCAGGTAGAATCCTCGTCCGCCGGGCATCAGACCGGCAAACAGAACGTCATTCCTTACTAGTCGCTTGACCCGTGAATGCATATTGATGAGCCAGAGGTCAGGGAAGTGATGCTCTCGATTCACCAGCAGAAGAGCGTAGCGCGCGTCATCGGTGATGGCGAGAGCTCGGGGGTCGGAGTAGATGGGTACAACCTCGGTACCGGCAGCGACACGACCATTGCCATCAAGCACCGCGAGCTCATATGTGGGCGCTGGCCTATCTGCTGGGATAACTTGCGTCGCCGGCGGCCGTACGACCCCCAGAAGCGCTCCCGCTCCCGCAAGAAGGCGCACACCACTGCTTCCTTGCCACAGTTCCACCTGCCCGTCCGACAGCCCGACGCTGGCCAGCATCGCAGAAGCATTGGGATCGTTCGCAGTGAAATATCCCAGGGCTACGGCATGCCGGGCGTCAACAGGGTGTAGTTGGAGGATAGTGCTCAAAGAACGCTTCACCTGCACCGGCGTCAGAGAGGAATCCTCCGGAGAGAAGATTATCATCTGCCCCCTGCTAGCTCCAGGAAGGGAGAATCGCGGCGAGAGCAGCAAGCCGCCGCCCGGCAGGAAGGCGACTGCCCCAGGGCGGAACTGAGCCGGCAGTCCTAGACGATAGCGCTTGAGCCGGGGTGCGTTGGTTGTGTCGAGGACAACCAACCGACCCTCTCGCCGCGGCAGCAATACGAGCAGATTCGTTGCCGGGTCGAAACGGAGGCTCCAATCCTGAACTCCTGCATTCGCTCCCAGAAGCCCTGCCAGGTAGCTTGCGGACACGAACTTCCGACATTCGCCGCTCTCGCAGCCCAACCGGAAGATTGAGAAACCGGAAGGCATTCCCGCGAGGATGAGCAGCGAGCTTGCATCGGCAGCGACAACATCCGCTATCGCTCCACCGTTGAATTCCACTTCACGAAGAAGCCGGAAATCCTCTGACGGAGCGAGGAAACGGCTGATCGGCTGCTGCCCGGGCGAATCTGCGGAAGCGTACTTACTGAGGAGAGCCCCCAGCAGCACACCCAGCAGAATCGGAAGCCATTTTCGGTGCAAAGATGGGTAAGGCCCAGGTTTCACACAGCTCCCCAACGCGGGACATCCGCCGGAGATGAAGCCTAGCCCTGCTGCTTGGCTTCGATAGCACTCACCACGTCACTCACCGTCTTGAACTTGTCGGTATCGGCATCCCCGAAGGTCAGGCCATACTTATCCTCAAGCGCCATCACTAGGTCTGCTAGATCAAGCGAATCAGCGTTGAGGTCATCAACGAAGCTAGATTCGGGTGAGACGGCAGATGCGTCCAGACCCAATTTTTCCGCCACCAGACTCTTGACTTCATCAATTAGCGCCATGGGAAGTCCCCTTTGCAAAGATTGGTGTTATGCGCCTGCCTTTTCCTCTTCCTCCTCCACCTGATACACCTGTTCCCCTTTGTAGTAGCCGCACACCGGGCAGGCGTAATGAGCGAGCTTCAGGGCGTGGCAGCGCGGGCAGCGCGACAACTCCATTCGCTCCACCTGTTGGTAGAAGTTGTGCGCCTTGCGGGAGCGCGTCTTCGAACGGCGAGTTTTGTACTTGGGTTGCGGCATAGGGGTTCAAACCTCAGCGCGCCTTACTATATAGAGGCAGTGGCGACTTGTCAATAGTCAGGCGCTCGCAGGCTTCCACGACCACACCATCAAGGCTGTCGTGGAGGGTAACTGCGGAATCCGGCTGCATCTGCTAGAATTAGAGTGAGTCCCTGCGGTGTTCGTGGTGCAGGAGGTAATATCGAGCCAACACCTTGAAAACGGGAGCTGATGTCCAGAGCCCCTTGGGGTGATCGGCTAGGCACCCACCTGTTGCTACAGGCTCAAGGATGAAACCTGCATTATCGGCACTCGCGGGGATTCCTGCGTTGCATGAAAGCACGACCGGCAAGAGGCACCCCGCGACGGTAGCCAGCTACCCCACCGGATCCACCAGCGAGCGAATCTGAGGTCGTGGCTTGCGCGGGTGGTGAGTCAGCGGTGGAATGGAGAGTTGCTTTCGAAGAAGATAGCAGTTTCCCCCGTCTCCTCCGCGCTCGCTAAGCTACGCGTATCTCAAGGTTCGTTCATCATCCTCGTCAATCAGCTCAGTAATCGAGTTCGGGTCGCCCTCTGGCTCACCCAGGTGCACCGCCAGCGGCGTGAGGTCCATGACATTGACGATGCCATCCTGGTTGTAATCGCCGACATTCTTGTATGACCAGGTCAGCGTATATGTTCCGTCGCCGTTGTCGATGAGTTCAAGGTCGTCCACGCGGTTGCCTTCGCCTGTGGGGGGCGTGGCGACAAGCTTCTTTTCTTCTGTCTGGAGCACGGGCGTCTCGCCCGTCCCAACAGGCGGGACGCCTGTCGTCCAGGTGTTTTGTAGCGCCTCGCGAAGCGCGGATTTGAGGGCGGAGAAAAGGGATTCGTCCACGCCTTCCGGCGCCGGAAGCGCCTCAAGCTCGGCAAGCACTTCATCCAGCGAAGGTAGCTTGCGAGCCTCAGTCTCTTGCGAGGGAAAGCCTCGGACAGATTCCTGGGGGGCGAGCAGGGTTGAGGTGCTCTTCCCCTTTCCGCAGGAACCGATGAGAAGAAGCACCAATACTGCCAGGATTACGAGCCCTCCTGACAGCGCCAACTTTACACTTGGGTATTTCATCTACCCATTCCTCCTTAAAACGTTTTTACAATATGCCCATCTCCGCATATGCGGATTTGGGCCAATTCCAAGCGTCTACCAGAAACTCGCGAGCTCCCGCTCGCCCAGAATAACCGGATTTCCGTCACAATCGGCCTTCATTGTGGCCTCACCAGAGACCTCCATAACGTAATGAGGGAGCTTCTGCCACGTGCCATCTCTCTCGACATACATCACTATTTCTGACGCGTCGTAGAAGTAGAGAAAGATGACTTTGAGCCCACCCAGGAATTCAGCTATGTCGAACCCTCCTACGGGCCCATGAGACGAATAACTGCCGATGTTTGCAATACCCTCAAATGACCAGGACCCGCCCGTAGCCTTCCCTGCGATAAGCGTTGATTCATCCGTCCGGCTCTGATGCTCGGCGAAGACACCCAGTAGGCTTGACTCGGAACCCGTGGTTAAAGACCCAGCCCAGTAGCTGAAGGAATTTCCATTCTCCTCGTAATCGAGAAGCAGACCTTCCAAGGTCTTGGAGTCCTCCATTACGGTCGCGTAATAAACCCCGTCCTCTGTATTGAAAACGATGTGTAGCTTATCGTCACTATCTAGGGCAGCGTACAAGTACAGTGACGCTCCCGCCTCCCGCACCTGCGTCAGCTCCCACTCCTCCCCAAGCTTCCTCGCCACCCAGAGGCTCTGTTGGCTCGTCCCTTCCGACTTTGTGAAAACCACTACCGGTCTGTTCCCGGAATCAAACAACAGCTCTTTCCCGGCAAAATCCACAATCTCCTCTTCCCAGACGCCATCAACCTTTCGCGCAAAGTACCTCTCGTACTGCAAGAAATCAACCTGAGTGAAAGCAGTCAGCGCAGGGTTGCCGTTCCTGTCGACCTTCAGGTCGTACGCCCCATGATATTCAAGACCCGGGACTTTCGGTATCTCCTCAATGTGCCAGATGGCGGTGACGGAGAGGAGGATGTCGGAAGAAGCTTCGCCGGAGGCGTTGGTCAGGGTCAGCTTTGCGGGATAATTCTTCGTGGGTTCCAGCAAATCTCCACCCCGAGATAGCGTGATGTTTGCTGTGAGCTCGGCGTGGTCGCCTTCGTAGGATTCAATCACGCCGGTAATGACGCTTGGCTCCGCGCCGCC
>MVCR01000031.1 GCA_002050035.1 Planctomycetales bacterium 4484_113 | reverse complement strand
AGTGGGATGCTGAAGGCGGCAGCGTTATCTGGGCTTACTGGAATGGCGCGCGCTCCTGGAAGAGTGAACCTCATCGGCGAGCACATCGATTACGCGGGCGGGCACGTGCTTCCAGTGGCGATTGACCGTGGCGTGGGCGTGGCTGTGCGCCGAAGTCACGGCGATACTTTCCACTTGCTGGCGCCGGACATCGCGGAAGATATGCTCGTTTTCCTTCCGGAAGCCGCCAAGCCTCCTGGCGCGGCGGCATTTCTCTGGGTGCTGGCGGAGCATCTGGATGCCGCGCCGATGGATGTCTTCGTACACGGCGATTTGCCCATCGGGATGGGACTTGCCAGCTCGGCAGCTTATTGCGTCGCGCTGGCGATGGCAATGGAGGCGCTGAATGAGAGTTCTTCGTCGCTCACGAAGCTTGAGCTAGCGCATCTCTGTATGGAGGTGGAGCGCGAAGCCACGGGCGTGGGTTGCGGGCTGATGGATCCCTACGCCGCTATCTTGGGGCGTCAGGGCTATGCGCTGCTGCTTGATTGCAGCGAGGAGACCCACCGCGAAGTGCCGCTTGACCTGGGTGATGCTTGGCTGTTGGTGGTGGATAGCGCGAAGCCTCGGCTGCTTGCGGAGAGCGGATACAACGAACGCCGTCGGGAGGTTGCAGAACTGGTCGAAGCCGTTCGGCGAAGGGTTGGAGCTTTCGCGCGGCTGTGGGAACTTCCAGTGGAGAAACTCGAAGCAGTTCGCGGCGACCTGACACCAGTGCTGCAAAGGCGCCTGCGCCATCTTCTTAGTGAAGAACCCCGCGTGATGAGCTTCGTCGAAGCACTCGAAGCCACAGATTTGAAGCGGATGGGCGAGCTGCTCGTTGAATCCCACTTAAGCCTGCGGGATGACTACGAAGTCAGCTGTGCTGAGCTTGACTTCCTAGTGGATGAGCTGAGGAAACTTCGCGGTGTGGTTGGAGCGCGCCTTCTCGGCGGCGGGTTCGGTGGCAGCGTGCTCGCGCTGGTGTCGCAGTCGGAAGCAGAGGGGATCGCGCAAGAAATCAGCGATCACTACTATCAGCGGTTCGCCCTGACAGCACGGTGCCTTGTAGTAACGAGTGGCGAGGGCGCGGAAGCGGGGAGGGGGTAGGCAGCGATAGGAGATGAGTGGCGGATACGCTTCACCGAGGAGGCGAAGCTGAATAGTGCCGAAGGGCGGTCCCGCAGTGGGGCCGGTGGCAAGTTTGGTGAGCGGTGCTGCGCGATTGCCACTAGCCATTTGTGGAGTTTAGCGGGTCAAGATGTTGAGAAAAAGGGGATAAGAAGTGGAGATAGTTGAGCTGAGGGGCTTTAGGGAAATTTTACCAACAAGTTATCCACAAGTTGTTGACAACATCCAAACTGCCCCCTATACTTCTGCCAATGGTGGGAAGGGCCAGGAATTTGTGCTTGCGCAGATTGGTTGCGTTCGGCTCCTTCGCCTTGCTGTTCTTGCTTCTCTGCCCTCCCCCCAGCTATGCGCTCCCGAGCTACTTCGGGCCCTCAGGGCTCATCCTTACACCCGACGCCCACACGACCAGCTTCCAGTCCTTCTCCTTCTCCGCCCATTTCTTTGATTTCTCCGGTTCTCTCAAGGATTATGGCATTGATGGCTCCACCAACGACTTCGCTGTCAACTACAGCCCGATCCCGCAGCTTGAGATCGGATATTCGGCGCTCGATTCCGCCATCAGCAGCCGCGCCAATATGTTCAACGCCAAGCTGATAATCTCTCAGCAGACCGAGCTTCAGCCGGTAAGTTTCGCCGCCGGCGTGATTGACGCTTTTGACGAGCAAGAAATAACGCCTTATATGCTCATATCCAAGAGCCTCAATCTCTCCGGACCGACCTCGCGGAATCAGATTGGTTTAAGTGTCAACGCGGGTTATGGTGGCGGATTCTATAGCGACGGCTTTCTCGTGGGCGGAGAACTAAGGCTCACGCCACAGTTCTCGCTGCTTGCCGAAGGCTCAAAGAAGTACATCAACCTGGGGACGCGCCTGCATTCGCAGGGCTTGTCGCTTGACCTCGGGCTGATCGATATGGAGGATTTTGCCGGGGGTATCAGCTACAGCTTCCACTGGCGTTAGGCGGGACCTGTTCGGAAGCAGCCGTCCCCGGCAAGGTTGCTTCTGGGATTCGCTGGCGGGAGCTGGTAGCTTCCTCCTAAGAACACGGCGGTTGCACGGAGCCGCCGGCAAAATTGGTTTCTACCCTTCCTCCTGGCGGGGGCGGTCATAAACGCCGCCCCCTTTTTTTCGCCCTATCCTCGGGAAGTCTCCCTGCTGCCATCAGCGGTTTGCCCACTGCCAGCGATTCGCTTACGCCTGCTACGGCATATCAAAGCGCCCCACGCGATTCGCCAGTCCTTGCAGGATGTAAAGCTCCCGAGAATCCTGATCCCACGCCAGGCTCTGCGCTCCGGCGAGGAATCCCTCTTCGCCGCTGCCTATGTCAAGTGGCTCCGGCAGCGGCCATGCGCCCATGGCGAAGTCAAGCGGCGAGATCGCATACAGCCGGTCTTCGTTGAAGCTCGAAGCGATAATGCTGTCATCAATGAGCATCAGGTCTGCTAGGTAGCTTGTCTGTGCGCCCACGATGACCGGATTGCCCTCGCCACGCTCCATCGTCCAGTTTATGCTGTTGACAGTATAGAGATTCCCGTTGAGCAGGCTGGCGAGATAGATGCGGTTGCGAGCTACATCCACTAGCGGTCTCGCCGCACCGATTGCGCCCAGATCGAGCGTGCGCACGACCTGCTTGCTCGCTTCATCAATAACTTCCAGATACGAGGAGGTTGTTGTGTAGGGTTGCCAGTTCTCATCGAAGGAAAGATTGCCGGCTTCCACAACGACAAGCTGACCGCCACGCAATCGCGCCACTTCCAGCGCATCCTCACCGGCGAGCGTGATGCGCTTTTCAATCTCGTGGGTAGCGATGCTGACTACAAAGACCTCCGCCTTCCGGTAGGTTGACGGGTCGCCGAAACTCTCGATATTCGCCAGCGGCACGAATACGTAACTTCCATTCGCGTAGGGCTTTCCCGGTCCGAGGAATGCCAGCCCGTCCGCCGGAAGCTGAAGCGTCCATAGCTCGCTGCCATCATTGGGATTGAACGCCACCAGTGTGTTGTTGCCGTTGCAGGTGACGAAGCCGGTAGTACTGTGGCTCACGAAGAGATACGAAGGGGAGGCGTACTCGGGAAGTGCGAGCGTGGCGACGCTCTCCAGTGTGGTGGCATCACGGATCTGCACATTGTTATCCATTGAATTCGCAAACCGGTGGCGCGATGCCTGCGGGAAGTTCATACTCGAAGCTGCCGTCACTCTTGGCGGAGACAACGAATACCTTGGTTCCCGCAATGATGGTGACTGGCCTATCTCCACGCGCAGTACCGGGTGCTCCCACCACCGACGTAGCTCCGCTCTGCGCGACATAGGCGCAGATTGCGGGTGCACGCCCACTTGGAGGCTGCGGAACTGGCAGCACTGATGTGCGTCCACCGTGACCTCCGCAGGAAGCGGCGACCGCAAGCAGCAAAACGACAACGCTCAAGATGAGTTCCTTGAAAGCCTTCATAGTTGATTCCTCCTAAAGAGAATGTTTCATCGTGATTTCGATATATCTCCCGGGAAGGGGCAAATCCCAGAAGTCGCGTCCGCCCTGGTCGAACAGATTCTGCACCGTAAGAATCCACTCATTGCGCTTTCCGCGCCAGGACGCGCTGAGATCGGTTCTTCGCTTCGCGGGCACGCGAATCGACCCGAAAAGGTCGGAAGTCTGCGCGGACTCCCGAGTATGGGCGGCGCTGAAGCTGAAGCCGCCATCCCGATACCGCAGCATCGTCGACAGCTTGTATCGCGGCATCTGCGTGAACGGAAGTCCGCTCTTGCGGAAGCTCGCGCGGGTGAGCGTGTAGCTGGCATTGCCGCTCAGGTGCTTGCCGATGCTGAAGCCGCCTTCCGCTTCAAGTCCCTTCACTATTGCCGATGGCAAGTTGCGCGGCTCGATCGTGTAGGCGGAGACGGGAACGAACTTGATGGTGTCTTCTTGCCAACGGCGAAACGCATGCAGCGCGAACCTAAACGAAGGACGCTCCATCTCAATGCCGATATCGGCAAAGCGTGCGCTCTCGCTGTGCAAATCAGGATTGCCACGAATGTAGCCTTCGTTGGGGAAATAAAGCTCGCTCATATCGGGGAAGCGGAAGCTGCGACCGAAGCTCGCGGAGAGCGCCGTTTCGCGCCCCAGCCCTTGCCGCAGTGCGAGTTCCCAGGAGCCATTGACCCCCTGTCCTTCGCTTGCGGTAGCATTGCCCGCCGCACTCGCCCGCAAGCTCCCGATGGCAAAGCTACGAACCAGCGACACCGCTCCGCGAGCCTGCTGCCGGGAGCCGTAATCACTTCCGTGAAGAGCCTGCTCGGTCAGGGCAACGCCGAGCTGCGTGTCAGGATTCTGAGAGGTCTCCGCCTTTCTTCTCAGCACAACTTCGGTGCGCGCAGTCAGCTCGGTAGCCTTGCTGCTGATGGGCGCGCCGATGGTGGGCTCCGGGTCGTGGAATCGCAGGTGGCTGCCGCTCAGGGAAAGTTGCAGCTCCCTTGACCATCCGCACTCATCCGCTGGTTCCGAAAATCGGCTCCAGCCGGCAGTGCCGAGCGCTTCGGTCAACTTCGCCCGCAAAGTGGGAAACTCGGCGAAGCCGGGTACGCCACGACGCAGCGCTCCCAGATTGAGGAAACTGCTCGTGAGCGTGTTGGCATTGAAGCTCTGGCTTTCCCAGAGCACATTCACGCGTCGTGCGCGGTTGTTCTGACGAGTGCGAATGGGGCCGTTCACACTGGCGAAATCGAAGTCGCCCTCGGAGCCGAAGCCGGAAAGCAGCAGGAAATCCTGGCTCGCCGAGGAGGTGCGCGCACGCTGCCAGGAAGCATTCCACGTTCCGAAGCTTCCCCGGGAGAGCTGCAAGCCTGAGCTGGCTTTCAGCGCCTGCTGCCCGCGCGTGATGATGTTGATCACGCCGCCTTCCGCTCGCGAGCCGAAGCTTGCGCCGGCTCTGATGATCTCAATGCGCTCCACGCCTTCAAGACCCAGAAGGGATAGGTCAAGCGCCAGTCCTCCGGGAAGGCTCACCGGTACGCCGTTGAGCATCACCAGCACCTGATTGCCGCGTGCGCCACGAAGTCCGACAGTGGTGAGACTGCCCGCTCCCCCGGTGCGTGTGATGATGACGCCAGCCGCTTCTTCAAGCGCTTCCGCAAGCGTTAGTCCGCGCCCTTCCCAGTCCTTCCGCGTGAGCACACGCACGCTCTCGCCTGGCAGGTTTCGCGTGATGAGCGGCTGTGCAGGTGCAATCACGCGGATCTCGCCCAGCTGTTCAACTGCCAGCGCAGCTGCGCTTACTGAGACAGCGAGCAGAATACCCGTTATCGCAATGCGCGCCACGACCAGCCTACACATAGCCGCCTCCGCGAACCTTCAGCAGCAGCAGGATGAAAAACGGCGCACCAATGAGAGAAGTGATGATGGAAAGCGGAATCTCGCCGGGCGGCATCAGTTGCCTCGCTGCAAGATCAACGATACCTACAAGCGCCATCCCGCAAAGCAGGCTCAGAATGATGAGCTTGAGATGTCCCGCGCCGAAGAGTATGCGCACGATGTGGGGTATCACCAGCCCGACGAAGGTGACAATTCCTGCAAAGGCTACAGACACCGACGCCAGCAGGGTCGCGACTACCAGGAGCCAGCGGCTCAGCCGGGGGACGTTGACTCCCAGGTTGTGCGCGTCCTCGCGTCCCAGGAGAAGCGCATCCAGTGCGCGGAAGCTGAGAAGCCCCCAAGCGCATCCGGCAACGAGCACGACTGTCCCAATTCCCACTTGCCACCAGCTCGCGCCTGCCAGGCTGCCAAAGAGCCAGAAAAGCGCGCCTCGCAGCATCCTTTCAGGAAAAGCAATGAGGATGAACGCCATCAGGCTGGCAGCCAGCGTGCCCAGGGCGATGCCGAGAAGCAGGAGCTTCAGCGGAGAACTCGCGGCATCGCGCAACAGCAGAAAGAGCAGCAGCGTAACCGCCATCCCACCGGCGAAGGCGCAAGCGGGCAGCAGCAGATTGAGGTGCGAAAACGCGAGCGGCAGCACTCCCAGTGCAATCACTGCGCCGAGTCCCGCGCCTGCGCTCACTCCGGTGATGTAGGGCTCTGCCAGTGGATTCTGGAACAGCGTCTGCATATAGACTCCCGAAACTGCCAGCATCCCGCCGATAAGCAGGGCCAGCAGGGCACGCGGCAGCCGAATTCCCTCAACGATGAGCCGAAAGTTCGCACTCCCAGGAGCAAAACCAGCGACACCGACAACGAGCGAAACGGCAACCACAGCGAGGATGATGAGTACAAGTGCGAGCACCGCCCAGCCGAAAGCCCGAGTCGTTTGCAGCCTGCGGGGGTGGGTCACACTCCCACTCCTTTCAACTCGCGCGCCAGAATCTCTAGCGCCTGGAAAATCCGTGGTCCCGGACGCGTGAGAATGTCCTCGTCAATGAGAATTATTCGTCCTTTCTTCACCGCAGTTGTTTGGGCGAGATAGGAATACTGCCTCAGCTTGGCGAGCACTTCTTGGCGGTACTTCGCATCGCCTGGCGGTGCCGGCAGCAGCAGGTACTGCGGATCCGCAACTACGATATCTTCCGCCGAAGCGACGGCAAAACCCTTGCCCTTGAAGGTGTTCTCACCGCCGGCAAGCCGAATCAGGTCGTCAATGAAGGTGCCCCTGCCGGCAGCGTAGAAGGGCGGTGCTAGGCAGCACGCCAGCATCAACACACGCGGACGCCGAGGCAGAGCCTTGATGGCTTTCTCGCGCAAGTCCAGCCCTTTGCGCAGCGCATCAATCTTGTCTCGCGCCGAGTCGGGCGCTTCTATGAGCTGTGCCACCTTCTCTATCTGCTCAAGGATCTCGCGGAGCGAAGAGGGATTGTCCAGCACGAACACGGTGATTCCTAATTCTTTCAGCTTATTGATGACGGGCAGAGGGTTTCCCCGAAACGCCAGCACCAGATCTGGCTTGAGCGCGACAATCTTCTCTACGCTCGGATTCACGTATCCGCCCACCTCCGGAAGTTCGGTAACCTCGGGAGGATAGTTGTCGTAGCTAGTTACACCCACGATGCGGTCAAACTCTCCCAGGAAGTGAACCGTCTCAGTCAGGTTCGGCGCCAGCGTGACCATACGCTGGAAATCGCGCGGGACGAATGTTTCTCCCAGCGAATCGGTGACCTTTTCCTGCTTCTGTGTAAGCGCGTTGCCGGCGGCAGCAGCCGCATTGGCGGGCGCAGTGGAGATAGCGCAAACGAGCGCTGTAGCTAGCAGCAGCATCGCAAGAGCGAACCATTTGACGGCATTGAATCTAGGCATTGTGTTCCTCCGGAGTAACGATGATCAAGGGCGCACCCTCATCGCGAGGCACGAGCGTGACCGCGGTGCGATACACGCTTTCCAGAATCTCCTGCCGCAGCACCTCCGCAGACGACCCCTCGGCGACGATTCTTCCCTTGTCCAGCAGGATTAGGCGCTCGGCATACGCACCCGCCAGCGAAAGATCGTGCATCGTAACGACAATGGTGATGCCTCTTTCGCGCCGCCAGCGCAGAAGCGCGTCCATAATCTCTTTCTGGTAGTTCAGGTCGAGGTGGGCAGTTGGTTCGTCAAGCAGCAGGATCTGTGGTCTTTGCGCCAGAGCCCGTGCCAGCAGCACTCGCTGCCGCTCTCCCCCTGAAAGCTCGCTGAAAGGTCGTTGTGCCAGGTCGGCCAGCGAGAAGTCGCGCAGGGTTGCTTCAACTGCGGCTCTATCTTCGCCGCCCAGAGGTCTCAGTGGCGAAAGGTAGGGCAGGCGTCCTAGGGTGACCACTTCCTCCACCGTTAGCGGCACGCGTGAGCTTCTTTCCTGGGAAACCACCCCCATCATATGAGCCCGCTTTCGGGGCGTGATTTCCCGCAACGCCCTCCCCAGGATGCGGGCTTCCCCCCTCCATACGGGAAGGCTATCGGTGAACAAGCGCACCACAGTAGTCTTGCCGGCGCCGTTGGGACCAATCACGGCGACGAATTCACCCGCGCTGACGCTGAAGTTGAATGCACGAAGGAAGGGCTCGCGCCCGTAGCCGGCGGTGATTCCGAATGCCTCTAGTGCTTGCGTGATAACACCCTCCGGTGCCGCCGCTCGGAAGCAGAGATGATCGCTTGCACGATGGCAGTATGCCGGCAGGGGGATGGAATAACCACCAGAAGAAGCAAAACTGCTTTTCGTATCAACACGTCACTCACTCCGAGAAGCTCGCCCGCCCGAGCGGGCTAGTGTTGATTGTCCGCTGCCAAGTATCCTGGCTTGGTTTCATCCCGGAATCTGCTCCCTTCTCACCCGCCTTCGTGCAGTCGGCAATGCCTTCTGCGCCCCGGCGGACAATGGGCTTTCAGCAGTCCGGTCCACCTCACAGTGGCTGGCCCGCGACGGTTTTTCACCGCACTTCCTTGAGCCAGCGGACGAGATCACTCTAGCACCGACTCTCGAGTGCGTCAATACCTGGAGTATCAGGATGGTGGAAGTGCGGTGCTATAATCCTGCGGTTAACCCTTGGGGATTGCTCAGGGAAGCTCAAGTTGCGATCCTTGAGCAGTGCCCTGAAATCGCTCACGGAGGATGAAGCTATGAACGTTCTGCTCGTTCTTATCATCTCGCTCATCATCTACTGGCTCGCTTTCCGCTTCTATTCCACTTACATAGCCCGCAGCATCCGGGTTAATGACAACCGTCCCACGCCAGCGCATACTCTGCAGGATGATCTGGATTATGTGCCCTCCAAGCCGATGGTGCTGTTCTCGCACCACTTCGCCACTATCGCTGGCGCCGGACCCATCGTCGGGCCGGCAATGGCAGCGGTCTACGGGTTTGTGCCCACCTGGCTCTGGATCATTGTCGGTGCGGTTTTTCTCGGTGCGGTGCACGATTACACCTCGTTTTTCGTCAGCCTCCGTGAGAAGGGTCGCAGCATCGTGGAGATTACCGGAAGAACTACCGGCAAGCTCGGCTTCTTCCTCTACATCGCCTTTACCATCCTGCTTCTGCTGCTTGTGTGCGCGGCTTTTCTCAATCTGTCTGTGCAAGCGCTGACCAGCTTCTATCCTCTTGCGAAATTCGCTCTGATTCCGAGGGAGTCGTGGCTGCCGGTGCATGTTTTCCTGCGCGAGGGCATCGAGCAAGTACGCATTGGCGGCATCGCTACCACTAGCGTCATTATCATGACCGCCTTCGCCCCGATTATGGGCTACTTTCTCTATCGGCGTGGCGCCCGCGTGCTTCCGATGTCCATCCTGGCTATCCTGGTCGCTGTCGGGTCGATTCTTGTTGGCTTCTGGTTTCCGGTCTCTTTCGGTACGATGACCGATCTGCAGATTCGCCTCGTCTGGATGCTGGTGCTGAGTGGCTATGTTCTGGTAGCCGCCGCGATACCGGTGTGGATCGTGCTGCAGCCGCGTGATTTTGTGAATTCGTTCATCCTCTATTCCGGTCTCGCCGTGATGTTCGTTGCTGTAGTAGTCGGAGGATTGGCAGGTCTCTCCACCGCTGGCACGCCAGCCTTCAGCATTGCCGAAGGCACGAAGCATCTCGGTCTCATCTGGCCGATAATGTTCATCACCATTGCCTGTGGCGCTATCAGCGGCTTCCACTCGCTGGTTTCCAGCGGCACCAGCTCGAAGCAATGCGACCGCGAGCGGCACGCCCGCTACATCGGCTATGGCGGAATGCTTTTGGAATCGATGCTTGCGCTTCTGGTGCTCATAGCCATTGCCGCGGGACTTGGCTACAGCGGCTATATGGCGGAGGCGTGGGGTCCCCATGCCAACATCGTGCTCGCCTTTGCAATGGGAATGGGTGGTCTCTTGCACAAGGGATTGGCAATTCCACTTTACCTCGGCACCATCTTCGGTATTCTGATGATCGAGGGCTTCCTGGTGACGACTCTGGATACTGCGGTGCGCTTGAATCGCTACCTACTGGAGGAACTCTGGAAATTCCTCTTCGGCAAGCGGGTCCCCAAGTTCTTGCTGGCGCCAGCATTCAACGCTCTGCTTACAGTTGTGCTGACTTTCATCCTCGCCTATCCCAACGCTATCAAAGCCATCTGGCCTCTCTTCGGCACGGCTAATCAGATGATGGCGGCGCTCACTCTTATCACCGTGAGCCTGTGGCTCGCGTATCGGCTGCGGCCCTCCTGGTTCACCGTTCTGCCGGCGATATTTATGGTGGCAACGACCTTTGCCAGCCTGGTCATCATCACGCTACGCACTTGGCACAAGCTGGTGACGAGCTATTCGGGAGCGACCCTAACGCTCTTCGTTGTTGGCGTCGTACTGCTGCTCTTCAGTGTGGGCGTAGTTGTGCTCGGCGTGTGGAAGGCTTGGGAACTGGTTACCGGTCGCGTCGAGCCGGTACGGGAAGCTCACGCTGGCTGAGTGCCTTGCCTGTCGTGCACCGTCTTGCAGATCATAGCTTCTTCAAGTAGATGAGCAGCAGCCGAATGCGTTCATCTTGCTGGGTCAATGTCCCGTAGCCAATTCGCGTCGGTGAGTGCAGGCAACGGTTGATCCGCTTAACGAGGTCGGAAGGCGAACCCAGCAGTGTATAGTGATACTTGCGCGCGACGCCCTTGAGTTGCACATACTTGAAATCCGGCATGTCTATATCAGGGTGCTCGGGATTCACCTCGTAGTCCTTCGCGTGGCACATGGCACAGCTTCGGTTGGGATGCCCCCAAACTTGGTAGTCGTAGAAGACCTCCTTGGCTTTCTGGTAATCAGTCGCGCCAGTTGACTGCGAGGAGCGCTCCCGCAGGTAGCCAACGACCGGCTTGTAGGCAAAAATCGCGATAACAGCGATGACGATCAGGATGATCCAGCTGTAGTCAATAGATCTTCTTTCCACGGTTTCACCTCATTGGCCGAGTTCTATCTCCCGGCTTCCAGGGAAGAGGTCAAGCACATCACGGGCTGCCCGCTCGGCTTCCTCCGCCTCCCTCCCCGGTGCCTCATTCACTATATCTACTACCCATTCAGGACCATAATGGGTCTTCACGAAGTGGTCGAGCACACGGAGGTTCGATGCCTGCCGCAGTAGCTGTGAGAAGAAGCGGAGCCGATCCGGGAAGCGGAGAACGAGATGCTGCTTCTTGACCTCTGGCTCCGGTCCTTCAAACAGAAGGCAGAAAGTGGTGATGCTCTCACTTCGTATGGAGTCGAGCAGGGCCTCCCAGCGAGGATCTGTCTGAGCATCTTCTTGGGGAAGCTCGCCTGACTCCTTGCTCCTGGATGCCGGAATGTCTGCATCCGAGGAAGCCCCCTTCTCCTGGGGAATCTGCTGCTCATTGCCTGCCGCAGGCGCTTCTTGCGGTTTGCCCTCTGCGCTGAAAAGGGGCGGCGCTTCTGTGGGGGGAGAAGGAGTCGCTGCGGCTTCCCTCGCTTCGGAGAAAGCCTGAGCAGCGGCAGGTTGTTCCGGCACGAGCTCGCTTGCAGGCGGTGAGGGCGACCTGCCGCGGCTCTCCGCGTCTTCTTTCTTCACAACTTTCGCAGGAGTGCTTTCAGACGTGCTGGTGGCTCGCGGCGCTTCAGGCACTGGGGGCTTAGCGGCTGGCTTCGCCGGCGCAACAGCCTTTGCTGACTCTTCAGGTCTTCCCAGAGCGGCTTGCTGAGCGCGTGCGAGCACGTGGGCGATTCGATAGAGGGTGATCCTGAACAGCAAGCTGGGGTTGGCTTCGCGTCGCAGGTGAGAGCTCGCTTCCCAGCATTCGCTGACCGCAGCCACGAGCTGATCATCGGTAACATCGCAGTAGGGCAGGTCACGAGCTTCGAGCGCCGCCCGCAACTGCGCCCGATTGAGTAGGTACTTCTCAAGAGCGCTTGCAAGCTCAAGGAGCATTCGTTCCGGGTCGCGTCCGCTGAGAATCAGCTCCTCGGCAATGTGTGCGATCTCGTCTTTGCGCGAACGCAGAACAGCCACTGCGAGGTCGACAATCTGCTCCGGACTTGCTAGATGGAAGAGCTCATCAATCTGCGGTTCGTCGATTCGCTCGACAGTGAAGGCCATTGCCTGCTCCAGCAGGCTGATCGTGTCGCGCACGCTTCCCTCGGCAAGCTTGGCAAGCTCGAGAGCGGCAGCCCGGGTGAGCTCTGTTTTCTCCTGCTGGGCGATCTTCTGAGCGTGTGCGGCTAAAGGCTCTAGAGGTAGCCGATGGAATTCCAGTTTGAGCAGGCGGCTTAGGATGGTGAGAGGAAGCTTGTGCGGCTCAGTGGTGCACAGTATGAAGATGGCGTGGGCCGGTGGTTCCTCGAGGGTCTTGAGCAGTGCGTTGAACCCCTGCGGGGTGATCATATGGGCTTCATCAATGATATAGACCTTGTAGTTGAATCGTGCGGGGGCGTAGTGGACCTTCTCTCTCAGATCACGGATGTCATCTATCCCTCGGTTGGAAGCGGCATCAATCTCAATGATATCGGGGGCGTTGCCCGTGGCGATGGACTTGCAGATTTCACAGGTGCCGCACGGCTCGCCATCCTTGGCGCTTGGGCAGTTCAGTGCTTTGGCGAAGATGCGGGCCACCGACGTCTTACCGGTGCCTCGCGGTCCGCTGAAAAGGTAGGCGTGGCTTATCCGCCCTTGCTGTACGCTGTTGCGCAGTATCGTTGCGACGTGCTGCTGTCCCACGACTTCGGCGAAAGTCTGCGGGCGGTATTTGCGATAGAGCGTCTGGTAGCCCACGGGTTGATTATAGGCGAATCAGGCTGATGCGCCAAAGGATCGAGAACCTCGTTGATTCGGGAGACGAACTCGCCGGGGATTGGCGGGCAGATGGAGAGTGCTATCCCTCTTTGAAGTCAGAGGGCTTGACGCCCTTGAGGAACTGCTTGAAGTCGATTGTCCTGTAGCGGGTGGCTTCCGGCTCGTCAGCTTCTTCCAGCGCCATGCCTTCGGCTGGGCTCATTTCCACGAACTTGATGTTGTACATCAGCTCGTCAGAGACGAATATCTGCGCCTTTTCCCGCAGCGCCAGGGCAACGCCATCACTGGGGCGGCAGTCCACTTCCACCGTCCGTTCGCCAACTTCCAGTACTAGCGTCGCGTAGTAGACCGAGCCCACCAGCCGGTCGATGATGACACTGACCAGCCGGATACCGGCGTTGTCAAGTATCCTCTTCATCAAGTCGTGCGTGAGCGGTCGTGGCGGGGTCTCTCCTCGCGATGCGATCTCGATTGAAATGGCCTCCGCCTCGCCAATCCACACCGGCAGAAAGCGGTCGGACTGCGTGTCCTTGAGGAAGATAATCGGCGACCGATTATTCTGGTCGTAACGCAGATCGTAGAAAGTCACCGGCGACAGGCCCATATGTTTACATTATACCATCCTTCTCAACGCCCTCATCTACTACGGGGTAATCGCGCTAGCGGAAGCGATTCAGCTTGTCGCAGTTGCGGGTGGGCTCATAGCAAGCCCTGGCTATGCAGTCTGGCAGCGAGGAAATCTGCGATGCGCTCGGCAGATTTGCCGTCGCCGAAGGGATTGTCCGCTGTTGGTGGCGGCAGATGCTTTGCGCGAACCTGCTCCAGCGTCAGGCTCACTTCGCTCTCAACGCACTCGGTCTCGGTGCCGACAACGCGGGCGAATCCAGCTTCCACCGCTTCCGGGCGTTCGGTCTCCCGCCTCAGCACGA
>MVCR01000111.1:1572-5144 GCA_002050035.1 Planctomycetales bacterium 4484_113 | reverse complement strand
GTTGGAGGCGGCTTCAAGAAGTCGCTCAACTTCTTCCACGCTGAGTGACTTCGGCAGCAGTGTTGCCGCGGGCGCACGCAAGCGGCGGGGAAAGGGATTCGCTTTCAGCGCCCCCTCGCGCAGCAGGAACTTCAGCAGACTGCGAAGCGAAGCGATGCGGCGACGCACCGTTCCTGGAGCGAAGCGCCGTTCGGCGTTGAGCTCGCCCACATACGCGGTGATGGCATCCGACGTGAGATGCTCCATCCGTGGGAGGCGGTCAGATACCTCCCGCGCCTCCAGCCACTGCGCGAAGAAACGCAAATCCGAGGCGTAAGCGGAGAGCGTATTTTCCGACATTCCACGCTCCACGCGGCAGTGGACGAGGAAGCGGTCGATTGCCCGGTCCAGCTCCATAGTCCTGGCGTCCCTCAGGAAAGCTCCTTGAGCTTTCGCAGATTGCGCAGCGACGATGCTCCTTTGCCCCTGCGCTCTCGCTTGCCGCCTTCAAGTCTGCTTAGAAGCTCCTTCTCTTCGCGGGAAAGACGGTCTGGGAAGTCGAGAGTTACCCGCAGGAGCAAATCGCCGGTTCCACGCGAATTGAGATGCGGCAGTCCCTTCCCGCGCAGGGTGAGGATGCTGCCCGGCTGCGTCTTCGGAGGGACTCTGACCTTGAGCTCCTCACCACTCACATACTCGAAGCCGATTTCAGCCCCCTGCAGCACCTCCGGATAGGTAACCGGAAGCTCGGCAACCAGATTTGCGCCGTCCACGGCGAAGACAGGATGCGGCTTTACACGAATACGCAGTAGCAGGTCGCCTTCGGGCCCGCCGCCGGTTCCAGCATGCCCCTGACCTCGCAGACGCAGCACCATTCCATCAGTGACACCGGCAGGAACGGTAACTTCAACCGTGCGCTCCTTCGGTCGCAGTCCGGTGCCGCCGCATTCGTGGCAGGGATGGTCGATCCGCGCGCCTCTGCCATGACAGGCGGGGCAGGTGGAAGTGGAGGAGAAAACGCCCAGCAGAGACTGCCGAGTAACCGTGACTATGCCGGTGCCGCCGCAGCGATCGCACACGGTCGCATGGGTTCCCGGCTCCAGGCGCGAGCCGCCACACACGGGGCAGGTCTCCAGCCGCCGCACTTTAAGCGTGAGCGTCTGCTCCGTGAGAGTGTCCGCCAGAGTAAGCTCAATCTGTTCCTGCAGGTGCTCACCTTCGGAGTAGGCGGGGTCAACCGCACGCCGGCGCGCTGACCGCCTGCCGAAACCCATTCCTTCCCCGAAGAAGAAATCGAAAAGGTCGGACACGGAAGTGAAGTCGCCGAAGATATCCGCCGGCGCGCCCGTAGGTCGCACGGTGCCATACGTATCGTACTGCCGACGTTTCTCCGGGTCGGAGAGAATCTCGTAGGCAACAGCGACCCGCTTGAACTGCTCCTCCTTTTCCCGATCGCCAGGATGATAGTCGGGATGGCACTCGCGCACGAGCCTGCGATAGGCGTGCTTGATCTCCTCTGGGGAGGCGTCGCGGCTTACCCTCAATACCTCGTAGAGATCAATATCAACCCTCGCCACGGCTCCGCCACTCCTTCAATACTTGCGAGAGCGCCTGCGCGACATTGAGCACTAGGGGCATCGTCTTTCGGTACTCCAGGCGCGTGGGACCAACTACCCCGAGCTGACCGCGCGCACTCTCGTCCAGCTCATAGTTCGATGCCAGGATGCTGAGGTCGGCGAATTCCTCACAGCCAGCCTCGTCGCCGATGATGGCGGCCAGCGGTCGGTCGCCCACACGCTGCTCAATCGTGCTCAGGAAGCGCTCCCGATCCGAGATGGAATCAACGAGATGCCGAAAGCGCTCGCCCTCGCCGAACTCGGGATGCGTGAGCAGCCGATAAGCCTCCGTGAAGATGACGCGCTCTTCAGGTTCACGCAGCCTCGCCAGCACCTGCTCCAGCCGGTCAGCCAATCCCACGGGCACGCGCGTGAAATCGGAGAGGATTCGCCTGAGTTCCCTCATCCTCACCTGCCTTATTCTGCGTCCCCGCAGGTAGTTAGTGAGACGTTCCGAGAGCAATCCCAGTCGCAGCTTGTGCACCGGCACATCCGTTTGTATGATGCCGCTCTGGGTCACTCCCAGATCCGTCACCAGCACGATGACGAGCTGGTGGCGATCCACTTCGAGAAGATTCAGGCTGCGAATAATCAGCGGGGGATGCTCCGGCACGGTCACGTAGGCGAGATACGGGCTTTCCCGCATCAGCCTTTCCAGCGAGGACGAGAGCAGCAATTCCAGCTCGCGCTCAAGCTGCCGGAAAGCTTTCACCAGGTGCTGCACCTCGTCGGCATCAACCACCAGCTTCGACATCAGTTCATCAACATAGAGCCGGTAGGCGCGAAACGTGGGAATGCGACCGGATGCAGGGTGCGGCTGCTCCAGATAACCCAGCTCGGTGAGATCCTTCAGTTCATTGCGGATGGTGGCGCTGGAAAGTGACATCAGCTTCGCCAGATAGCCGCTGCTGATGGGCTTCACCCGCTGGATGTAGTGCTTCACCAGCAGCCGGAGAATCCGCCGCTTACGTTCGCTGATTGTCAGTTTCGCCGTATCCATAAGCGTAACCACTATTCTACCGCGCGAGCCTGCTGCGGTTGAGTTATGCCCCGGTGGTAGCAGCATTCTCGCGCGCCGCCTTTGTGGATGCTCGCCCGGACACCGCTGGCCGCGGCCTCTTGACACACACAGTTTAACGAGTATAATTAGCAGTCGTCAAGCCAGACTGCTAGCGGTCGAAAAATAAAACTGCTAACAGGCTGGTACGTAACTGCTAAACCAACATGTCAGGAGGTCGGTTCTATGGCAAAGAAGTTCGATTACACTCCAGCACCCGGTCGGGTGGTAATCAAGCCGCTGGAGGAAGAGCAGAATGTGACTCCGGGCGGACTGGTAATCCCCGACAGCGCGAAGGAGCGACCGGTGCTCGGAGAAGTGGTCGCGGTTGGCGAGGGGCGCTTGCTGGATAACGGCGAGCGCGCACCAGTCTTCGTTAAGCCGGGAATGAAGGTGCTCTATTCCAAGTACGCGGGCACGGAATTCAAGATCGGCGGCGATGAATACCTCATCTGCCGCGACGATGACATTATGGCCTGGCGCGAGTAGCCAGGCGTAAGGTGCGCACAAGGCGGCGCGCTCCACCAGCGGGCCTGGAAACCGCCCGTGTGAGCAGACCGCCGGAGAAGCCGCACCGGATCCGTAACTCTGACTACGCAAGGAGGAACTATGGCAGCGAAAGAACTCAAGTTTTCCGATGAGGCCCGACGGAAGCTGGAGGCGGGCGTGGACAAGGTGGCCAATGCGGTGCGCGTAACTCTGGGACCGCGCGGCCGCAATGTGGTTCTGGAGAAGAAGTGGGGTAGCCCCACTATCACCAACGATGGCGTAACCATCGCCAAGGAAATAGAGCTGGAAGAGCCCTACGAGAATATGGGCGCCCAGCTCGTGAAGGAAGTCGCCAGCAAGACCAACGACATCGCCGGCGACGGTACCACTACAGCGACTCTGCTCGCGCAGTCGATGGTGCACGAAGGGCT
>MVCR01000111.1:0-1548 GCA_002050035.1 Planctomycetales bacterium 4484_113 | reverse complement strand
GCGCGCGCCGTGGTGGAAGCGCTCAAGAAGGACGCCATCAGCATTAGGAACGACAAGAAGGCAATTGCCCATGTGGCTACCATCTCTGGAAACAATGATCCAGAGATCGGGGAGCTGATCGCACAGGCGATGGAAGCGGTGGGTAAGGACGGCGTCATCACGGTGGAAGAGAGCAAAACCGCCGAGACCAAGATTGAACTGGTCGAAGGTATGCAGTTCGACCGCGGCTATCTCAGTCCCTACTTCGTTACCGACAAGGAGAATATGGAGGTCCATATGGAGGACCCCTACATCCTGCTCTGGGAGAAGAAGATCACTGCAGTCGCGGACGTGATTCCGCTCCTGGAGAAGGTGGCGAAAGCCGGCAAGCCGCTGCTCATCATCTGCGAGGATGTCGAGGGCGAGGCTCTGGCTACCCTGGTGGTCAACCAGCTTCGCGGCACGCTCAACGCCTGCGCGGTCAAGAGCCCCGGTTACGGCGACCGTCGCAAGGCGCAAATGGGCGACATCGCAACGCTTACCGGCGGGCAGTTCTTCACCGAAGACCTGGGCGTGAAGCTGGAATCGGTTGAGCTGAAAGACCTGGGAACCGCTAAGAAGGTGAAGGTGGACAAGGAAAATACCACCATCATCGAAGGCAAGGGAACCAAGGATGCCATCAAAGGGCGCATCCAGCAGATCCGCAACGAGATTGACAAGGCGACCAGCGACTGGGATAGGGAGAAGTTGCAGGAGCGCCTGGCGAAGCTGGCCGGCGGCGTCGCGGTGCTGAAAGTCGGCGCGGCTACCGAGACCGAGCTGAAGGAGAAGAAGCACCGCTACGAGGATGCCCTGGAAGCCACCCGCGCAGCGGTCGAAGAGGGAATCGTCGTTGGCGGCGGGGTTGCCCTCCTGCGCGGCGCGAAAGTGCTGGACGATCTGGCGAAGGACAGCGATGACCCCGACGTCGCCCTCGGCGTGAAGATCGTGCAGCGTGCGCTGGAAGAGCCTGCCCGCTGGATCGCTCAGAACGCGGGTCAGGAAGGCTCCATCATCATTGAGCGCATCCGCGAGCGCAAGAAGAACGAGGGCTTCAATGCCGCCAGCCTGAAGTTCGAGGACCTGGTAAAGGCCGGTATCATCGACCCGGTCAAGGTTACTCGTTCCGCGCTGGAAAACGCCGCGTCGATTGCCAGCATGCTTCTCACCACCGAGGCGCTGGTGGCGGAGAAGCCAGAGGAAGAGAAGAAGACTCCGCCGGTGCCTGGTGGCGGTGGCGGCATGGATATGGGCTACTAACGCCGCGGAAGCAGGTTTCGGGAAAAGCCTCTTCTGGGGGCTTGACATCAGCGCTGAGACCTGCTAGAAATAGAATCATAAAAAGACCGGGGAGGGTGCCCCCCAGCCCTCCCCATTTTTTTCCCTCCAGGCCGCTCCCTCGGCGCAAAACCACCACCGGCGGAAGCCACGCAAGCGGAAAGCACAAAGGCAGACTTCGCGCCAGGCGGCACCCGTCTTGGCGTGCAATCCCGCATCACCCCGAAACCACCGGCTAGGGGATTCTGGTGC
>MVCR01000110.1 GCA_002050035.1 Planctomycetales bacterium 4484_113 | reverse complement strand
CGGCTTGAGCGGCTGAAGAACTTGCAAAAGGCTGCCAAGGCGCGACGCCGGAGACGGCATCGTTGAGCCGCCCTTCTGCGACCGTTTCCGGATTCTACTTGCCTGATGCCTCTTGCGGAGGCGGCGATGTGATTTCCGTGTCAATCCCTACTCCGCGCTCGTAGCCTTTGGGGGGCTTGCCGTCCTGCTCCTGCTGCGTCCACACCTTGTCGTTGCCCGCGAAGGGCTTCGCGGAAGGGTAAGTGTCCACGCCCGCCGTATCGGCGAAGATGCCCAGGCAGAGGATGAGATTGCGGATGCCGCCGCGTGCGGGATTGCCCTTGCCGAAGTTCGTGCCCTTGACGGTCTTGTAGGTGTCGTCGCCGAGGATATCCCAGAAGATGCCGATCCCATTGGCGTTGCCGCCGCCCAGCGCGAGGCTCGTTGAGTCGTAGGTGTCGTCGCCTGCACGCTCCACGAGGAAGCCGAGCGAGAAATCGTGCCCCGCGCCCTGCGCCATATTCATATCCGCGAAGTAATGGTCGTCGCCGGCAGCGTCGTCGAGGATGCCGAGGGCGAAGTGCGCCGCGCTTGCCTGCACATACCAGTGACCTTCGTAGTCGTCGTTGCCCGAGGCGTCGGCGAGAATGCCGGTGCCGTACCAGTAGCCGGCGCCCTGCCCGAAGATGCCGCAGGAGTAGCGGTCGTCACCCGCGCCGTCGAATAGCATCCCAACACCGCCAGCCCACGAATGACCGGTGAAGATGTCCGAGCGGCGACCGAAGCCGAAGCCCTGCGAGAGCGAGCTGTTGTGCTCCTTGCTCTGCGCCGAGGGGAATCGAATGTCGGTGTCGTTGGCGGTGTAGCGGTCGTTGCCCTCTTTATCCACCAGCAGCCCCACGCCCCTGGTGAAGCCGTATCCCTGCGAAAGCTGATAGCATTCGTAGGTGTCGTTGCCCGAAAGGTCGGAGAGGATGCCGGTGCCGTAAGTTCCGCTTGCCTGCCCGCCGGTGATGGTGGCGTAGGAATCGTCGCCGGCGCTATCCATCAGCAGCCCGACGCCGAAGATGCCGGCGCCCTGCGTAATCGTGGGGCTGTCGTAGCTGTCATCGCCGGCTTCGTCGAAGAGATAGCCGTAGCCGAAAACGCCGCTGCCGAAGGCGGGAATCGCCGTGCTCTCGTTCTTGTATGTGTCATCGCCGCTTAGGTCAAAGAGCACGCTCACGGGATTGGAGAGCGAGATGGTGCTCGCACCGCCGGCGTAGGAATCATCTCCGCCCGTGTCAATGATGAGGAGGTAAGGCACACCGCCGGTGTAGATGTCGTTTGCCTTGCCGTTGAGTGCGATGAGTCCGAGCGGGGTCTCAAAGGTGAACGAGAAGTCAGCGTCATCCGTGAACGCGCGCAGGTGCTCGCGCATCGCCTTGGCGACGAAGCCGAGCAGCGTCCCGCCGGTATGCAGGTAGTTGTAGTCGAGGTTGTCCAGCAAGTATTCGGTCATCACCGAGAGGTCGAGGCTCTTGGCGAGGGCTTCGTCCTCGTTCTCCTCGGAGATGGATTTCACATAGGTCTCCACCGGATTCGTGTATTCGCTCGTCAGCAGATGATCGATGACCGGTTTCATCGCGTACTTGCGGTAGGTGAGCACATCGGGGAGCGCTGCGAAAAAGAGCGCAACTTCCTTCGCCACCGGCGGCGGCACCGCAGCTCCCCGCTCGCGCAGATATGTGATTTCGCCATTAGTGAGTGGATACCCTTCCTTCTCGCAGAAACCCTTGACCGCATCCAAGATGCAGGTCGCGGCGGGCGCGGCGTCCACCTGTGTCTGAAACGGCTCCACGGGATCGCTGATAAGCCCGAGACGCACTGAATTGCCGAGACGGTTCTGCGCCACCACCATCAGCATCGGCGGGTCGTCCGCGAGTTCGAGCGCGGAATCTCGCAAGAGCGGGACAAACTCCGGTATCTTCCAGGGGTTGGCAATGAAGGTGTCGAAGAAGCGCAGGCGGTAGCGGTCGCCGCCATAGAAGTTGCGGTCGCCCAGGTCGATGGTGACATCCTGCCAGGTCAAACCGATCTCAGTGAGCCCCTGGCTGAAGGCGGAGGCGTAAGGACCCATCAGTTCATCGAAGCGGTCGGCGTGTGCGGGCAGCGCGAAGATGGTGATAAGGAGCATGGCGAGGATGATTCGTTTCATTGTGATTTCCTCCTGGCTTAATCATCCGCGATTGTAGCACAGGGGGAGCGGGGGTTGTATGGGCGGTATCGGCGGCGCTACTCAGCAGCGCCTACTCGGTGGAGGAATGACCGGCGAGACGCCCCTCGTCCAGGGAACAGGCACGTAGCGCGGCAGTCAGGAGTACACTGGCGGAAGATGCGGGGAGCAACGAACTGCCTCATGGAGGGCGCTTTGCCGTCAGCGTCTCCCGCGCTTCCGAGCATATTCCCGGACAGCGGCGAAAAAGAGGCGGGCTTCGGAAGGCTCGGCGAGCGGCGAGATGGCGCAGAATCCGTCGGCTCCTGCCCGTAACACTTTGCGGAAGTTGGCAGCGGCGATGCCGCCGATGGCGACGCAGGGGATGGGTGATGCCTGGGCGATTTCGCGGAGTCCTTGCAGACCGATGACGCGCTCGTGCGATTTCGTGGAGGTGGCGAAGATGGCGGTGGTGCCAAGATAATCCGCGCCCGCCTTCGTTTCGCGCTGAGCAGATGCCAGTGTTCGCACAGTCCTTCCGACGATCAGGCGCTCACGCATCTCTCCAAGCTCCGCGATAGTGAGGTCATTCGCCCCCAAGTGAACGCCGTCTGCGCCTGCGGCAAGCGCGATGTCCACGCGATCGTTGACGATGACGATGAGGCGGGGATGCTCGCGCTTGAGCTTCCGTGCCAGTGCTACGACTTTGCGCGCTGGCGCGTGCTTGAAGCGAAGTTGCAGGATGCGTCCGCCGCCGCGATAGAACGCGCGCGTAAGCTGCTCCGGCGATTGGCGCTGCGTATTCGCATCATCGAGAATGAGATACAGGGGGAAGCGGGCGAGTGCTGCGGCTACCAGGTTCCGTGCGTTCGCTCGCTCAGCCTGCGCTTCCAGCAGCAGTCGTGCCGCCCTCTCGTGCTCATAGAGCTCAAAGCGCACGCGTTTGAAATCGGACGCTGCGCTGCGCTCGCCCAGGAGCTTGCAGTATTCTTCCAGGTTGCGAGCGGCTTCCTGCGCGCGTTTGAAGTTGGCGGTGAGCAGGGAGAGCAGATTGCCGCGCTTGACTTCCAGGGGCTCTTCCGTAGCCCGCCCGGCGTCCTTCTCCAGCTCACGGGCGGCGATGAGCTGACTCCCCAGCGCCCTGCGCAGCCGCTCCTCGCGATTGCCGCTGCGCTCGCGGAGCCGCTTGAGCGCGGTGAACAGCTTCTCGGCGCCGCCGGTATAGCGCAGAGCATCCTCGACCGCGCGGATGCCCTCGCGTAGGCGGTTGAGGTTCGCTTCCACCACTTGCAGTGCCAGGCGACGGCTCACGCGGTGATTGTAACACTTGCGATGTTGAGGAGTTGCTGAGCCTAGAGGCTCAACTGTTCCAGCCACAGCTTGCGGGAGAGCGCAGTCGCATTGACCAGGAGGTCGAAGAGCTTGGATTCGTTCTGATGGATCGGGATGCTGGAAGCGTTCGCCGCAGGAAAGGACCCCGAGACGCCTGATGCGCGAGCGAAGTCGTCGAGCAGGTCGGCTCCTTCCGCCGGAGCCGACTTATCGAGGAGGTGACCTTCCCGCTCCGCCCACTGGAAGAACTCCTGCACTCGGTGCAGCGGAATGAATGAAGCGCGCTTATCCAGCCGACGCAGCAGGTTGCGGAGCGTCTTCAGGCGGCGCTCGCTGCGATGGAGGATGGCGAGCTTGGAGCAGCCCATCTGCGTGAGCGCCCACGCCGCTGCCTGCGCGCCGCCGCCGCTGCCCATGATCATCGCGCTGCCAACACGGCTCCACCCCGCGGCGCGCAGCATCTCCGAGAATGCGGGCGCGTCGGTGTTGTAACCGACAAGTCCGTGCGAAGTCCGCACCACCGTGTTCACCGCGCCGATGATGGCTGCCTCGCCCCGCAGCTCATCGAGCATCGTCACAATCTCGCCCTTGTAGGGGATGGTGACATTCGCGCCGAGGAAGTTGTCTTCCCGCATGAGTTGCGGAATCTCCTGGTGAAAGCGCGGTGGCGGGGTGGGACGCGCTTCATACGCCAGCGGCAGCTTGAGCTTCTGGAAGTATCGGTTGTGCAGCTCGGGGGAAAGACTGTGCTCAAGCGGGTAACCGAATAAATAGATGCGCCATTCCACGCGCAGCTATTATGCGCCAATTGAGGGCTGGCGTAAAGCCTCTTCGCAGTTGCTATAATCGCGGGGAAGTGCCGCGCAGCAGACAGCCACTCATTGAGGTTGACGGAGTCTCCTATCTTCGCCTACCGGTGAAGACCCATATCCTCACGGAAGAAGACGATCCGCTGGAAGTGGTGCGCCGCTATGCGGTTCCTGAATCGCAGGCGGGAGACGTGCTTTTCATCGCTGAGACCGCACTGGCGATTATGCAGGGACGCCAGCGGCACATTGACACGATACACGTAAGCTTCCTTGCACGGCTGCTTTCGCGGTTCGTCACTAAGAGCCCGTACGGCGTCGGATTGCGCAGTCCGAGAGCGATGCAGGTGGCGATTGAAGAAGTGGGGGCTTGGAACGTGCTTAAGGGAACGGCGGCGGCGGCGTGGGGGAAGCTGGTGCTCAGGCGGCGCGGCGATTTCTATGAGGTCGCAGGGCTCGCCACCAAAATGATCGACGCCGAGCACACGATGGGTATCAAGAAGTACTGGGATTACGTGATTCCTGGACCGGTGCAGATTCCCGAAACCTGCCGCGCCATCAAGGAAGCGACGGGACTTGACGCCTGCGTGGTGGATGTCAACGATATCCAGGAGCCGTGGGTTATCGGCGCGAGTTTCGGCGAGGAGATTTCGCGCATCGTAGCCTCCGCGCTGCGGGACAATCCGCTGGGGCAGGGGGATGAGTGCACGCCGATGGGGCTCCTGCGCCGAGTGGAATCCGCCTAGTTGGCTCGCCTGCACTGGCTGGATTTGTGCATTCACGCCTAAAGGGGGTAGAAGCCGGATTCGACGCCGTGGCGATCGGGCACAAAGTGAGCCACTTCCCCTACCACGATAAGAAGCGGGTCACACAAGTCGCGGAACTTACGGCGAAGCTCGGTCTTTTCGTTGACTACATCCACACGCCGATTGATATTTTCCTCGATCTCTCTACCCCCAACGACTACGCCCGTGAGGGGACGATCCTCATTTACAAGTTCGCCATTGACGCGATTCATCAACTTAGAGGGCGGGCGGTTACCTCTCACCTCTGTAATGTGCAGACGATGAGCCCGGAAGAGATTGAAGCGCGACTGCCCTACGCTCACGAGTCAATTCGCGAGCTGATGGATTACGCGGGAGAGAGGGGCATTCGCTTCTGCCTGGAGAACCTGCCGCATCCTTATTCCTATCAGCGCCTGCTGGAGCGAGTGCTTGAGACCGCGCCGGAGCCGATTTGCCTCTGCCTGGATAGTTGCCACGTGAACATCCACAATCCAGACCCGTTTGCGTTCATTGAGAAGTATGCCGCGCAGATTGGCACAACTCATCTTTCCGATAACTTCGGCGGCAGGGATGTGCACCTGATGCCATTCACCGGGACGTTTGATTTCGCGCGCCTGGCTCGGCTTCTCGCCCGCGTGGGATACGCCGGCAATGTGATGCTGGAGAACAGCCTGGAGGCGGCGGTGAAGCGCTTTGCCCGCAAGCAGAATGTGCCGAGGGAACCTGAGCCTACGGTACTGGACGAGTACCTGCGCCAGTCGCGCCAGGCGGCAGAGCGGATTCGGGACGCTCTGGTTGCAGCAAGCTCCGGCGAGCGGCCGACTGCGGCGGCGGGCTAGGCTTAGATTCCGGAGAATGCGCGCACCTTCGACTCAACTTCGTCCGTGATTCCTGCATGCCAGAAGCGCTCATCGCCGGCATGACTTGCTAGTGCAGGAAGGGGTGGTACACATTAACCACGGCGACAGTCACGTAGACAAGGTAGAGAAGACCCCCGATAAGGAGCGTTCTCGGGCGCAGCTTCTTGCTGACCTTGATGTCCGCAATGACGAGCAGTGAACTAATGAGCGTCAGCACCACCGCGAGGAAAGCAAAGGAGTTCACGGCAAACGCCCAGGTGGTGAAAAAGAGCCCCACTGAAACCGGGAATGTGACCTGGAAGATCATCGCGCCGCTAACATTGCCCACCGCGAGCGTGTCGCGCCCGCGTCGCACCCAGATGAGCGAGTTGAACTTCTCCGGAAGCTCGGTCGCCACCGGAACCAAGAGTATCGCCAGCAGCAGCGTCGGCATATGCAGAAGTCCGGCGAGGTGCGCGACTTCAAGCACGAACCATCGGCTGCCCCCGATCATCACGGCGAGGGCTATCACAAGCTGGAGAATGACCAGGCCGTGAACGGGTATTGCCGCCTTTCGTTGTAGGTAGAGCGGGTTCAGCGTCCAGTGAGTGAGTCTCTGCCCGCTCTGCGCCGCTCGCCTTGCGTAGAAAAGGTAGAGCACGATCAGTGCAATCGCGGCGATGCTATCCACGAGATGCATCCTCGGCGTAACGAACACGTACTGCCGCAGGAGCGCCAGCACCGCGACGAGCGAGAAAGCCCAGAAGAAGTAAGTGAGGTCGTTCCTGATTACATCGGGCTCGACAAAGAAGCTAACCTTCCGCGAGCCGGTGGCTCGCACAACGAAGTAGGTAGCCCCGATGATGAAGAAGGCAAGGGTGGAGAGCATAAAGGGCGCTCCCAGAATCGCGCCGATGCCAATGTGGCGCCCCTGCTCTCCCATCTGCCCCGCTGCCATCATCAGGGCGATGAGCGCGACCAGCGTTTCCGGCAAGGCGGTTCCCACCGCCGCCAGCACGCTTCC
>MVCR01000030.1 GCA_002050035.1 Planctomycetales bacterium 4484_113 | reverse complement strand
TCAGCGTTAGCAGCTTTCCGCAGTAGAGCTCGTCGTTATGGATCCACAGCTCCCCGCCCCACCCTTTGGGCACATATTTCGGCTTATTAAGCGGCATCGCTGGGGGATTATACCGCGAGGACCCGCGCTCACCCCTCACCCCTTAAACCCTAAACCCGAAATCTCAAACCTACTCTTTGGCCTCGAACCACGAGGGCCAGCACCCCCTATGCAGGCACGCGGGGCTCACTCCTACTCGGAAACCGCTACTCGGTACGCCTTCTTCTTACCAATTTCCAGGAGCTCGCCGCCCAAGACCTTTAGTTGCGTATCCTCAGGGTTAACCTTCTTACCATCTATTTTCACTGCGCCCTGAGCGATGAGGCGGCGGGCTTCGTTGCCGCTCTTGACGGCTCCGATTTCCACGAGGAGGCGGACTATATCAACCTTCCCGTCCTTAATGAGGCGCGGCGGGACCGAGATCCTCCCCGCGATGGCCTCCTTGTCTCCCTCCGAAAACGCCGCGATGAAGCGGTCTCGTTCCTGCTTCCCAATGCTATGGAACTTCTTCGTTATCTCTTCGGCGAGGTCGAGCTTGAAGTCCATCGGGTTGGCGCCCTCCGCCATCGCTTTCTCCATCGCCGCGATTTCGTCCTCGCCCTTCTGCGTGAGCAGGCGGAAGTAGTGGGTGATGATGCCGTCGGGGATGCTCATCACTTTGCCGAACATATCCTGCGGCGTGTCGGTGAGCGCGATGTAGTTGCCCTCGCTCTTGCTCATCTTCATCACGCCGTCGGTGCCAATCAGAATCGGCATCGTGAGGACAAGTTGCGGCTGAAGCCCTTTGTGCTGCATCAACTGCCGCCCCATCAGCAGGTTGAACTTCTGCTCGGTGGCGCCGATTTCGATGTCCGGCTTCACCGCGACGCTGTCGTACGCCTGCAGCAGCGCATAGAGAAACTCGTGGATGTAGATGGGCGTCTCGCTGCGATAGCGCTCGCCGAAGTCCTCCCGCTCCAGCATCCGCGCCACCGTCATCTGCGAGCAAAGCTCGATGCAGTCCTTCATCGAGAGCTTCGCCAGCCACTCGGAGTTGTAGCGCACCTCTGCCTTGTCCATATCCAGAATCTTCCCCGCCTGCTCGCGGAAGGTCGCGGCGTATTGGCGTATCTGCTCTTCGGTAAGCTGCGGTCGCGCCTTCTTGCGCCCGGAAGGGTCGCCCACCAGCGCCGTGAAGTCACCGATGATGTAGATGACATCGTGCCCCAGCTCCTGGAAAGTGCGCAGCTTCTCCAGCACTACCGTGTGTCCCAGGGTAAGATCGGTGTGCGTGGGGTCGATGCCGAGCTTTACACGCAGCTTGCCCCGCTTCTTGAGGCGCGCCGCCAGCTCTTCCTCCGAGGGCAGAATCTCCGCCACACCGCGAAGTATCTCTGAAACCTGCTTGTCGATTGGAGTGCTTCCCACGAAGCTATTCTAGCATCTGCGAGCCGGGTGGCTCTGTCCTTGCAACTCGATCACGGGCGTCCCTGCCCGTGGATTTGACTGTCTGAGTAGAACCGGGGGCATACCACAGGCGAGACGCCAGCAGTCCAACGACTGCCTATGCCTGATAACTCTTCCGTAGGCGGGGTTATTTGCCGCCTACTTCTTGAATGACTTCTTGAGCTTCTCCCCCAGCTCACGCACATAGACGCTGCCGTCCTCCGCCCACTTCGTGACTGTCTCCTTGAGGTTTTCGTAGAGCCCCGGCACTTTCTCCTTTCCAATCGCGTAGTGCTTTCGCGCCTGCCGCACCGCTTCTTCGACAATCTCGCGGGTAACTTCCCCGCCCTCCTTGAGCCATGCCTTGAGCCTGCGCATACTGAAGGCGGTTTTCTGCGGAATCAAGTTGAGCGCCAAGACGTGCTTGACCCAGAACTGCTCCACCTCATCCTCAGTCGCCCGGAAATCATCCAGATACTTGAACGCAATTCCAGGGTGCTTCGCGCCGATGGCCTCAAGGCCGTGCAGGGCGCCCAGCCTCACCGCACGCGAGCGGTGCTTGAACAGCTTGGGTAAATCCGCTGCAGCGTCGTCGGGATAGTCGTAGCAAAGGGAACAGATCATTGCCTCGACATAGTCGGGGTCGTAATCCACCCGCGCCATAACCGCGCGCTTGCACTTCGCATAGTCGTCCAGCACCAAATAGAGCGCATTCGCCCCGATACGCCCTACCCTGTTGTCGGCGACTCTTGCCAGCTCGCGCGCCACCCGTTCCACCGGTTTCGGCATTTCAGAGTGAATGGCGGCAAGTCCTTCGGCGAGAAAGCCCCGCTCCGACGGATTATCAAGCTTGCAGAACCGGGCGATTTCAGCGAGAGCCCGCTTAGACCTGCGCTTTTCGTACGCCGACACCAGTCGCCGCAGCTCCTTCACGAGCTGTCCTTTCCGCCGCTTGGTTGGCGCCTTGTATACTGGGATTTCCTTCTTCACCGCCAGTCCTCCCCGTTCAACATGGTTTTCCGAATCAGGAGCTTCATTATAGGTGGTGCCGCGGGAATATCAAGCTGCATGGCGACAGCCACGAATCCCATGCACTGGCGGCGACTATGTGAAGCAATTCACGAGCCGCGCGTAAGCTATGCCCCAGAGATTTGCTGGTTGTCGTATAATTGCTGCGGAGGTATAACCCGATGAGCATCTGCGTAAGCGTGAGAGTCGCTGAAGGGCTAGTCCTGGCCGCCGACAGCGCCAACGTGCTGCTCGGTCTGCTGAGTCCGCAGCAGAAAGAGCCCAGCATCATCCAGACCTTCGAGTACGCGAATAAGGTCTGCCAGATCGGCAACTTGCCGATCGGCGTGATGACCTGGGGTAACGCCGCCATCAAAGATCGTACTATTCAGAGCCTGATTATGGAGTTGGAATACGAATACGCGGACATGCTGAGAGAACGCGATTACAGCGTGAAGACAATTACTCAGACGCTTCTGGAATTCACTCGCGAACGCTATGACAAGGCCTATCCGGAGCGTCCCGGGCAAGAACAGAGACCCACCATCGGCGTACTCGTGGGTGGATACTCGTATCGGCAGTTCTACTCTGAGCTATACACGTTCACACTGCCCAACGGCGAGGAACTGGATGTCGTGCGACCGGACAAGCCGGACGGCACCCCATCCTTCGGCGTCAACTGGTTCGGCAGTGGAGAAGCGCTTACGAGATTGATCAAAGGCTTCGATCCGAAAGTGCTCGACGACCTCGTGCAGCGCGGCATTGACCGCGACGCCATCGAGCGCTGGGCCAAGGAGGCGGTGGGAGAGCTTCCCCTGATCTTCGACGGAATGCCGCTTCAGGACGCGATAGATTTCGCGAATTTCGCAGTGCAGTTGACGATAGGGGTATGCAGGTTCAGGGCGGGCCCGGCCGTCTGCGGCGGTCAGGTGGACATTGCTGTCATCACGCCGGATAATCTGCACTGGGCACAGCGCAAGCAGTGGGCGATCAAGGAGTAACCCTCAACTCGCCAAGGCTGAGCAACTTTGCTTGTTCCCGCAGCGGCGCCAATCACATCCTGCTGTCCAGCCGAAGCACCTTCTTCTCAATTCGCGGGAAAGTGCTGGGATCAGCTTCGGCTCGATACTCTGTGAAGTCCTTCCGCGGATAGTGCGCATACTGCGATACTGAGACCACGTTCTTGCCCCGCGACTTCGAGGCGTATAGAGCTTCGTCGGCATAGGAAATGAGACGTTCCGCGATTTCTTCCAGGTTGGCGATGTAGCGCTCGTCGCCAGCCCTGCGTCCTGGACGGGAGTCGAAGCTGATTCCTTCGTCCGCCGTTGAAGACACGCCAACGCTGATACTAATGTGAACGGTACTGCTGCCGCCCGCACCAAAGTCCATTTCTTCCACCTGCCGCCGCAGGTTGTCCGATAGCACGAGACCCATATCCAGGGGCGTGCGATTGAGCACCACCGCGAATTCCTCCCCACCATAGCGGGCGATCAGGTCGGAACGTCGGAAGAACATAGACAGAAGTTCCCCGAACTGCGCAAGCACCTGATTACCCATGAGATGACCGTACGTGTCGTTCACCCGCTTGAAATCATCGATATCGATCATCAGCAGGGTCAGCGGCGTATCGTGGCGGTAGCTGTCCTCCAGCAACTCATGAAAACGCCGCGTAAACGCGAAGTAGTTATAGAGATTCGTCAGCCGGTCCCGTGTGGACGCCGTCTTAAATGCCTGGAAGCTGATCACGTTGTTCACCGCCACCGCGAGCAACGGGGCAACGCTCTCAAGAAAATGGAGATGCTCTTGCGTGAAGTTCCCTCTGCGCCGAGAGTCAAGCGTTAGTATCCCCAGAATCTCATCCCGATAATAAAGCGGCACTGCTAGCAGCGAAGCGATGTTGCGGGCATGCGGAGAGTAAGGAACGAAGTTGGGATCTTCCGAGACGTCCTCTGTCAGATACGAGCGTCCCTTGTTATAGACAACGCCGGCAATCCCACGATCCAGCGGGAACACCGTCGCATCCTTCAAATCGAAGATCTCGGCGTGACTCATCAAGTTCCTGAAGACGCCTTCGGCAGCGTCACAGACCATGAGATTCAGATTGTCGAACTCGACAGACTCGTGCAGTGCAGTCTCGAAGTTGGCAAAGAGATCCTTCATCTCCAGCGAAGACGAAAGACTCTCCGACACTTTCAGCAAAGTGCCGATGTGACGATTGCGCTTGAGCAGCTCCTCCTTGGCAATCTCGCTGCCCACGGTGGCATCGGCGAGTTCGCCGGTCAGCCGCTCGGCGTCGCTGAAGAGTCGCGCTGTGTTACGGCTTGCCAGGTACGCCACGAAATAAGTCGCCGCCATCGATAGCGCGACGAACGTGATGTCTGGCTGCTCAAGCAGTATCTGCAGCGACCTGTAGCCAGCAGGAGCCCGCCATTGCAGCAGCGCAACGGCACCAATGCTAACCACGAAGGTAATCAAGCCGAACAAAGCGTTCACAACCAGGGTCTCGAACATGATGAGTCCAAGGAAAAGAACTATCACATAACCCGTGGAGAGGAAGAAGAACTTCGTGAGGTAGATAGCGAAGACCACATCGCTGATGAAAAGCAAACGCAGCAGCATATCTGCTGTCCTCGGCTCACGAGCGAGCCGTTGCAGTGAGACCCCATTGATGACCAAGAACAGCAGGAATACAATTGGCGATTCGTGGGGGAAGAGAGTCGCAGCCACGTGCGCGGAGTATAGAGACGCCGCCCACAGGACGCTGAAAAACAGCAGCTTTGCGACCGATACTTCGAGAAGGAACTTTGACTGCCGGCTCATGGTGCACAATCCCCTTGCGCCTAACACCATAGCTTAGTCTAATTAGGTTCAGTTTTCAACCTGAGCCGTTCCACTCGCGCCTTGCGCAGACGATTCGGCGGCAAGCAGAAGACGCTTCAACCTCGCTCCATCAGGAGCCGAGAATCCACCAAGCTTGTGATTACCCGCCACCACCCGATGGCAGGGCACTAGCAGAGGCAAGGGGTTTCTTGCGAGAGCCTGGCCCACCGCGCGCGGGGAACTACCAACCGCTTCTGCAACGGCACGATAAGTTCTGGTTTCGCCAGCAGGAACCTTCAGCAGCACCGCGAATACGCGCCTCTGGAATGATGTGAGGACATTCGCCAACCGGATGTGCCCTACCCTTTCCCCTTCCATAGTAAGCACATCAAGAAGGCGGAACTTTGAATCCACGGCGAAACGAACCCTGCCAGAGAGCAGACGCGGCAGAAGTGCCAGCACAATCGGCGCGTTTGGGGATGCTTCACCGCATTCGGTCGTCAGCGGGAGCACCGGGGAAGAAGCGGTTACTTCCCTGATGCTGCCGAGGATTATTCGCCAGAGCAGGCTCCCCTGCATTTCGACACGCACATCCAGGGCAAAGCTACCATCCAGTATGATCTGTCCGCTACAGGCTTCCGTTGGGGCGGCGTCGGTAGCCTCCCCAGCGCCCCTGGTCGGCGAATGCCCTCCGTCCACGGTGTAGCTGTCACCACTAATCATCCGCCGAAACACTCCTCGATTATAATCGTCCGGTGGCCCAAATGCGGATCAATCGAGCGCTGGCAATGCTCGGATACGGCAGCCGCCGTAAGGTGGAGCAGCTTGTCACCTCCGGCAAGGTGAGCGTGAACGGAACGGTGGTGCGCGACCTCGCCACGCGCGTGGAGTTGGAAAGAGACACCATCGCCGTCGCCGGAGAGACATTGCCCAAGCGACCGAGCCCCCGGTTGCTCGCATTTTACAAGCCCAAGGGAGTGCTCAGCACATGGAAGGATGAGAAGGGACGTCGCTGCCTGATCGATTTCTTCCCGCAAAGGCGGCGATTGATCGCGGTGGGACGCCTGGATCGCAGAAGTGAGGGATTGATTCTTCTCACGACCGACGGCGAGCTGGCGCACAGCCTGATGCACCCTTCCTCTCGGGTGCAGCGCACCTATGAACTGCTGGTGCAGCCGGAGATGAAGCGCGCTGATTGGATGAGAATAGCTCGCGGAGTGATGCTGACAGACGGGCCCGTATTCCCCCTCGGCGGCGAGATACTGCACAGGCGAGGCGATACTGCACTGCTTCGCATCACCATCGCTGAAGGGCGCAACCGGGAACTGAGAAGGCTTATGGAATCGCTGGGGTACGACGTGCTGCGCCTGAAGCGTGTTGCCTTTGGGGGCATCGATTTGGGGAAGCTGAAGCCTGGAGAGACCCGTGAACTTGACTCCCACGAGATGACGCTTTTGCGCAAGCAGCTCATTCCCACCCGCCAGCATTAGTTCCCAGACGGCTGCCAGCTTCGCCTCTAGCGTGTGGTATAATGAGATGAGAAAAGCCTAAAACTCTAACGGGAGTGAGTTATGCCCGTACCAATTGAAGAACTGCTTGCTTTTGTTGTCGACAAGAATGCGTCCGACCTTCACCTCGGCGTAGGTCGAGTGCCCTTCATCCGCGTCGATGGTGACCTGGCACCGACGGACTTCCCCGTTGTCGACGAGGATGCCATGGAGCGCTACTGCAAGGATCTGCTCACACCCAAGCGTGAGTACCTCCTTGAGGAGCGCAACGAGATAGACATCGCCTATCAGTACCGCGAACGCGCCCGCTTTCGGGTGAATATCTTCCGCCAGCGAGGAAATCTTGCAGCAGCGCTTCGACTTGTTCCGGACAAGATTCTCTCGTTCGAGGAGCTCAACCTTCCGTTGATTCTTGAGGAGATATCGCTGGAGCGCCGCGGCATCGTCATCATCACCGGAACCACCGGTTCGGGGAAGTCAACCACCCTCGCCTCGATGACCGAGTACGTGAATAACCGCCGACCGGTCCACATCATCACCATCGAGGACCCCATCGAGTTCGTCCACTACGACAAGGAAGCCATCATCAACCAGCGCGAGCTGGGTGTGGATACCAACACGTTCCTTGACGCGCTCCGAGGCGCTATGCGTGAAGACCCGGATATCATCATGGTCGGTGAGATGCGTGACCGTGAAACCGTCACGGCAACCTTCCAGGCAGCCCTCACCGGTCACCTCGTGCTGACAACCCTGCACACTCTTGACGTTGTGCAAACCATCAACCGCATTATCGATTTCTATCCAGATGTTATGCAGAAGCAGGCGCGTATGATGCTTTCTGAAACCATCCACTCCATCATTTCGATGCGATTGCTCCCCATGGTTGGTGGTGGGCGGGTTCCCGCAATGGAGATAATGAAGTCCACCGGTCGTATCCGCGAGTACATTGTGGATCAGGAAAAGACCGATATGATCAAGAACGCTATCGAAGAAGGGACGGCCGAAGGTATGATTACTTTCGACCAGTATCTTCTCGGCATGTACCGGCGCGGCCTCATTACTTACGAGACGGCTATTCAGGCTGCCAGCAGCCCGCACGACTTCAAGCTCCTGGAGCAGAAGGAAACCGACTTCAGTGAGCGCATTCTTCACCGTGTCGAGCAGTTCGAGCGCGTGCCGGGAGCCAGTAAGATGGGCGAAGGTCTATAAGCCCGGTGGCACCTCGCTTTTCTGGTTCTGCAGCTTACTAGTATTAGCGCCGTCGCACTGCGCTTAGTGAGCGTTGCCACGGGAGCTGGCATAAGGAATCAGTCCTTCCCTGTGCTACCATTGTCAGTATGCTCGAACGTACGCACACGGTTGAGGACGCTATCTGCGAGCCCATGAAGGAGGAGACGCCGCGGGCACTCACCCTCTGCGGATGGGTGGAACGCCAGCGCGACTTGGGAAGCCTCATCTTCTTCCGCATCCGCGACCGCTGGGGCAGCCTGCAAGTCAAGGTTGACCAGACCGAGAACCCTTCCGCCCATGCCGTTGCTAGTAGGCTGCGCGCCGAGTATGTGATTTCTGTGCGCGGTCATCTACAGCTCCGCCCGCCGGGTGAACACAAGGACGAGCCCGGAGGCGACCGTGAGGTAATCCCAGAAGAGATCCAAGTCCTCGCAGAAGCGAGAACTCCACCCTTCTACATCACCGACGAAGAACCGGGCGACGAGAACCTGCGGTTGACCTATCGCTATCTCGATCTCCGGCGTCCGCCTATGGTGAGAGTGCTGAAACTGCGCCATCAAGTGGCGCTGGAGATTCGCAACTTCCTCGACCGACACGGCTTCCTGGAAATCGAGACACCGCTTCTAACCAAGCCGACGCCAGAGGGCGCCCGCGACTTCCTGGTTCCCGCGCGCATGCATCCTGGCAAGTTCTACGCACTGCCTCAGAGCCCGCAGCTCCTCAAGCAGGTTTTGATGGTCGCGGGGGTGGATCGCTACTTCCAGCTTGCACGCTGTTTGCGCGACGAGGACCTGCGGGCTAACCGGCAGCTAGAACATACGCAGCTTGACCTTGAAGTCAGCTTCATGAGTCGAGACCAGCTGTTCGCGCTGATTGAGGAGCTTATGTGCAGCCTCTTCGAGCAGGTAGGCGCAGGACGACCCCAATCACCGTTCCCGCGGCTCACCTACCAGGAGGCATTGAGTCGCTTCGGCACCGATAAGCCCGACCTCAGGATTCCCGCTGAGATTCATGACCTGACCGAGTCCTTCGCTCACACCGAGTTTAGAGTCTTCGCCGATGCTATCGGCTCTGGCGGAAGTATCCAGGGCTTGTTCATCCCTAAGCTCAGAGCCTCGCGCAAGCAGGAAGAGGAAACTGGCAAGTTCGTGCGCCAGCAAGGTGGCGCCGGCGTCGTAATCGCGCACCTCGGGCACGACCAATCGGTCAGCGGCGTTCTCAAGAAGTTCATGCATCGCGAGCAACTTGAAGCCATCCGAAGGGAGCTCGGTCTCGACCCCGAAGATGAGGGCACTCTTGTGCTCATAAGTGGCGAGCGCGATAGCATCCTGCGGGTTCTCGGTCAGGTGCGGCTCCATGTCTGGGAGCGCTACCAGCTTCCGCGACTGTCAGACTGGCGTTTCGCGTGGGTAACTGACTTCCCGCTCTACGAGCGCGACGAGGCAACGGGAGAACTGGTACCGGCGCATCATCCCTTTAGTCTGCCGTTGCCAGAGGATATGCACCTGCTGGAGACGGATCCACTCAAGGTCCGTGCCGATTCGTACGACCTCGTGCTTAACGGGGAGGAGCTGGGCAGCGGCAGCCACCGGATTCAGGATGCGGAACTGCAGCGACGCGTGCTGCGCAATCTGGGAATGAACAGTGATCTCATCGAAGCGCGCTTCGGCTTCCTCCTCCGTGCATACGATTACGGTGGGCCGCCACATCGCGGGATCGCGCTTGGTCTTGACCGTATCGTTATGCTGCTGTCAGGGATGCATAACATCCGCGATGTGATTGCCTTCCCCAAGACGACTCAGGGCACGTGCCCCTTGACCGGCGCTCCCAGCGAAGTCGATCGGCGGCAGCTCGACGAGCTGAAGCTGAGAGGACTCTAGGCGATTGATGATGATCCGACCTGTTGGCGTCATAGCGGGCGGACGACAATGAGGCAGAGATTCTATGCAGTTTTCTGGACGATTGCGACCCTAGCGGTTGTGTTAGGGTTGGTACTGCTGGCGTTTAGGGCTAACTTCGGCGTAAACCAGCGTAGTATCAACCCCGCGAGTTTCCACCCTCCTCCAGCAGAAGGGTTGGCTGAGCAAGCCGCAGAAACGTCAACGTCTGCGCCCGGCAACCTGCCAGATATGGAGGTCAAGGAAACCGAGATTGTGCTTTCCTCTCCTGATGGTCTCATGAGACTTCGACTCCACTCCGACGCGGCGAGTGCTTCGCAAGGAGTGATTGAGTTGCCGCGTGCCGAGGTTGAATTCTTCTTCGCCGATGAGAAGAAGCTCTTCTTGGTAGCGCGGAATGTGCGTTACGAGGTGCGGGATGAGAGAGCAGTTGTCGAAGGCGATCTCTCGGGAGAAATCCCGGCACTACGAGAGCGCTTTACCGCCCGCGGCCTCACATGGGACCGAGGAAGCCACATCCTCACCCTCAATCAGGTGATGCTGGTAGACCCTGCCTTCCGCACTGAAGCGCGTGAGGTTACGCTGGATCTGGCAAATGACCTCTTAGAGATTACAGGCGGCGTGGATGTGCAGATGTGAGGCTCCGACGATTTGGCGGCAGGACTGCCCTCCGCGGGTAGGCAATGCCGACTGAAGGTACGGTTCCCCCACTAGCCACGTCCCCCATTCCACCCTGCTTCTTCACGTCCTCACTTCAGCAGGCTTGCCCCATCCATCACTGAGGGCTTGCCCATTCCCCACAGGTCAAGGAAGGTGGGCACGATGTCCCGCAGCGCCTGCTCCCCGGCGAACGCTTCCGCGTCATCATCCGACGGAGGATGGTTCGGGTCAGGAGCAGCCCGTCCGAGCGTGCGTCCTTCCCCGCCAATAAGCACCAGCGGAACCGGATTCAGAGAATGCTGCGTGAGCACAGTGCCATCACTTCGCAGCATCTCCTCGCAGTTACCGTGGTCGGCGGTTACGATCAGGAAAGCGTCCTTTCCTTCGCCGGTAGCGCTGAGGATCTGGGCAAGAGCCTTGTCCACGGCTTCCGATGCCTCCACCGCCGCCTCCAAGATACCGGTGTGACCCACCATGTCGCCATTGGCGAAGTTGATGACGACGAAGAAGTACTTCCCGCTCTTGATGGCCTGCACCGACTTCTCCGCCACCTGAAAGACGCTCATCTCAGGTTTGAGGTCGTAGGTGGCGACTTTCGGCGATGGAATCAGAGCCCGCTCCTCGCCGGGAAATGGCTCCTCACGACCACCGTTGAAAAAGTAGGTTACATGCGCGTACTTCTCCGTCTCCGCACACTTGAAAACGCCCAGACCTTGTGAAGCAAGATACTCCGCAACGGTCTCCGACAGCTCTTCTGTCGTCAGTAAGGTGCGGTTATCCAGCTCATCCGAATAGCGGCTGAAGCTGAAGAAGTTCTCGACGGGCAGGATGAAAGGGCGTGCGAATTGCTTGAAGTCCTGTCGCAGGAACGCCCAGGAGAGCTGACGCGC
>MVCR01000029.1 GCA_002050035.1 Planctomycetales bacterium 4484_113 | reverse complement strand
CTCGTCGCGGTCAACGACGAACTCCACGCTGTCGGAGCTCACCTCAATCGGGAATTCATGGACGAGGCGAACCTTACTTCCCGCGACTTCGCGGGTCACCCTGAGCTTGAGCGTGTGCGTGCCGGCAGGCAGCGCGGGAAGAGTAAGGGAATAACGATTGCCGAATCCCACCGTGAGCAGCTTCGGCTCGCCAGCGAGTTTGCCCATAAAGCCATCCCTAGTGAGCGCTCTCGTGAGGTCGTTCTCAAAGGGCACCACCTGCGCATCAAGCGTGAATTTCGCGTCGGGAGATGGGTCGGCGATGGTGAAGTCGAATCGTTTCGGCTGGCACATTGGCGCAGCGAGCTTTTTCGGTAGGCTGAGACTCCATATGGGGCGCGAGTGCACTAGGACGACTATCGGCGAGATGGTGAGTGCCGGGGCAGTCGCGCTTATCGTCAGCTTCATCTCGCGCTTCGGCAGGTCGGGCAGGCTCGCCGCGTAAACGCCATCTGTCTTCTCAGCGAATTCCAGCGCCTGCTCGCCGAGTTCTCCCTTTACCGTGGCACCGGCTACTGGCGGAGAAGCGTCGACGCCGGTGCGATGGAGTGCGACCTGCACCTGCTGCTCCGGCGCTCCCAGGACAATTTCAGTCTTCTCGGGCGCGGCAAGCTCCGCCTCCGCGTAGGTGCGCAGCACTTCTTGTGCTGGCTCAATCGCGCCTGCCCACACCGACCTCTCCAGATTGACGTGCTCCTTGTCGCGCTCCTTATCTAGAAGCGTGATTGGCGTTAGCCGCAGCTTCGCCGCGTCAGCACGGTCGAATGCGATTTGATACGCCTTCTCGCCCTCCGGCAGGATGAAATGGTGGTAAAGCAGGCGACGCCGGCTGCGCGGCGCAACGTAGCCCAGATGGGGAAACACCCTGAGAAAATGCGCCTTCGGAGTCCGTTCCAGCATCCAGCGGTAGTAGATAAGTTGAGTGCGCCAGGGGAAACTGGCTTCGCGCTTCGCCTCTTTCTCTGCCAGCTCCTTCATCGCGGAATCGCTATAGCCGAGAACCTCAAACGCCCCCGGTTGCTCGCTGAGCAGCAAGTCCATAAGCTTCGCCATATCGTCAGGGGAGAAGAACCAATCGGGGTGCCCGGATACTGCGAGCATCGCGTCGATGTCGTGCAAGTATTCGTGGAGCGCTATCTTGCTCGTAATGTCTGGCAGATCTTTCAAGACGGCAGCTCCGAAGTAGCTCATCCGATTGGGCTCACCCAGGAGCTGAACATCATCGCTAGGTCCCTGCGCGGCACCGCCGTAAGCTTGATGTGCGTCCTTACGCGCATTGCGGTCCCACGCCCAGAAGACGGCGAAGCTATCGTAGAAGTTACGAGGGATACCGCGGCGCTCAAGATCATCGGCCACATCGCTCCAGCCCATCCAGTAGATACCTCCCCCCTGGGGACCGCTCTGAAGCGGTGGCAGCCAGCGATCAATCTGCAAGAAATCAGGCTCCAGTTGCACACGGTCGCCCGCAACTTCATCCATCCAGCTTATCCACTCCGCTATCTCCTGATGGAAGTTGGCGATGTCGGCATCGCTCATCTTCCAAGTGAAAGTGTTCGTGTAGAGGACAATCAACAGCCGCAAATGAAGCACGCCTACCGCGGGGGCAATCTCCAGCGAGTTCGCATCTACAACCTGTCCACCGGCGGCTTCATAGTCGGCAAAGAGCTGCTTCAGATCCTCCGATTCCCAGAAGCCTGCATCTTTGAACGTGCGACGGTCGGCATCGCGTACTCCGTCATCCAGGAAGAGATAGGCCACCCGCAGGCGCTTTCCGTCAAGCAGCGCCTTTCGTAAGTCGGCAATGTTGAACGGCATCGCGATGTCCCACACCGCGGTCTCCGAGCGGCGAAACTTGCGGAAGCGCTTATCCAGCCTGATAGTTTCTCGGCATTTCCCGTCCTTGGTCAGCACGAGCAGGCGGGTGGTTTTGGGCACTTGCGGACCGACTGCTGCGATGCGGGGAAGCGGCCCTGCCTCTTCTGCTAGAGGAACGAACCGAACCTCGCTTGCCAGCGGCGGCACATTCTCACCGCCCTCGACGGTTATGGCAAGGCGCAGTGTCCATCCCGCATTTCTCTCTATCTCCAAATCAAAGCACGCCCCCGCCGCATGCAGGTTACTTACCTGCAAGTGAGTCCACTCGGAAGGAAGGTGCGCGTCAAGACACCACCTGCCGCGTGGCGCTAGCTGCAAACCAGTGAGATAGCGCAAGATGGCTTCGTAGTTTATGCCGCTTTCCCACGGGCGAAGGCGGTTGATGCGCCCGTAGATGGGAACCGGCTCGCCGTCAGGATTATAAACCTCCACCCAGGCGCCGTCGGGAAGCGCCTGTCGCACTAGCGACTTGAAAAAAGAATCCGCCTCCGGCGTATCCAGCGCCCCCGCAGCGGTCAGCCAATAGCCGAGATTATGGCCGGTCTGGTAGCCAGAATATGGCGTGGTGCCGCTATTCCTCTTCCGAGCCACTAGCTCGCGAGCCCAGACATTCGCGAGCCCAGACATAGTCCTTCCACGCGTTCTTCTTCGGCGGCAGTAGCGAAAGCCAGTAGGGACGCAGGTTGATGTTGGAGAACGGCGCATACCAGAGCTAATGCTCCAGGATTCGTGCAAGTTTGTCTGCGAGCTCCCGCGCGGCTTCCGCTCCTGTATCATCTCCCGATGCACGGCACATCTCCACGAGCGCTAGCGCAGCTTCCTGATGCAGAAGCGTGTTGTCGAAGCTGAAGAAGTCCGTGGGTATGTAGCCGTCGGGATAGCCAATCCTGCCGCTTTCTTCCCTATCGTAGGTCGAATAGAGCGAGCCATTGGCGTAGGTCTCATCGCCGTGGAACTTGAGTCCCCACTGGGGGTCGAGTGCGAGCGCAAACGCATTGTGTTTGAGAAATGGCAGCGCCTGACGAATGAAGCCCAAATCGCCCGAATATCGCCAATACCAGTAGTGCTGGAGAATGCTCCAACTTGGCACTTCGGCTCTTTCCAGGGCGACGCCGCTCCAGTCGTCGCCCGGCGTTACGCCGCTTACGTCCTCGTCCAGCGGGAAGCGCAGCCTCGCCGAGCGCTCCTTCCACGCTAGCTTGCGATAGTAGGTAAGCATCTGCGCAACTTCGGCATATTTGCCGTTGGCTAGCAGCGCGAGGATAGCCCCGTTGCTGTCACGCACCCACAAGCCGTGATAGCTCACCATTGGCGCCACCCCGCCGCTTGCGGCATCGCGCTGCACTTCGATAAGCATCGGAAGCTCGTTCATTAAATCGTTGAACTTCGCATCGGGAGATTCAAACTGAATGTTGCTTTCGCTCCACTCGCGCCACCAATCGAGCGTGCGCTGACGCAGCGAAGGGATTGCGTCTGCCGCCACGACAGGCGGATGCTCGCCAACACTGAAGAATCGCAGGACGAGAGCAAAGCGCAGCTCTCCTCCCGACGGAAGCAGGGGAAGCCACCATCCACCAGTCTCGTTTCGTCGCACCGCTCCGAGGAGCGAAACCAGGAGCCGCTTGTCGCCGTGCACAAGCTCCGCCGTACCATCGTCTCGCCACGCAGTTTTCTCTAGGGGAAGCCCCACATCCAGGGAGAGCTTCATCGGGCGCTGGAACTCTCCCGCCTTGAGCACGAATTCGCGGATGATGACGGCATCTCCGGCGACCGCGTATGTGAGTGAGGAAAGCTCTGCCCTTCCGCTCTCCTGCTCCACCTTCACCATCGGCACACCGCGAATGCGCTGAATGCTCTGCCTGCTCCATCTCAGCGCTTGGCTTCCAGAGTGCAGCGTAGCCCCCAACGCTGGCCATTCCCCATCTGCCCAATAGAGAGGATTCCCCTTCTCGTCACGCGTCTGATAGCTGGGACCGGTGATTCCGCGAAGCCCGTTGAAATCCCCCCCCACTCCCAAGTGGGCAAACACCAACCCGTTCCCCACGGGATAGCATCCCTTTCTACCCGCGAAAGGACACGGCACATCAACGAGCGCCATCAACGAGTAGTCGGTGGCGCGGTAGCCGAATGCATCGGCTGCATCCCCGTCCTCGGCCCCATTCGCACCGAAGGAGAGAAACGGTGTCGACGCTCCAAGAACGAGCGCGACAATTAACCATCGTAGCCCTCTTCCCATCGCCTTCCCCCTGATATTCAGATCTCCGAACAACTGACGGTGCCTGTCGGAGCATCTCGTGCTCCTCGGGGTCGCTGCCTACCAAACATGTTCCCAGCGCTTCAGCTTCTTCGCCGCAACGACTTCTTCCCCATCGAGGCGGATGCGATAGCCGGGCTTCTTCTTGCCGGCAGCGTCCCGGTTCCATTCCACATCCAGATGGTGACCATGCACATAGGCATCCTTCAGCAGGAACCAGTCAAGCGCGAAGGGAAAAGGATCGACGACCAGCCCATGCGCTTTCGCACGCACGCCTGCAACGTACTTGAGGATAAGGTCAGCCACCCATGAGTGCTGGTAATCATCCACTCCCCGGTAGATGGAAGGAGACCCGTCAAAGGGATGGTAGTGCTCGAAGGAGTTAGGACGCGACGGGTCGCCATCGAAGAACATCATATGCAGATAACTCTTGAGATAGGATGCCAGCTTCTTGCGGTACTGACTGTCAAGCTCAGAGGCGTGACCCAATACTTCCACGATATGGCTGTTGAGCATCGGCCAGACACGCCCGTTCCAGGGACAGTTCGCACGCTCACCCCGCCAGCGCGGCTCAGCGCTGAAGTACGGGTCATCTACCGGCGAAGTCGGCGTCGGATATGGAGTTCCGAACTTGTCCTTGCGGAAAAGGTGCTTGAGCGCTGCCGAGACCATCTTGGAGCCAGCAATCTCGCTCCCCGCCGGATAGAAGCCAACGGATGACCAGAAAGGCGACCGAGCTGCCTTCTCCTCATCATAGTCGAAGAAGAAATCCCGCTGCGCATCCCACATCTTCTGCCGGATTGCGGCGGCGATATTGTCGGCCAACTGCCGGAATTCCTCAGTCTCCTGCTGATGCCCCTGCCTTGCCGCTGCCTGCGCCAGGTAAACCGCCAGACGCCAGATATAGTAGGTCGCATCAACACCTTTCATTCGCAACCTGCTCTCCCACCCGTAAAGGTCGGCCTTTTCGCCGGCGAAGAAATATCGGCTGCTGAGCTCCTGACCAGTCTCAAACTGGTCAGTAACATCAAACAAATACGAGTCTTCTCGGTCCCGCTGATGGAGGAAGTACCGCAGATAATCGACCAGCGCCAGATAAGCCTCGGACTCGAACGCGGTATCAGGATGATGAGCGGCAAGTTCCGCCAGCGCCCCACCCCAGTCCGTGTGATAGAAGACGCGGTCATTCACATGCCCCACATAGATATGCCCCACGAAATGACCGGCGCGAGTCTGGTGTGCAATATGGTTGCGAACACACCCCTGCGCCAACGACGGATCCCTCAGCCATTTCGTCTCACGCACATGACACATCAGGCTGTAGGTTATGAGTCCGCGGAAGTAATCAATCCCTTCGTAAACCGCCGGGAAGGGGCAGTTCGGCACCACTCCACCGGGAATGCTGTTTAGCCAGATGCCAAACCAGCGGTACCAGTAGTATCGAGTTATGAATTCGTCACTGCATTCAAAGTGGGGTACAATCGCTGCGAAGTGCTGCCAGTCGGGAACTAATCCGGCAGTACGACCTGCCCTGGACTTCCTCCGCGAAACCACAACACCGGGAGCTGCCAGCGAACCTCGCCGGGCCCGGTCTTCCTTTTCCACGAACTCCACCCGCAGATTTGCCACGAGGTTCCTCGACGCCTTTGCAGGTAGAGCTACTCGATAATGCAGGGCAGCATACACAGCGCCACCGAGAACATTCTCACGCACGATGTCGTTTGTCAGTCGCCCTTCACGAAGAAACTGCCAGAAGGGGGTGAACCTGAATTCTGGCACTGGTGCTGCGTTGTGCGCGGGCGTCATCTGATAGCTCGCCGGCTTGCGATTAGCGCTCGTGCGCACCCTCAAGAATACCGGCTTCGGGCTTCGGGCGTAGAAGACATGCACATAACTGATCTCCCCCTTGCTCAGGTCGAAGTCTCGCGCGAGATGCTTCCGCCCGCCCTCGCGGGTCTGCCGAAGTGTCCAGAGAACAACGTCCACACGCCTATTCTTGCGCCCCGCGTTTAGAAGCACTAGCTCGCAGCTGAGCACGCTTTCCGGCTGGCACCTCCGGGTCATCGTCAGAGCCAAGCCCGGCGCCAGCGTGTATTCGTAGATGGAGCGGTCGGGGAACCAGGTGTGGCTCTCCAGTCGCGGCTTCAGTTCACGCCCGTCCTCGACAAAGGTCACTGCAAGCAGATGGGGAAGACGAAGATTCCCGAAGTGGCAGGTATCCCAGTACCCGGGCAAGGCGTCGTACTCCGGAAATGGAGGAGCGTAGATAAGCATCTCCCCGCCGCCAACATACCACTTGTCTTCACGCTTCAGGTGCTCTGTCGGATCAATCAACGCCATTAACGATCACCTCCGTCCCTGGTTCAGCGCGGACTTTGCACGCAAGGAGCCTGCTACCTTCGGCAGAGCCCGGCATCGCTTCTGCTCCATCAACCCTGAGGCGCTGACGCCATCTACTTTGCAGGGGTGGAGGGACAACGCCCAGACTTGCGTTCCTCACGTGCCGGTACAAGTACCGGTGCGGCGTGTTCCTCCACGCCGTCAAGCAGGTGAGTTCGCATTTCTCAACAAGCCTTCCCATGGGATTCAGCGCACCCTACCTTCCAGCCCAGGGTAAGCATACAGGATACCCCGAATATCCGTCTGCGTAAACCCGCCGCCAGAAGCGTCCAGTTCGGCGAGGGAGTTATGGTACTTCATTACGCTGCGTGGGTCATCACTGTGACGCAGCAGTAAAGTATGACCGATCTCGTGCAGAGCTACTTTGGTCAGCCGCTCCAGGGGCACTCCGTTCTCAAGGACTCGGGAACCGGCAGGCTCCTCACCGAATCTTGCATTGCTCACTATGGCCGCCCTACCCCCAGGTGCCGCCAGTCCGAACACGAAGTTCAGACCCCGCACATAAAGGTCTTCCTCGGTGATGAAGAGAAACCGGAAATACGGTTGAGCACGATAACGGGCGATCAATGTGGCCAACGCCCGGTGAGCTTCCACCTGCTCCCGCTCACTAGCCAGCAACCGAGCCGGCAGTTCCACAGATTCGCCTATCTCATAGTCCAAGCAAAGAGAGCTCGCCAGCTCCCCGACCAAGTCTCTCAGGAGTTCTGGCGGCGGCACAGAACCGGCACGACCGGCAATGCCTACCGGTACAATAAGAACTCTCGGTTCATTCTGTTCCCATCCTGCCTGATGCATATAGCCGCTCCTAAGCAGGCGACCGGCTGCGATAATACTGGCAGCAGCGAGAGCCAGTACCAGCAAGGCCCAAAACGCTACCCACCATCGCATCCTACCTTCCCAGTCCTTTCACCATTCGAACCAGCCAGTCCGTACGGTAGCCGCTAACCAAGACGTTCTTCCCAAGAGGGACTGCGATCGGGCTCTTCAGGTCCGGACCGTCTTCAACATGTTTGAGCCCCAGTACTGGAGAGAAACCCAAGCCGTCCTCCCCCAGCAGTACGGGAGCAATGACGAGATCCAAGCGCGTAAACGCTCTCTGTTGAATGAGCTCTCGGGCTACTCTCGCTCCACCCTCCACCAGGACCGAGCGAATCCCGTAAGACCCCAGTTTCTCCCAGAGTTCGTCAAACGACAGTCGGTGCTTGTCCTCAAGCTCCAGGAGCGCCACCCCCGGGAGCAGCCGCACTCCTGCCGGTGCCGCGCCGGCTCTTCCGGCGATTATCAGCCATGGGATCTCGCCACGCACCGGCATTCCCTTCCTGAAGATGTTCAGGGGCGGCGTGTCAAGATGCTCCGCTTCCTCTCGCAACCCCTTTTCCAGCTCCTCCTCGACTTCTCTCCTGTGGAAGAGCTCAAAACCAGGGTCCAGAATAACCCTAGCCGGCTGCCTGAGCTTAAGGCGATGCCGGTACTCACCCATGAATTCGGCAAGCAGCGCACCGCGTACGGTGAGCCGTGGATTATCCGCAAGCACCGTGCCGACGCCAACCACCACCGCATCGTGAGTCTGGCGCAGGAAGTGTCCGTAGCCACGACCCACCTTCCCGCTTATCCACTGGCTATCGCCGCTGGCAGCGCTCAAGCGTCCCTCAAGGGAAACAGCCAGCTTGAGCGTGACGAGCGGACGCTCACAGTAGTGCCAGTGGTAGTAGCTGTCATTGAGGCGTGCTGTGGCGAAAGCCATCAGCGGGCCGACCACTTCAACGCCGGCCTCCTCCAGGACGGGACGTGCCTGACGAGACGTGAGCGGGTTCGGATCGTAGCCCCCGAAGATGACCCGGCGGATACCTGCCTCAATGATCGCCTTGGTGCACGGAGGCTGATTGCCCTCGTGATTGCAGGGCTCAAGGTTGACGAAGATCTCACCTCCCTGGGCGCGCTGCCTCGCCATATTCAGTGCTGCCCTTTCAGCATGCTCCTCCCCGAAAATGCGATGCACCCCTCGTCCCACCTCCGCGCCATCGGCAAGCACGAGTGCGCCCACAAAGGGATTCGGGCTCACGAATCCAGCGCCGGCAAGGCTCATTATCAGTACTTCGCACATCAGCTCGTGCTCGCGCGTCGAGCGAAACTCGCGGGCAGTTATTGCTCTCACCAACCGCTCAAGGGGATTCACGATTTCATTGTAGCAGACCGATTTACGCCTACCGGCGTGCTGAAGCAGCTAGCGTTTGACGGAAGCAGAATGCGCAAGTAGAATGCAATTCCTAGCATCCCCGAGCTAACGACGCTTATGATTATTACTCTGGTCATCATTTCCGCCTTGTTAGCACTTGGCGTTGCGGCGTTCCTGGCGCTGCGGAATGCGCGCATGGACCCCGGCAACGAGAAGATGCGCGAAATCAGTCATGCCATTCAGCAAGGCGCAATCGCATTCCTACGGCGCGAATACAACTACTTGCTCGTGTTCGCCGCCGTGGTCTTCCTGGTGCTCATCTTCACGCCACAACTGGGTTGGCGCACGGCGATATCCTTTCTTGTAGGCGCCTTCTGCTCCGCACTTGCAGGATACATCGGCATGCGGGTGGCGACGATGAGTAACTCCCGCACCACGCAAGCCGCACGCACCAGCCTACCGGCAGCTCTGCGAGTGGGGTTCTCTGCCGGGGCGGTCACGGGTCTGTGCGTCGTCGGACTTGGCGTGCTCGGAATCAGCGCACTGTTTCTCATCTTTACTCATGGTAACATTGCGTTGTTCGCCGACGCTCTGGGACGCGACATCTTAGGCTTCTCACTGGGAGCAAGCTCCATCGCACTGTTTGCCCGCGTTGGTGGCGGCATCTATACCAAGGCTGCTGACGTGGGAGCAGATCTCGTCGGCAAGCTCGAGGCGGGAATACCCGAAGATGACCCGCGCAATCCCGCCGTCATCGCTGACAACGTGGGCGACAACGTCGGCGATGTCGCCGGTATGGGCGCGGACCTCTTTGAAAGCTACGTTGGCTCCATTATCTCGGCAATGCTACTCGGCTTTCTCGCGCTGAAAATCGCTGATGGAGCGATTTACCCACTCATCATTGCCGGCATTGGGATTGTCGCCAGTTTGATTGGAATCGGCTGGACCAATCTGTTCACCTCGCGCAACCCGCATCAAGCTCTTCGCAATGGCACCTTCGCCGGCGCCATCGTGATGATTGGGGGTGCAGTCTGGGTCACTCTGGCGATGCGGGACATCCCCAACGGCATTCTGTGGGCAATCATCGCGGGGCTTCTCGCAGGAATCCTCATCGGGATATTCACCGAATACTACACCAGCCCGACCTACGCGCCCACGCGGCAGCTCGCGCACACGGCGCTTACAGGACCGGCAACCAATATTCTGGGAGGATTCAGTCTCGGGATGTATTCCGCCGTGCCGTCGCTACTCACGGTGGCGGCTGCCATCTTTGTAAGTTTCTGGGTCGCCGGCGGCTTCAACAGTGTCCTCACCGGTCTCTTCGGGATCGCGATCGCTGCGGTAGGTATGCTCTCCACTCTCGGCGTGACCCTGGCGGTGGATGCCTATGGGCCGGTGGCGGACAATGCCGGTGGTATTGCGGAGATGGCGGGGCTTCCCCATGAAGTGCGCGAGATCACGGATAGCCTTGACGCGGTGGGAAACACCACCGCCGCCATCGGGAAGGGCTTCGCCATTGGCTCCGCCGCGCTGACCGCCCTCGCCTTCTTCGCCGCCTTCACTTCCAAAGCGGGTATCACCGTGCTCGACCTGACGCGGCCGGTAGTGATTGTGGGGCTTTTCATAGGCGCGATGCTGCCGTTTTTGTTCAGTTCGCTTTCGCTGCGAGCGGTGGGACTGGCGGCACAGGATATGATCGAGGAAGTGCGGCGGCAGTTCCGGGAGATACCGGGATTGCTGGAGGGTAAAGCTCGCGGGAATCATATGCGCTGCGTGGACATCGCCACGCGCGGAGCGCTGCATCGAATGGTAGCGCCGGGTCTGCTCGCAGTGCTGGCGCCTATCGTGGTCGGGGTTCTATTCAAGTACATTCGGCTGCTTTCGGGCAATCCATCCGCAGCCGGAGGTCCAGAGGCGGTGGGCGGTCTGCTTGCCGGTGCGATGGCATCCGGCGTCATGATTGCCCTCTTTATGGCGAATGCCGGCGGCGCCTGGGATAACGCCAAGAAGTACATCGAGAGGGGGAACCTAGGCGGCAAGGGCAGCGAGGCTCACAAAGCCGCCATCGTGGGCGATACCGTGGGCGATCCGTTCAAGGACACGGCGGGGCCGTCGCTGAATATCCTGCTCAAGCTGATGAGTATCGTCAGCCTCATCTTCGTCGTATGGTTCCAGTAGTTCGCGCGGCCGAACGGACTTGCTGACACCTCCATATTCACGCCTGCAACGATGGTCCTGTCCGCTCCATCTGCGGTAGAATCGCAATGTGGGCACGTTTCCTCAGCTCAGACGCATCATTACCGACAGACTCTTCAACCGAAGGGGCATATTCGTCATTGACATCGCCGGCGAGCGCGTCGAGCGCATCGTGCCGCTGGATAGACCCACCGCAACGAAGCTGGTAGCGGAAGCGGATACTCTCGACGCTCGCGGCAAGCTGGTGCTACCCGGCTTCATCGATAGCCACTGCCACACGCTGGCTAGCGCGCGTTATCTACTTCAGATAGACCTCTTCGGAGTCTCCAGCCTCGACGAGATGGTCGAGCGGATTCGTAGCGCGCCGCAGTTCGCCGCCGACTTCGTGCTGGCGGGGCGGCTGGACAGAATGCGCCTCCCCGAATCCTCGCGCACCGCCATTCAGGCAACGCTGGATGCTGCTTTCCCCGACAAGCCGCTGCGCATTGGTTCCATCGAAGGGCACAGTAGCTGGCTCAATGGTGCGGCGTGGGAGCGGTTGAAAGTTGATCAGCTTGCGCAGAGGCTCGGGCTGCCGGCGGAGGAGCTGGCGGCAATGCGCGAAAGCGGCATCGTGCACGGTAAGCTTGGCGAAGCGCTTTCGGAGGCGCTTTACAGCACCTACAGTGAGTCGGAGCGGCGGAGCGCTCTGGCACAGCTTCTGGATACGCTGCCCGCACGGGGAATTACCACTTTGCACTGCCTCGAAGGCTACGGGAGTGACCCCGGCATCGACTTTCGCGTGATTCTGGATGCAGATACCAGCCGCGAGGATATCGACCTCGTCCTTTATCCCCGCACGAGGAAGGTCGAGCTGGCTTCTGAGTTGGGGCTTCACCGTATTGGCGGATGCATTCTCGTGGATGGCGCCATCGGAGCTCGCACGGCGGCGATGAGCAAGCCTTACGCCGACTGTCCGGGGGAGCAGGGCATGCTCTACTTCACCGATGAGGAGCTTCTGAGCTTTGTGCGGCAGAGTGCAGAAGCGGGCCTGCAACTTGCTCTCCATGCTATCGGAGATGCGGCGATCGAGCAGGTCTTGCGCACCTACGAAGAGCTGGCGAAGGAGTTTGATCTGGCGGCACTTCGTCCGCGCATCGAGCATTTCGTTGCGGGGACGCGCTCGCAGTTCGAGCGCGCGGCGAAGCTGGGGCTGGCAAGCGGGATGCAGCCGGCGTTCGATTATTTCTGGGGCGGAACCAAGGGCGGATATGTGCAGGCTCTGGGCGAGAAGCGCGGGATGCGCACCAATCCGCTGGCGACGGCACTCGACTGCGGACTCACTGTTGGCGGGGGCTCCGACAGTCCCATCACGCCGCTTCAGCCGCGACTCGGCATCTATGCCGCAGTCAATCACCACGCCGAGAGCGAGCGGCTGTCATTCGCGCAAGCGGTTGGCCTCTTCACTACCGGCAGCGCATCGCTGGCGCACGAGGAAAAGGAGAAAGGACGCATCGCAGAGGGGTTTCTTGCGGACCTCGTTGTGATGCCGGGAACCACGGACGGCTCGAACATCCACGAGCAGCCGGTGCTTGTGACCATCAAGCGAGGGCGAGTAGTGCACACGAACAGCCAGTGATGCCCGCCTCAGTAGCGGACGCCGGAGAAGAATGCTATAGTTCTATGCGAAGCCTCAGGGCGCAGGGGCAATGGAAGATAGCAGCCAGAGACCACCGGAACCAAAGGGATCAGAGGAGCCGCGACTTCGCAAGCGGTTGCCTGATCTGAAACGACTTGAGCGCAAGGCCAAGCCGCCCTCGGAAAAAGCCAGGCAGCCGGCTGCATCAAGAACACCCAGCGCAGAGCCGTCTGCAGGCGGGCCGCCACTGCCAGCCACCCCTGACCACACCCGTGAACCGCTGGAGTTGAGGCGCCAGCTCGAAACAGCCGGCGCAAGAGTCAAAATCCGCCTGTCGGAAGTCGACGAGCACTACCTCCGCCATTACACCTTCGGCACCGCCTGCGGGATATACATGATGAATCGAGTTCTGTGGCCCTATCTCCTCTTCGTCGCCATTGTTGCTTTGAGCCCTTTGCTCATTCGCGCACCGCTGTGGTTCGTGGGAATCATGCTGGTAGCACTACTGATCTACCCGTTGGGATTCACCTTCATGTGCTTGCTTGCCGGCGTGGTCGCCTCCTCAGCTCCGTATCTGATGCAGGGACCGATGCGGAACCTCATGCTCGGAGGAGGATTTGTCTTCTATCTGGCCGCCGGCATCTACGCTTTCCTCATTGCCGCAGCGGGCATCTACGCCCGCCGCCAGCGCTGGGAAAACTGGGATTGGGCAAGCTTCTCTGATTTCGTTGAAGTCGAGAAGCGATGGCAGACCATCGGCATTGTCTTCTGGCTGGGTCTAATCGCAGCCATAATCTACGTTTTCGCCACCAACAGCTTCGAGGACCTGTTCCCCATCTTCTGGGGTACCGACTTCGCCTAGGCACCCGTGACCCGGGCGCGAGACAGGAGAAAACCCGCCCGCGCGCCGACCCAGTTCAACAGCGCTTAACGGGAATCACCTACCACCAGCGAGCGAATCTGAGGTCGTCTCCGCTGCGAGCGGTGAGTCGGCGGTGGAATGGAGAGTTGCTTTCGAAGAAGATAGCAGTTTCCCCCGTCTCCTCCGGGCTGGCTAAGCTACGCGTATCTCAAGACTGGTTCATCATCCTCATCGATGAGCTCCTGAATTGGGAAGATTAGGTCATTGGGATTGAGGTCAGGAGGGACCTGCTGATCCAAGTGAACCGCCAGCGGCGTGA
>MVCR01000028.1 GCA_002050035.1 Planctomycetales bacterium 4484_113 | reverse complement strand
TCCGTGGGGGCAGATCTCCAGAAAGCGAGGAGAGGCTTTCCGCGCAGGCGGAGCCGGCTATCCACGCCGAGGAGAAACCTTCCACACAGCCGGACTCGGCCAAGCTCACTGTCACTGAGCCGAGCATCCCTCGTCCCGCTCCGCCGGAATCTCCCCTCATAAGGGAGCCGGACTTCAGCAACATCCGGCTACCCCATAAGGCTGACACCCAGGAAGAGGCACCACAGGAGCATCCCTCGGCCGCAGCGGAGCAGTACATCCGCACGACACCAGCGGTTTCCCCGGAGGAAGAAGGAAACACCTATACGCCGACGGAACAGCATCAGGAGAGCCCCGAATCAAGCGGAGAGGAATCCGAGCGCCCAATCATCACCAGGGACCAAGGCTATGGCTAATTTCCCTAAGACGATACGAGACCTCTTGATGGAGGCGCTGGAGAAGGGGTCATCCGACCTTCATCTCACAGTCGGTGTCCCACCCATGCTACGCATTGACGGCCAGCTCCAACCCACTGACGACCCGGCACTCGATCCTGACGATACCCGCGGGCTCATTACCTCCGCCCTTATGGAGCGTCAGATAAAGGCTTTCGAGGAGACGCACGAACTCGACTTCGCCATGAGCTGGCCCAAGATCGGGCGTTTCCGCGTGAACGTGTTCCAACAGCGCGGCTCCGTCGCCGCAGTGCTGCGCGTGATTTCCCATGAGATACGCACAATGGACGATATCGGTCTGAGCGCCGTGTTGAAGGAGATAGTGCTCAAGCCACGCGGTCTCATCCTTCTCACCGGCCCCACCGGCTGCGGGAAGTCCACCTCGCTCGCAGCAATGATCAACCATATAAACCAGAACAAGCGGTGCCACATCATCACGATCGAAGACCCCATTGAGTACCTGTTCCGGCACGACAAGGCGGTCGTCAATCAGCGCGAAGTAGGCGAGGACACCCAGAGCTTCGCTGCGGCGCTGCGTCATGTGCTGAGGCAGGACCCGGATGTTATCATGATTGGCGAGCTGCGAGACCTGGAGACCATTTCCATCGCTGTAACCGCCGCTGAAACTGGTCACATGGTCCTGTCCACACTGCACACCAACGACTCAACCCAAGCGATAGACCGCATCATTGACGTATTCCCGCCGAATCAGCAGGAACAGATCCGCATCCAGCTTGGAGCAGTGGTTGAAGCCATTATCTCGCAGACGCTTTGCCCACGGATCGGTGGAGGGCGCGTCATGGCATACGAGCTGATGATCGGCACCAACGCGGTCAAGAGCCTGATCCGCGAGGGCAAGACCCACCAGCTAGCATCGGTCCTGCAGACTTCCCAGAAGGCAGGCATGCAGACGCTCGATATGCACCTTATGAAGCTGGTGCAGAAAGGAGTCATAACCTTTGACGAAGGATACTCGCGGGCGATCCATCCCGAGAGTTTCCGACGCGACCAGCTGAAAGTAAGTACCGGGGGCTAGTATGGCTAATTTCAGCTATGTGGTGAGAGATCGCAGCGGGCGAGTGCTTCGGGGACGGATGGACGCATCCGACCGCAACGCGGCGATCCAAACCCTCCGCGAAAGCGGGAAAATGGTGACTTCCCTGCAGGAAGTCCCCGCGGGCGGACGCTTCAACCTCGGCGACATGTTCAAGCGCGTGAAGCTCAAAGACCTCGCGGTCTTCGCCAAGCAGTTCTCCGCGATGGTGGATTCGGGCATTGACGTCTTGCGCTGCCTTGCCATCCTTCAGCGCCAGACCGAGAACCCGTACTTGCGGGAAGTACTTTCGGCAGTTCATGACGACGTCGCCGAGGGTCAGACCCTATCGCAGGCGATGGCAAAGCACCCGCGCGCCTTCCCGCGGTTGTTCGTGTCCCTCATTCGTGCAAGCGAAGAGTCCGGCTCGCTGGACGTGGTGCTGTCTCGCCTGGCAGAGTCCGCGGAAAAAGAGGTCTCGCTGCGGAATCAGGTGGCTGCCGGAATGAAGTATCCGCAGGTTATCGCCATTGCCGCCCTTATTGTGATTACCGTGGTGATGATCTTCGTGATCCCCGTGTTCAAGCAGATGTTTGCCTCCCTTGGAGGGCAGTTGCCCATTTCTACCCGCATCCTCATCGGCCTCGCCGTCTGGATGAAGAAGTACTGGTACATTCTGGTCCTGCTTTACCTGGCGGTGCCCTTCGCAACGCGCCAGTTCGGCCAGACTGCGATCGGACGGGAGATGCTGGATCGGCTTAAACTGCGGCTTCCAGTCTTTGGAAACCTCACCCAGAAGGTCATCGTGGCGCGCTTCACTCGTAATCTCGCTACAATGCTGAGCAACGGTATTCCCATTCTGCGAGCGCTGGATATCGTTGACGAAGCGGCGGACAATGTTGTCTTCGAGAATGCGATTCAGAAAATCCGCAACTCGGTGAAGGAAGGAGAGAGCATCGCCGGCCCCATGGAAGCCGCTCATCTGTTCCCGCCGATGGTTCCAGCCATGATTGCGGTGGGCGAAGAATCCGGCGACCTCGACGGAATGCTCTCCAAAGTAGCCGACTTCTACGACGGAGAAGTGGAGACGATGGTCAAGGCACTCACCAGCCTGCTCGAACCAATCCTCATCTCCGTGATGGGCGCCATTGTCGGATTCATCGTCATCTCATTGTTCCTTCCTCTCTTCAACTTGATCCGACTCGTGCGCGATATGAAGTAGGGAAGTGAATCCCGTGAGTGAAAGAAGAACCTGGACGAGAGCCACTGGCGGCCTGACCCTGGTAGAGCTCGTGCTCGTCATCGCTATCATCTCTATCCTGACAGCCATAGCTATACCTGCGCTATATGCATCTTTGCAGGCAGGACGGCTCGGCGCTGCCGAGACCACTCTCTCAAGCATACGCGCAGCGCAATGGGTTTTTTACCAGAAGAAGGAACGCTACGGGGACTTCACTGATCTCACCAGCACCATGAAGTTGCTTGACAGCAGATTCGACGGCAAGGGTCTGGGGCCGGTAGTAATAGACTCGGTGGCGTACGAATTCACCGTTCCGCCCACCGAAACCGAATACGAGGTAACCGCGACCATACCCGGTGGCGAAGGGGCCAAGGTGGGCCTTCTGGATAGCAGGTGGGTGAGCGGCTTCAAGGAGGACGGGATTACCTATAACGACCTCGGATGCGGCGCCAGCTGATTCGAGGCGGAGGCGGTGCTACCTAACGGCAAGAAGTGGTTTATTGATCAATCTGGAGAACTCCAGGAGAAGTAACCACCGTCATGGCCGGAGGGGACAACGCCAGGGGCAGCCAGGATGGCTGGATCGTCGATTTCAGTGCATGAAGGTCTGAGCTTGCACTTGACACGGCTTTAGGGTATAATAGGAGGGTGCAGCGCCGGAGTAGTTGCGCTAACATGGAGGTAGATGGTTCATCCTATGCAAAAAGGGGGTGAAAAAAAGATGTTGAAGCGATTGAATGACAAAAGAGGTTTCACGCTGATCGAGCTCTTGATCGTCGTCGCGATTATCGGGATCATCGCAGCGATTGCGGTGCCGACTTTGGTTTCCACCCGAGGTGCTGCGTTGCAGTCCAAGGCGAAGGCGATGCTGCGCACTCTCTCATCCGCTGAGGCTGCGTATATCTCGAAGCATGGCACCTACGGCAGCTGGACTGAGCTGGTGTCTGAGGGTTACCTAGACAGCCGGTGGGACGGCACCACGTTTACAGAGGACGGCATTACTTACACCGAGACTTCGAGTGGAAGCGGTGCACAGACTTTCGAGGCAACCGCGGCAGTTCCCGCACCCATTAGCAAAACCTACACGATTGACGAAACCGGCGAGATCACGGAGTCGTAACCTGATCTAAGCTCAAAAACGAGAGTCGCGAATTTTGTGGGTCAGCAGGAGGAAGGGCGACCTACCCCTGCTGGCCCACTGCTCATTTAGCGGACTGTTTGCATTTGGAATGGGTGAGAAGTGGCAGTTACTAAAGTAGTTGGGTTTGATTTTGTGCCGGGCATGGCGCGGGCAGTTGCCGTGCAAGGGTCGGCGGCTAAGTTCACCGTCACCAAGGCCGCAGAGATTCCCCTCCCCGTCCACGAGGAATCCCCCGAAGGCTTCGAGCCGATGGAAGCCGCGGCGGCGATTAGAGACTGGATGCACCAAGAATCGCTGCGAGCCTACTCCGCCGCTATCAGCTATCAGGAACGCAAGAGCATCCTGCGCCTGCTTACCATGCCGGCCATGGATGAGGACGAGCTGCGCTCGACCATCCGCTTCGAGTTCGACCAGGTGATGGAAGAGAGCATTGACGACTACTCGATTGACTCCTGCGTGCTGGATCGCGGACCAGGAGAGGATGGCGAACGCATAAAGGTCCTCGTGGCCATCGTACCCAAAGCATCGGTCTATCCTTATGTAGAAGCCATCGAGGCCGCTCGGATGACCATTGTGCGGGCAAACCTCCCGGTGCTGGCAAACTTGTCCGCAGTCAGCCTGACACGACCGGAGACCTTTGAGAGCAACTGCGTGCTGGTGCATCTGGAGATCATCGGCGGGGATGTTCTTATCTTCGACGAGGGACAGTTGGCGTTCGTGCGTCGGGTTTCTCTGGGCGCTCACGAGCTGAAGTACGCCTTCGCCGGCTTGGTGGAAGCGAAGCCGCCGGAAGAAGTCGACTCCATCGGCGGCTACAAGCTCGACGACTACCGGATCCCCGATGCCTTTGTCGAGATGAGCCGACCTCTGGTAGACATGGTTAACGCAGAGGTCGAGCGTACAATCTCCTTCTACAAGAGCCAGCGGCAAAGCCCCGAATACGCCTACGACAGCATCGTCATCTGCGGAAACGGAGTGTGGCCTCGCAACCTGCCGGATATGGTTGAACGCACTATTCCGCAGAAGGTTATCTATGCCGATCCTCTGGGATGGTGCCGTGAGCGCTCCGATTTCGCCCTAGACGCTCAGGAGGACCTCAGCTTGCCTCAATTCGGCACTCCGCTGGGTCTGGCGCTTGATTGTCTGAGCTGAGGAGATTTATGCCGGTAAGGATTGACATAAACCTGCTTCCGCCAGAGTTTAGACCCGCTCCACCGGTTCGATGGACTCCGCCGTTTCTCGCGCTTCTCTACAGCCTCGGCCTGTTCCTGATTCTCTGGTTCATCTTCCACTCGATGGCGGATCTCACCGCGAAACGCGAAGAAATTGCCTCGGTGAAAAACACCATCAAGATGCTCAAGCCATTTGAAGAAGCCTACGATGCCAGCCAAGACGCAGTGTCCACGCTGGAGAATCTCAAGACACTTTTCGCCTACCTCGACACGCACTATGTGGACTGGCCTCTTTTCCTGCGCCACCTACAGCCGCACGTTCCTGCGCAGGTGTGGCTCACTGCTGCCTCCAGCGAAGTCCTGAAAACCGCCCAAGTTCGCGGCAAGGGAGCGAAGAAGGAAACGGTGAGCCTCGAACATGAAGGCAAGATCACCATAGAAGGGAGCGTCAATGGCTATCCTCTGCTTCCCATCGCCACCTTCTTGAGCAATCTGCGCCAGGATCCCTACTTCGTCAACCCGATGCTACTCGGCACTCGGCTCGAAGAAACCGAAGCCATGGCATCGCGGTCTTTCATCATCACCACGAAGGTGGCGAAACTCGGTGGGGGCGCTGAAGAGGAAAACGCCAAGCAATCTAATGGAACGGGAGCGCCAGGGCAATGATGGAAAGAGGCAAATTGTTCCGGCAGACCATAGTCCACACTATTGTTGTGGTGGTGGTAGTGCTCCTCGCGATCGGTACCACCTGGTATCTGACGCGCAACAAAGCGCAGCAGCTTGATACCGAGCTTGCCAGCCTTAAGACCCAATCCTCAGCTATGGAGAGGAAACGGGATGAGCTTCCGTTGATTGCCAAGGCCCTGCCCCAACTGGCAAAGGACAGCGGAACCGTGGCAGCGATGTTCCCAACGAATCCGGGCGACCGAGAGCTGATTGAGTTCCTTGAAGGCGAGCTGAAGCGCTCCGGAGTTGAGTTCGTGAGCTGGCAGCTCACAGAGCCGAAAATATTGGAGATTAAAACCAAAGGGAAAGGCAAGAAAACCGAGCTGGAAGAGATGCTTGATGAGGACCTGATGCAGAAAGCAAATGTGATCACATTCAACATGCAGGTTCGCGGAGGATTTCCGGGTATCCTTCGGTTCCTCGAAGACTTGAAGGAGTCCGGCAGGTACATTCGCATATCCACTATTTCCTGCCAGCCTGAACAGAACCTAGAAGCTCAGGGGATTCACTCCTGGCGGCTCGCCGGCGACATGTTCTTTATCAGTGAACAGAAGGATCTGTCAGAGAAATTTGCGGACCTTAGAAAGACGCTAGCGTCGGCCATAGGATACAAGCCGGAATTCCAGGAAGGGGAGCCTGAAACATCAACTCCAAGACAGGAGACGGAAAGCGAAACCGGAGATACAAGCGCCCCTTCCTCCGAGGCTGCATACGAACCGGATTCGGTAGCCCCTGGTAACTCCACTTCCGCCGAAGCCGCGGAAGCCACCGAGGGAGGCAAGCAAGATGGGTAACCGGACAAAAACCCTGCTGGCTGTTGTGCTACTCGTGGCGCTGGTAGGGGTGGTGGCATTCCAGTTCTATCGTATGTCAGGCGCTTCTAGGAAGGGAGCCCCTGCGGAGAAAGCCGCCACCACGGCACCGGCGAAACCGTCTCCGGCTCGCGAAACCAAAGCACCCAGCGAAGGTGCTCCGGCTGCCGAAGTGTCCAAGACCAAAGAAGGCACCACGGAGAGCCAGGAGACCGCTCAAGAAGAAGGAGTGGAGCTAACCTTTATAGATAAGAAGATCGAAGGAAGATACCGCCGCTCGCGCTTCTTTTCCCGTAATGCGATTGGCGCGATGCCCGATCCATTTATCCCGCCAGCTACAAGAGTGCCGGTCAAGCCCGTTGGGGAGGTCGCCGGAGGGGCACAACCGACCTTTGCCCCGGGCGGTTCGCAGCCACTGGAAGGTGCTGCACCAGCCGGCCCACCGGAGATGAGCTTGCTCCCGCTTCCTTCTGAGATACTCAGCGAGGAAACTCATTTCACTCTGATCGGGCTTTCCTCGGGACGGGGTGGCAGCACCGGACTGTTCAGAATGGGAATAGCCGCCGGAGGGGAAGTTCCTGGGGGGAAGGAAGGCGTCGTCATGGCTCATGAAGGATGGCTCATCGGAAACGATTACATTTTCCTGGGGTTGAAGGGCAACAAAGCCCAGCTGCTCAACCGGAAGGACAATAGCATTATCCTGCTCTCGACGGGGGAGACCGTATGAAGGGAACAAAACTAATATGCAAGTGGGCACTGTTGGTTGTGGTTGCTCTAATGTCTCTTAGCGTGCTGCGCGCAGCAGCCAAGGAGATAACTTCAGTTTCCAGCTACGCTGCGGCTGACGACGTGCGCGTGAAGGTGGAAACCGACGTTGCCCCCGCATACCAGCAGCATCTGGATGAAGTGGAATGGATGTTCCAGGTGGACTTCCCCGGATTCTCGGTAGGTGTCTCTCCCAACCGGCGAGAGGGGAATTTCCCGCCGGAGGTTGCAGATTGGGTGAAGTCCTATCGCCTGGAAGCAACTCCACTTGGAGCGCAGCTGGTGCTGTTGTTGGGACCGCGGGCAACACCTGTAGAGACCCGTTTCACCCGTGAGGGCAATGCACTTCTCGTCGTCATCCCGACCGGCACTACAAAGAAGGAAGAAAGCTACATACTGGTACCGCTGGGGTTGGTGGATCCCCCTCTCCGCTTCTGGGAGGTCTCCGCCGGCAGCGCAGCCTATCGCGTGCTGCCGCTGAAGCCTGCCGCTTCTGCCCAGGAGGAGATACCAGAGGTAGCCGCCGCGGTCAAGCCTGGTGAGCCGGCGAAACGGGTTGTTATGACCGGCATGGAATCATTCCTCTTCCCGCAGGGAATTGAGAGAAAACCGGCGAAGCACAGCTTCATCGCTCCTACCCCCACCCCCCCCGCAGCGACCGCCGAACCAGCAAGGGAGAATCCTGAACCTGCAGTGGAAGCGCCGGAAGCAGCAATCACTGAGACCCCGTCCCAGATGGAGGAACCAGTCGAGCCATCGTGGGAAGTGCACCGTAAGGTCGAAGAAGTGCCAAGGCGCTACACCTACGAGGATTTTGCTCCGCGACATCGCGTCATCCAGCCGCCAGCGGAAGCCGAAGCTCCGGCGCCGTCTGAGGATGTCTCAGCTCCGGCACCTCCGGAGGCGGAAGTGGTAGCGCCAGAGGAATCCGCGCCTGCGGAAGCGCCTGTGGCACTCCCCGCACCATCTGAGCCGAGCCAGCAGCCAAGAGAAGCAGAGCAGCCACCTGCCGAAGCCTCCGTCCCCGCCGAGCCGCCTGAAACCAGTGAAGAGGTGACGGAAGAGAAACCTGCACCGACGATAGAGGATCTTCCAGCCACAACCGAACCGCTGCCCGGCACGGAGATTCTTGCTCAGGAACTGCCCCCGGAGCTCAAGGACAAGCCGTTGGAGGTGGTGATAACCAAGAAGGGCAGCGAAGTTGAAGTCAGCGAACCGGAGCCAGCGACTGAGCAGGAGAAGGAGATCTCTCGGGCTCCTCGCCCACCCAAGCCGCTTCCGCCAACCCCGCAAAGGGAGCCACGGTATAAGTGGGTGCCCGAGGGCGAGCGGCCGCGCAGTAACGTGCCCCCGCCCGCTCCTCCGCAATCGTGGGATGTACACCTTCCGGCGCTACTACCGCCAGTGCCGGAAGTCACTATGGAATACAGGCTGCTCAACCGGGAACGCATAACCTATGAAGCCATCGATACACCGCTGAGTCAGGCTATCAGTTTGATGGTGGCTTCCACGAGCTTCAATGTCATCGTGGATGATGTAGTGGGCGATATGAAGGTGACGCTTAGTTTCCACGATACGCCGCTTGGTGATGCCCTACGCTCTATCACCGCCGCCAAGGACATCATGTACAAGCTGGTGAACAACACTATTATCGTGGGCAAGCGTGAAGATGTTGGCCGCCGCCTGGGAGGGTACGTATCGCGCACTTTCCACCTCAACTACGCTGACGCGGAGAATATCAGGAAGATTCTCACCGAGAACAGCCTCGTTGCGGAGACCAACATCTCCGTCTACAATGGCGAGCCGGAATCGCTCACCATCAAGACAGGTGAGCAGGAGCTTTCCGAAGGGCAGAAGGGGCTAACCGGCGCAAGCATCAAGCCGATGAAGAAACTCGGCTCCACCGCCCGCCGGAATGTGCTTATCATTACCGAAACGCCGGAGCGTCTTGATGCCATCGCCCAGGTTATCGCCGAGATCGACCGCCGACCCAAGCAGGTTACGCTGGAAACCAATATCGTCGAGATATCTGAGGAAGGCCTGCGCGACCTTGGCTTCCACTTGCCAGAGAGCATCACCACCAATGTCAGCGAAGAGGTGCCGCTCGATTCTGGAGGTTCGCCGATTACGGTGAACCCAATACCGCTGGGTCTCTGGTTCCAGACTCTCTATCGCGATCCCTACACAATTGAGTTGAGTCTGGAGACGGTCATTCAGAACGGTAACGCGCGCATTCTTGCGCGTCCGAATGTGCCCGCGGTAGATGGCGAGCAGGCGATATTCTTCGCCGGTCGCCTCATCCCCTATATCTCGCGTCCGGCAACAACCACCGGCGGCACTTACACGCCTCCCGAAGTGGAGTACATCCCCATCGGCGTTGTCCTCTCATTCAAGCCGCGCATCGACGAGTTCAACAACATCACGATGGAGGTTAACCCCTCGGTCTCCACCCTGCTCGAATTCATCGACCTGGGCCAGGGCGCTCAGGCACCGATCAGCCAGACGCGTCAGGTGGTTACTACGGTGCGGGTGCGCGACGGCGAGACCTTTGTAATCGGCGGACTTCTCAGCGAGGAGGACCGGGTGCGCATCACCAAGATGCCGCTGCTAGCGGACATTCCTCTGTTCGGGCAGCTCTTCCGCCGCCGCGAGGTGACGAAGAACCGCACCGAGATCATGGTGTTCGTTACCCCGAAGGTCTACGAGTAAACCAGTATGTTATCCCGACGAAGAAGCGTATGGTACTGGCTGGGCATAATCGTGCTGAGCCTGGCGTTCTCGTCGGTTCTGCCGGCACGCCCGGCTCCGGCGAAGAGTTTCTGCGGTGATTTCTACCTGGGATTGCAGATCGGCAACCTGCCTGGACTGGATGCTGCCAGCATACCCACCCAGGCGATGAAACTGCCTTTCGCCGGCAAGCTCTACTACCAGGATGGCGTCTTCCGCATCGATCTCGACCTGCCAAGCAGCCTTACTGCGGAAGCACCAGCAGAAGGCTCCACGCCAACCGGTCCCCTCCTGCAGGGGGCGGGATTCCACGTTTACACACTGCTCCTGCCTTTGCGCCCGGGCACCATCACGCTGATCGACCACTCGGCTCGCCGGGCCTACAGCTTCGACCCGCCGCCTGAATGGGCTTCGCAATGGCGGACGCCCACCGAAACCAATCCATTCGACGCGCTGAAGAACCCGGAGACTATCAGCCAGCTCGCGGGGCAGGGAATCCGAATTGTCCACACCGGTCGCATCAAGTCGAAGGACTTCGACGGGCTCGCCACCAACGCTTACGAAATGAAGATGAAGGTCAGGGTGCCCCTAGAGGCAATGAAGGACATGCCGGCTGATTTCAAGCCCTACTTCACTCTGCACATCTACTTCGAGAAGGAAACTGGCTTCCCGCTGGAGTTCAGCTTCCTCTCCGACCTGTTCAATTTCAGCTTCCGTCTGGCGAATCTGCAAACTGGTCCGCTCCCGAAGGCGCTCTTCAGCGTCCCGCAGTTCTACGCCGAGAAGACCTTCACCGAAGGCGAGCTTATGGAGTTGTTAGAGGAATTCGCGGGCAGCTTCGGCAGCGAGTTCAGTAAGCAGATGCAGAAGGTGCCGTGGTCTTCCCAGCAGCCTGCCGGCGAAGGTGCGGAAGGTGGAGCAAGAGCGGCTCCATCGCAAGAAGCCGGAGCTGAAGGCGCACCAGCCCCCTCAACCGGTGGCGGAGGCAAGCGCTTCCTGCATCCGCCGCCCGGGATGGTGCAATAAGCCAGCATCTACGAAGCGCCACTCGCCCCTGAACGTACGGCAGGCGAATCACGATCCACTTCACCCACAACTGCACCAGCAGGCTACGTCCCCAAGAAACTGCGCAATCCGCTCTACCCCCCACCGATCGCCGCACGACTACCACGAGGCTCAGACTTCCGGCTGCGGCGGGAGCGCCTCCGGTTCTGCTTCTACTTCCAGAGAAGACTCCGGTGCATCCAGCTTCGCCTCCACTTCCGGATGCCCCCGACTATGCGCGAAGAGGAAGCCCAGCACGACGATGTGCAGGAGGAAGCCGCCGCCGAATAACGCCAGGGCTCCCACCGGATAGTCGCTGTAGGCAGCCTGGAACTCCTTGAACCAGCCCTCGTAGAAAACAAATATGAGAATCGCGGGAATGAAGTACTTGATGAGCACCGCGAACTGCTCCGCCTCGCGGGCCCGCAGGCTCCAGACGAACACGAACATCGCCGCCGCGAAGATGACGAGCGCCGGCCAGCCCGCGCTGGCAACGTTCACGAACCAAGTGAAGGGCCGAGTCTCGCCAATGGCGGTCAGCGCAGACACCGCCCGCTGAATGCTGATGTGTCCAACCGCATAGGCGATGCCAACCATAATCAGTGGCACGACGTAGGTCATAATAGTGCCGAAGATAGAGCGCAGGCTCATCCCTGGCTGCGCGCTGATATGCTTGATCATTCGGTCGATTCCATAAACCCAGCCGATGACGACGCACTCAGCCGCGCCCACAAAGAGCAGCACGTAGGTGGATATGAAATGATCGGTGATATCGAGCAGATAGAGTCCGCTCTTGGTGATGAAGAGCAAGCCCACGATGAAGGCAAACAGGCAGAGTCCGGTAACCACCTTGCGCTTCACCCAGCGGTACTTGTCCCAGAAAGTGTCGGTGACCGCCTCCACCAGCGAAAGCGAGCTGGTAAAGCCGGCGATGAAAAGCGTGAGGAAGAAGAGCACGGCAAAGACCTGCGGCAGCGGCAGCTTGGACAGGGCTTCGGGGAAAACCACGAATGCCAGACCGATGCCGCTCTGCACCACTTCCGAGAGTTGTTTGCCACTAGTGTGAGCGAGATAGCCCAGGGTGCCGAAGCTGGCGAAGCCGACGAAGACGGAGAATCCCGAGTTCGCCAGCGCCACAGTGAGCGCGTCGCCCGCCAGATTAGCTCGCCGTGGCAGGAAGGAGGCGAAAGTAATCATAATGCCGAAGCCAACCGAAAGGGAGAAGAAAATCTGGCTGTAGGCATCGAGCCACAGACCCGGCTGTCCCAGCTTGCCCCAGTCGGGAGTCAGGTAAGCGCCTATTCCCACCGATGCGCCAGGCAGGGTAACTCCGCGAATCACCAGAATGACAGCGAGCAGCACCAGAATCGGCATAAGAATCTTGGAGAACAACTCCATTCCCTTCTGCAACCCACGCGCAATCACTACCCAGTTCAAAAACCAAACGATCAGGAGAGTGAGGAAGATGCCGGGAACAACTGTGCCCAGCTTCCAGGGGGACTCGCTGACATGTAGGAACTGATTGAAGAAGAAATCATTTGTGTCCGACCCCCAGGAAAGGCGCAGCGAGAAGTAGAGGTAGTTCAGGGTGTAGGCAAGGATGACGCAGTAGTAGGAGACGAGGAATATCATCTGCACCGCGGGTATCCAGCCAATGACTTCCAGCGGCTTGCTCACCTTGCGAAACGCCAGCGGCGAAACCCGCCGGAAGCGGTGACCGATGCCGAATTCCAGCACCAGAATGGGAAGCGCAGCGGTGAAAAGGGCGAAGAGATAGACCAGGATGAAGGTGCCCCCACCCCACTTGTAGGCGAGGTAGTTGAAGCGCCAGATGTTGCCCAAGCCCACCGCCGAACCGATGGAGGCGAGAATAAAGCCGATGCGGCTGCCCCAGTGCTCACGAAGTACTGCCATCATTCCCTCCCGAGAGATTGTGGTGTGCCGCCTCTAGCCTGCGGCGGCGGGATTATGTTAGCACAGCCAATGAGAAGACCCTCAAGCAACATGAAGGGTTCTGGCAGCATTCTCCCCTCCTAGATGAGATGAGGTGAGATTCTAGCATACGAGTCGACCCAGCTCGCAAGGTTGTATCATTAGCTCAGGATGCGTGATGATGAGAAGGAGTGATTGGAGATGTGCACTCACGTCGCGGTGGCTGACCTATGTGCTGGTTCTGATTGCGGCGGGGCTGTCTCTTGCCTGCCTGGGACGTGCAGGGAGCTGGCGAGCCTTCGAGTGGGGAGTGCTCATCTTCTGTCTGCTTCTTGTCTCCGCTCGTCTCATCTTCTTCCGCTTGTGGCAAGCCGCTCAGAGCTTGTCCACATCGCGGTGGATGACGAGGACGCGCTGGTCCTCCCCCTCCAGGCGATCCCGCAGCCAGTCCACCAGGGCGACGCTGCGATGCTTCCCGCCGGTGCAGCCGAGCGCAACCAGCACGTTTATCTTCTGAATGTGCGCGAAGCCATCGAGCGTGCGCGCGAGAATCTCGCTAATCTGTTCACCGAACCACTCCGCCTTGCCATCGGCAAACACGAACTCGCGCACCTTCGGGTCGGTGCCGGAAAGGTCGCGCAGCTCTTCCACATAGAAGGGATTGGGAAGGAAGCGCGTGTCGAAGACGAAATCGGCATCCGGCGGCAGCCCGTACTTGTAGCCGAAGCTCATCAGGGTGATGCTGATGAGCGAGCGCCGGTCCCCGGCGACGAAGAGGCTGCGGATAGTATCAGTGAGCTGCGCCGCCGTGAGCGCGGAGGTGTCAATCACCTCGCTGGCGAATCCCTTTAGCGGCTCGAGGCGTCCGCGCTCCGCACGAATCGCCTCCTCGTTGCTCATCCGGCTCTGCGCCAGCGGATGCTGCCGCCTGAGTTCCTTGAAGCGGCGCAGCAACACATCGTCCGCCGCGTCGAGGAAAATGAGGGAAAGCGCTTCCACTTTCGGCTTTATCTCCTGCCACGCGCGGGCGAAATCGTCGAACAGCGCACCGCTGCGAACGTCGCACACAACCGCCAGGTTGCGCGTGCGAGTGGGCACCTGCGAGCCAAGCTGGAGGAAAGTATCGATAATCTGCGGGGGGATGTTGTCAACGCAGAAGAAACCCATATCCTCAAAGCACCTGAGGGCGGTGGTCTTACCCGCTCCGCTCATTCCAGT
>MVCR01000109.1 GCA_002050035.1 Planctomycetales bacterium 4484_113 | reverse complement strand
TTCGCAAGGCGCGGCGGTGATGCCATCACTGGTCGACTCGAAGCACGCGCGCGCTTCGGCATTGGTGAAAGCGAGGTCGCCATTATCTCCTGCCTCAGGCTGCATCGTCGGCACGCGCCATACAAGGGACTGCACGATTTGCTGCGATTGTATAAGCAGCTTCGGGCGGAGAAGCTGCAGCTTCAGCTCGTCGGAGAAGCTGCAGCTTCGAAGGTGCCATCCCACTGGTAAATCTGCCTCCTGCGGAGATGCCGGACTTCTATCTCGCTGGGGACATCTACGCGACGGCGAGCCGCTGGGAAGGGCTGAATCTGCCGCTGATTGAATCCGCCTGGTTCGCCCTCCCGAGCGTGGCTTATGCGGTGGCAGCGCATCCGGAAACTCCAGCCTCGCGGCTGGTGCAGACGCACGAGGATTTCATGGATGCCCTCAACGAGCTCACAGGCAATCCGGCGCTGCGCCAACAACTGGGGTCGCAAAGTCATCGCCGCGCGCAGAGTTTCTCCTGGGATGCCGCCTACGAGCAATTCGCAGAGGTTCTAAGGAGCCTGGTCTGAAATGCTGTCCCCACAAATCCTGCGCATCCAGATGTTCCTGCCGCTTCTGCTTATCGCTCTGGCTGGCTACTTCTTCATCCAGCTTGCCCTGTTCAAGCATCTCCTGCGGACGAGACGAGGGCGCCGCCCGAGCATACGCAAACGCCTCTTCGGCTGGCTCTTGCAGTTCGCCACCGGCGTTGGAATGGGGTTCGGCATCATCCTGCTGGCACTGCTGGTGCCGCTTCTTGCTGGGCAGTATCGGGTAGCCTTCTTGACGATGCCCGGAGGAAGCCTCGGTATCTCGCAGGCTGCACCGTCGCCATCGTTGAGCGCGACAAACGCCCTCGCCATCCTCGCGGTGCAGAGCTTGGCAGAGGAAGCCTACTACCGTGGCGTCTGGATGCTTGGGATAGTGCTCCTGCTGGGCTTTCTCAGCCGAGCGGTGCTGGGGAAGCAGGCGTTTTTCACCGTGCCATTCCAGCTTATCCTTTGGGGAAACGCGATCGTTCTTTCAGCGGCACTGTTTGCTTTCCAACACGCGGGGAATCCCAACGTCAGCCCGCTTGCGCTGACGAACATCTTCCTCGCCGGAGCCCTCTTCGGTCTGCTACTTGCCGCCACGCGCAGTCTCGCGCTCATCTGGGGTCTGCACTTCGCGTGGAATTCCCTGCTGGTGCTGCTGGGACTTCCCGTTTCCGGATACCGCATCGCCCTCCACCAGCATCTCATCAACCTGACCGCACGCAGTAGCGGCATCACCACTGGCGGAGCCTTCGGTCCCGAGGCGAGCATACCGCTTACGGTGGTGCTGATAATCGTGATCGCGGCAGTGGCTCGGATGCTTCCCACCCGAACGAAAGATTTCCTTACGCAAGTTAAGATGCCACCAGCTGCGAACCCACCTGCCGAAGCGGACTCGACAGAAACCTCAGCGGAGAAATAACGGCACGATTTCGAACTTGTCAACATCCACCAAGCCGCGGTCGGTCAGCTTGAGCTGCGGTATCACCGGAAGCGCGAGGAAAGAAAGCGCCATGAAAGGATTCGCGAGCGCTCCGCCAAGCTCATCGTGGCTTACCGCAAGGAGCGCGTCGAGCTCAGAAGCCACTTCGCGTCCGCTCTGAAGGCTCATCAGTCCCGCAAGGGGAAGCGGAAGCGCAGCTCTGACTTCCCCATCGCTGACGACAACGAATCCCCCCTGCATCCTCGCCAGATGATTCAGCGCCAGCGCGATGTCAGCATCACTCACGCCAACACAAATCAGGTTGTGCGAGTCGTGAGCGACCGAGCTGGCGATGGCGCCGCGCTTGAAGCCGAATCCCCGCACGAAGCCAGTTGCGTGTCCACCCCGGCCGGTGTGGCGCTCAACAACAACGAGCTTCAAGAGGTCTTCATCGGGACGGCTTTCCACGAACGCGGCATCGCCAACATCCACTTCCTCGGCAGCTGTAACAATCTGACCGCGGATAACGCGTATCGCCCGCAGCTTTGCCCCGTCGCGTTTCACGCGGAAATCGTCCGGCGCCAGCTCGCGCTCCAGCTTCACCGTCTGCACTGCGCGGCCCGCCACCGCTGGTGCGGTCAAATCAACACGCAGTTCGCCTTCCGCGGCAACGAGCTTCCCCTCCTTATAAACCGCCAGTGGCGCTAACAAGCTATCAGCAAGGTCGGAGAGTACCTGCATATCCGCGAGATAGCCTGGAGCAATCGCGCCGCGAAAGTCCAGGCGGAAGTAAGTCGCCGGATTGAGACTCGCCATACGGATCGCAGTCACCGGCTTCAGCCCGTGCTCAATCGCCAGCCGCACGCTAGCATTGATGTGCCCCTCGGCAAGGATGTCCGGCGGATGCAAATCATCGCTAGCAAAGCAGCAGCGGCTCGCCGTAGTCTCATTCACGAGCGGCAAGAGCTCCAGCAGGTTCTTCTCCGTGGTGCCCTGCCGCAGGAAAATCCACATTCCTTTCGCCAGCTTCTCATGTGCCTCGGAAAGTTGGGTGCATTCGTGCTCCGAGCGAATGCCGCCGGCGATATAGGCATTGAGGTCGCTTCCCGAAAGCAGCGGCGCGTGCCCATCGATTATCATCGCGTGCTGATGCGCCAGTGCGAGCTTCGCCATCACATCGGGGTCACGGTAGATGACGCCGGGGAAGTTCATCATCTCCGCCAGCGCGAGAATACGAGGATGGTCGATGAGCGTTTCCAAGTCGCTTGCGCCGAGGCTTGCCCCTGAGGTTTCCATCGTCGTGGCGGGCACGCAGGAGCTCAATGTAAAGAAGAAATCAAAGGGCAGTCCCTCGGAAGTGTCGAGCATTAGCTTGATGCCTTCGAGCCCCATCACATTGGCAATCTCGTGCGGGTCGGAGACCGTAGCGGTGGTTCCTCGCGGGAGCACCAGACGGGCAAATTCCGCGGGAGTGAGCATGGTGGATTCAAGATGAATGTGCGGGTCGATGAAGGTGGGCGCGAGGAGCTTGCCGCTCAGGTCGATGACCTCCGCCGCGTCTGCATAGTCGCCGAAGCCGGCAATGCAACCTTCAGCGACTGCCACACCCGCTTCCTCGATGCTGCCGGTGAAGACGTTTACTATGCGAGCGTTCTTAAATACCAGGTCGGCAGGCTGCTCGCCATGCGCAACTGCGATCAAGCGTTCACAATTCATTGAGTTCTCCTCCGCCGCGATTATATCAAGGCGATGCTACAATCAGCCCGCGATATGCGAATGGTAGAGAAATTCCGCCGCCGGCTGATTGCCGAAGGGCTCAGTAAGAACTCGGTGGCAGCATATCTGGGCGATGTGCGGCAGTTCCTCAAGTTCCTGCGCGAGCACGGCGAAAAGGTGCTTCAGCGAATAAACCGTGAGAGCGTGCTTTCATATCTGGCGGAGCGGCTGGGAGGAGATGAAAAGCCGCTTACCCGCCGCAGCGCGCGGCGAATGCTCACCTCGCTCTCGCGCTTTTGCGAATTCCTGACGGATGAAGGGAAGCTCGCAGCGAATCCCGTGGAAACGATTGAGTTCGGCAAGTTCGAGCGCAAACTCCCCGTGGTGCTCACGCCGGAAGAAATCGATGCACTCCTTGGGGCGACCCGCGGTGACTCGTTTCTCGCTCTGCGCAACCGCACCCTGATTGAGCTTCTGTACTCCACCGGAATGCGCGTAAGTGAGCTCTTGGCGCTGAACGTGGGGTCGATTGACTTTGAGTCGCATACGTTGAGTGTTGCTGGCAAAGGGGGGCGTGAAAGGCGCGTGATTTTCGGCAAGCGCGCGGAGCTGATGCTGCTGGCGTATCTGTGGACGCGGCAGGAAGCCGCAGGCAAGGCTCCCGCAAAAACCACACCGCTTTTCGTCACCAAGAATGCACAGCGAATGGATCGGCGGGATGTTAATCGAATGCTTAACCGGCTGATGAATCTCGCCGGGATTCCGAAGCCCATCAGCGCGCACAAACTCCGGCATGCCTTTGCCACCCATCTGCTAGACGGGGGCGCCGATTTGCGCTCGATACAGAAACTGTTGGGGCACCAACAACTTGACACTGTTGGGGCACCAACAACTTGACACCGCCGCCATCTACACCAGGGTCAGCCTGCGCCATCTTACGGAAGTCTACGACCGCACCCATCCACGAGCGAAGAAGAAGAGGTAGTTCGCCGGCGAGTGATGCTGACCGCTCGCACTAGCGGTGGGATCTGTCAGAGGGCAGGCCACGGATTGCTCACAGTGGCTTCCTGCGCTCAACCACGCAGCCTCACACCGAGCAACCAACCGTAGACAACGAGCGCTACGACAAGTAGAGCAGTCCAGATGAGCATGAATCGCGCGACCGGCGGAGAGAGACCGTCAATCGAGTTATCATTCACTCTGAACTCGAGTGCCCCGTCTTCTGCAAACGTTACGGTCAGCGCGTCCCAGGCCGACCCTCCAGTCGCTTGCATGTAGATCAGCCTGTCGCTGAACCACAAACTCGGCCAACCGTAGGCGCGGACAACCTCACACTTCGAGGCCCCGAAGGAGACACCACCGTCGGTTCGCCAGACCCGACGACCGCCGTCAGAAGCTCGGACTGCCATGTAACGAATGTGGAATCCGGCAGGTTTCAACCGAAGTTCCACGCCTTTTCCATAGAAAACCATTTCGCCGTTCTCAAACGATGAGAATCTATAGGGCTGTCCTAACTCCGCCTCGATGGCGGCAACCAATATGTCACGCCAGTCTCCGGTTTTCCCCCTACGCTCTTTCCGCAGCTTCTCAAGGTAAACTCCCCGCAGCTCTTCCAGCCTAGCCCCGGTACCCAGAGTCTCATTACGAATCCAACACCTGAAGTGCGGAACGACTACGGCCTGTGGAGCAAACATACATCCACCCGGAAGTATGACGAGTAAGAGCAGCCAGAAGATGACCCGTGCAATTGCACGCCCGCGGCCTGTCACCGCATAGACGCGCTTCGTGAGGCGCTCCTCATCACGTTTCCCCGCCCCACTCATCTCATATGTAGTCTACCGGCGGAACGCAGATCGCGCAAGGAAGGGCCGGGGCGACTGCGGCCTTGCGCTACACTCCCGCCGCCAGCTTCTTGAGCCCGCGCAGGAGTTCATCGCAGCTTTCCTGCATCTTGGCGTGAATCATCTTATTCACGAGCGGGCTCAGCAGCGGGATTCCCATC
>MVCR01000007.1 GCA_002050035.1 Planctomycetales bacterium 4484_113 | reverse complement strand
CCCAGAAGCCGCCCTCCTCCGCCTTATGTACCAGCACCTTGTAGACCATAGCATTCACCCGGGTGATTATACCCTCGGCTGCGCCCGCCACTCCCCAAGCAGCCCGCTGGTCTCTTCGCGAACCGCCTCGCCCCTGGCGCATCGCTACGTCTTGGTGTACGTCTAGTGGAAGTGAGTTCAAGAGTGAAACGAAGGTGTCGTCCCTGGAGCTAGACGGAGACGGCGCGTCCCTTCGCTTCCGGGATCGGACGACCCAGTTCCTTGGCGGTCTCGGTCCATTCCTGAATCACCACCTCGACGTTCGCGAGCGCCTCCTGATAGGTCGCCCCGTCGGCGGCGCACCCGGGAAGCTCCGGCACCTCGGCGATGAACGCCCGGTCCTCCTCGTTCCAGTATGTGATAACTAGGCATTCACCCATTGTCGTCGGTCGCGTCATTCTCGACCTGTCTGTGTTCGAACTGGTCATCAACCCAGTCGGAGAAGGGCTTCTTAATCGCACTGACCTCGCTCCAGTCGCGAACAATGTCCTTAACTCGCATTAGCGGTGGATTGCTCGGACAGACTAGTTTAATCAATGGCGGCTCTTTCTCTGGAGGTCTATTTCTCACAGCAGAGGCAAGAAGCCACTCACTGTACGCGTCGCTTTCCCGGAAGCTATAGCCAATCGCCACTATCCTGTCCGCATGTTGCAGCGCTCTGTAGGCAAGCCACCAACTGACCCTGACGGCTGGATAGTCTTCGTAAGGCTTGAATGTGATTGGAGGGACGATCACACGCACCATCTGCTTCCCACACGTATTGCAGTACAGGGACAACAGGCCCTCGTCCTCGTAGTAAGGTTCGGGGACTTGGTCTCCAGAAACCTCTTGCCCAGTCACTGGGTCTTTGGATCGCGAAAGCTTCTGTATCATATACACCTGATTGTGTTCAGGACAATCAGTTGTTGGACACGCAAACCAGGTTACTGAACCATGTAGTTTCAAGAGCAATGCGTGTTTGAGAGGGAAAGGTCCCTTCTGGAAGTTGTCAAGCCTAAGGACTCTAGCACCGTCCCGCGTCCCAGTCCAGGCCGGATGTTGGGAGACGGCTACGATAGATTCGTGGTACCACTCCTGGCTTCTCCAATCGAGGGCTTTCTCAATGAGGTCGTCCCAATTGAAGGTGACAATAACGTCACCTGGTTTGAGCAATTGGCACAGCTTCATATAATCGAGGGAGTAGTTCCCCTCGCACGCTTGCCTAAGTCTTCTCACAATACGCTCGGTTATCCAGTATCTCGCTCGCTCCAGCCTGGCGTCCTTCCGCGGGCTTCTGAATAGCTCAGTCTCAATTCGGGTGAATACTAGCTCAATATCTGCATCGCTAAACTCTGCGTTCTGCCGGCTTCTCTCATGCCACTTCTTAACAAACTCCTCCATCACGCCTCTTTGGCCACTGCGTGTGTGCCACTCCTTCTCACCGAAGTTCTTGAGAAGGTAATCTCGCAGTTCACCGTATGGGATTTCGGAGCCGTCAAAGAACTCGTGCGTCAATGGCACTCTGGCGTTGACAGGAACAGCGCCACTAAGCTCATCGAGGCGATAGTCTTTCTTTGGTATTAGCCGCGAACCAGAAGACGCACCTGCTCCAAGAATATAGACGGTCTTGCCTGGCCCTTCAGACATACACTGATTCTATCAGCTTTCCGACGCTATCTCCCCCACAACTCCTCCATCCTTCGCTTCACATCCTCGGTCATCGCAATCTCCTCCAGCCTGGTGCGCCGTGGGTGACGGCGGGACCAATACCGTTCATTTCCCTCCGAACAGGTCAATGTACTCCTCGTTCGTGAGACCGGCGTCGCGCAGGATGGACTTGAGCGTGCCCGTTGGGAGGATTTCGCCAGCGTGGCACGGCACGGTGAAGCGCTTTCCCGTCTTCGGACTGACCAGGTAGAAGTGGCTGCCCCGACTGCCAGCAGGACGGCACCCCCATTTGAGGAGAGCGCGATAGTGCTCGGCACCAGTAGCTCTAGGGAGTCGTGGGAATCGTCAGCCCCACTTCAATCTCATCAAACGAGAGCTCTGCTGGAAGGTCGATTTCCCCATCCTGCGCCTGGGACTCGAGGAAGCCCTGAATTGCCTCAATCGAGCGCGCGATGCACTCCTCCACGGTCTTGCCGTGGGTGTAGCAGCCGGGAAGCTCCTTGACTGAGACATTGAAGCTCTCGGGCTCTTCCTCGTCGCGCGAGAGCAGCAAAGTGAATCTCGATGGAACCATCACTGACATTATACCCCAGATATCCTCCCCCATATCTCGTCCATCTTTCGCTTCACATCCTCGGTCATCACGATTTCGGCGGGCCATTCGCGGTCGCACTCCCCGACAATCTTGCGGGTGGCGTCGATTCCCACTTTGCTCCCGAAAAACGGCTGCGGCGCCGCGTGGTCGAGGACATCCGTCGGCCCCTCAAAGAACATCATATCCCGCCGCGGATCCACATTCGCCAACGCCTGAAACGCGACCTCGCTCAAATCCTCCACCGGCACATCGGCGTCCACGACCACAATCACCTTGGCGAAACTCATCTGCCCCATGCCCCACAGCCCGCTCATCACCCGCCGCGCCTGCGCCGGATACCGCTTCTCGATAGAGGCAATCACGCAGTTGTGAAACACCCCCTCCGGCGGACAGCAGATGTCTTTAAGCTCCGGCAGCACCAGCTTCATCAGCGGCAGGAATATCCGCGTGGTCGCATACCCGAGGAAGTAGTCCTCCTGCGGCGGCTTGCCGACGATGGTGGCGTGATAGATAGGCTCCCGCCGATGCGTGATGGTCTCGATATGAAAAGTCGGATACTCGTCCACGCCGCTGTAGTAGCCGGTATGGTCGCCGAACGGCCCCTCCTTGCGCAGCGGCTCCTTCGGGTCGACGTATCCTTCCAACACTATCTCCGCGCTCGCAGGCACGAACAGCTCATTGCTCTTGCACTTCACCACTTCCACCGGCTTCCCGCGAATGAAGCCAGCGAAGAGTAACTCGTCAATCCCGCCTGGAAGCGGAGCGCTCGCAGCGTAGCAGGTCACCGGGTCGGCGCCAATCGCCACCGCCACCGGCAGCTTCTCCCCCCGCGTCTTCGCCTTCTCGAAGTGCCGCGCGCCGTCCTTGTGGATGTGCCAGTGCATGCCGGTCTCATTGCGCGAAAAAACCTGCATCCGGTAGATGCCGAGATTGCGCGTGCCGCTTTCGGGATCGTGCGTCACCACCAGCGGGAAAGTGATGAAGCGCCCGCCGTCCTCCGGCCAGCACTTCAGAATGGGGAATCTCCCCAGCTCAACCTCGTCGCCGGTGAGCACGATTTCCTGGCAGGGCGCACGTTTGACCTCGCGGGGCACGAATTTCGCAAGCTCCATCAACTTCGGCAGGAAGGCGAGCTGCTCCCGCAGCCCTCTTGGCGGCTTCAAATCCAGCAGCTCGCCGATGCGGTCGGCAATCTCGTTAGGATGCGCCACTCCCAGCGCCTTGCTGATTCGCGTGAGCGAGCCGAAGAGGTTGATGGCGATGGGAATCTCGGAGTCCTTCGGATGCTCGAACAGCAGCGTCGAGCCGCCGCTCGCGAGGAAATCGGGCGTCCCGTCGGGGACCTTCGCCGCGCGCGACTTGCTCATCCGGTCGGTCAGCTCGGTGACTTCCAGCACCGGGTCAACCGGCTCGGCCACCCGCGTGAGCTCGCCATCCGCTTCCAGCGCCGAAATGAACTCCCGAAGGTCGGCATAGGGAAAGGGCATAGTAGAATGAAGTATAGCAGAGCCGCTGGCGGTTCGCGCTGACGGCGATGACGCGGGAGAGGGTGAACTTGAGCGAGCTGTCTCGATTCTTGGAACATCCGCAGGCGATTCCGTCGGAGGGCGTTTTCACAGGCTTTCTCGGGCCGGACGAGCTGTCGGAATGGCTTGTGCGCTTCGCCGAGCGGCGGATGCTGGCTGGCGTCTTTGGCGGCTACCGGATGCCCCGCCGCGTGATGCTACGTATCTTGCCGCCAGGCAAAGCGCCGATTGTCGCGAGCCGCCTGCGCGAGGAAGTACCTCGGCTGCTCGGCGAGTGGGACGAACTGGCCGAGACCTTCCCGGCAAGGTGGCTGCGGATGAGCGTTCCAGCGGAGAGTCCGGCGGCTGACCAGGCTCGCAAGGTAGGCTCATGGGTGCGAATGCTGGCTTCGCAGGGCGTGCATCCTGGTTGGCTGGGGGATTTTCTGGCGGGGTCTTCCGGCGCGTTCCTGCTCGTTGATTCACGGCGGCGTATGGATGTGCGAGACGCTTTTGACAGACTGACCATTGAGATGAGCGAGGTTGCGGGAAAACTCGACGGCGGTGATTTCGCGCGGCAGGCCACGGTATTCCTCCGTTCCCCACGCCTGGATGCGCTGGTCGGCAAGGCGTTCGGAATGGGGCGGGAGGAAGCGAAGAAGGCTGTTAGCAAAGGCTTTGTCGCCGTTAACCTGCTCACTGTGACAAACGCCTCCACGGCGCTCTCAGCGGGAGACCTGGTGGACTTCGAACTGGGAGGTCGCGCACTGGTTCAGGCGGCACTGCTACGGCAGGGGAAGAGCCGGTATAGAGTGCTTCTGACGGTCCTTGAGAATGCTCATTTAGGATGGTGATTTGTGGTGGAGTCAAATTGACTTGCATCTGGGGACGTGTTATAAAGAAGTTCGGGCGAAATCCAGAAGGGTGGCCAAGTTATTCTGGCCAGGGTGGCATTCGATTATGAAGAATAAGAAGATTGGCGAAATGCTGATTGAGGCTGGTATTATCTCGAACGATAAGCTGGCCGACGTACTGGAGAAGCAGAAGGAAACGGGTCGCCGACTGGGTGAGGTCATTGTCGATATGCAGCTTGCCCTCGAGGATGAGATTCAGGACGTGCTTGCGCGGCAGCTAGGGATAGAGAAGATTGACCTCTACGAGGAGAAGATTGACCCGGATATAGCCCGTCTGGTCCCACCGGATATGATCAAGCGGCACCAGGCCTTCCCGGTGCGTAGGGAAGGCACCAACCTGATAGTGGCGATGGTGGATCCGCTGAATCTGCTGGCTATCGACGACATCCGGCTCTCGACAGGGCTTGAAGTGGTGCCGCGCATTACCAGCCCCAGTGCTATCCAGTTTGCCTTCGATCAGTTCTTTGGAGTCTCGCATGAAGCTCAGAAGTCAATTGAGGAGTTTCAGCAGGAACGAATTAAGCAGGGCTACATCATCGATGAGACGCTTGCCGATAGTCAGACGTTGCAGGAGATAGAGGATGCTCCCATCGTGAAGCTCGTGGACACGATTCTTAACGGTGCCGCGGACTATCGGGCATCGGACATTCACCTGGAACCGAAGAGTGACCAGATGGTGGTGCGCTACCGTGTTGATGGGATGCTGCATCGCATTCTGACGGTGCCCAAGAGCGCCATTGCCGCGGTCACTGCTCGGCTCAAGATTATGGCGCGTCTGGATACATCGGAGCGCCGCAAGCCGCAGGACGGCCGCATTGACCTGGAGGTTGCCGATGCCCAATACGACATCCGGTTCTCCACTCTTCCCACGGTCTTCGGCGAGAAGATCGTGATGCGCCTTCTGAACAAGAGCGCTCAGGAGTACAAACTGGTCGACCTCGGCTTCGATGAAGAGGAGCTGGACGTTTTCAACTCGCTCATCGAGCAGCCCCATGGAATTATCCTTATCACCGGGCCAACGGGTTCCGGCAAGTCAACGACGCTCATTGCATCCCTGGCGAAGCTGGCAACTGAGAACGTGAACGTTGTTACCATCGAAGACCCGGTGGAATACCAGCTCGACAAGATCAACCAGGTGCATGTTAACCCTAAGGTGGGACTGACCTTCGCTTCGGGGCTGCGAACTGTGGTGCGGCAGGACCCGGATATCATAATGGTTGGTGAGATCCGTGATGGTGAAACGGCGGACCTTGCGGTGAACGCGGCACTTACGGGTCACCTGGTGTTCTCGACGCTGCACACTAACGATGCCCCGGGAGCAATACCGCGCCTTGAGAACTTGGGCGTACCTCCCTACCTGATTAACGCTTCCGTGATCGGCATTATGGCACAGCGATTGGTAAGGAAGCTCTGTCCCCATTGCAAGGTGGCTTCCGAGGCCACGGAGGAAGAGTTGTCCTATATGCGGGGTGCGTACGATGAGAGCCAGTACGAGGGACGTCCTCCCATTCTCTATCATCCTGGTGGCTGCAAGTTCTGCAAGCACGTGGGCTATATGGGCCGCACCGGCATATTTGAGATCTTCCGCATGAGTAACTCCATCAAGAATCTAATTGCCAAGACGACGTCTCTGCACGCGATCAAGGCTCAGGCCCGCAAGGAGGGGATGCTCACCCTGTGGGAGAGTGGCGTAAAGAAGGTACTTGCTGGACAAGTCAGCTTGGGTGAGCTCCTCAGAGTGGCGCGGCCAGACTATGAGGCGGAGACAGAAGAGGAGGCGGTTGCCATGGCTGCGGTGCGTGGTGGGCTTGCGGAGACCGCCCCTAAGCTTGCAGAGGTCGAGGGCTTTGAGACGTAAGAATCCCTCTAATTCAAAGGGAGAGATATCAGATGGAATACACGATTCTTGACTTGCTGGTGCAGTTGGTGGAGCATGGTGCTTCCGACCTGCACCTGACTGCTGGGGTTCCTCCCACCCTGCGCATTTACGGCAAACTGGTGCGGCTGGACTATAAGCCGCTCACGCCAGACGATGTGCGCGAGCTTGCCTTCTCGATGATCAGGGAGGACCAGCGGAAGAAGTTTGAGCTGGAGCGTGAGCTCGACTTCGGCTACAGCCAGAAGGGCATTGGCCGGTTCCGGTGCAATCTCGGGTTCCAGCGCGAGAGTGTCTACTGCACAATGCGGGCAATCTCCGAGAAGATGCCCACGATGGAGGAGCTGCTCCTTCCTCCCATCATGAAGGAAGTTATCATGCTCCCTCGTGGCTTAGTACTAGTAACAGGACCCACTGGCTCCGGCAAGTCCACTTCGCTGGCTGCGATGCTGAATGTAATCAACGAGACCAAAGATCTGCACATTGTGACCCTTGAGGACCCGATTGAGTTCGTGCATCAGCACAAGCGGTGCAACGTGAACCAGCGGGAAGTGGGGCGTGATACTCTCAGCTTCTCTGGTGCTCTTAAGCGCGTGCTGCGTCAGGATCCGGATGTCATTCTTGTTGGCGAAATGCGCGACCTGGAGACCATTGCAACGGCGATCACCGCCGCTGAGACCGGTCACTTAGTATTCGCCACCCTGCACACCAACAACGCGCCATTGACTATTGACCGGATTGTCGATGTGTTCCCCTCGGAACAGCAGGATCAGATTCGAGCGCAGTTGGCGAATACTCTGCAGTGCATAATGAGCCAGCAGCTGCTGCCGCTGGCTGATGGCGGGGGTCGCGTGGCTGCCTTTGAGGTGATGCTGAACATCCCGGCTATCCGCAACCTCATCCGGGAAAAGAAGGAGTTCCAGATTCACTCCGTGATGATGACGCACTCCAAGATGGGGATGCAGACGATGGATCAGAACCTGCGCGACCGCTACGTGGACCGGCTCATCACTCTTGAGGTCGCGATGGCGCATGCGGGCAATGTGGGCAATCTTCAGCGTCTGATTTCGGCGGCGGCAGCTAGTGGCGTGAAGAGCAGCCGTGAACTCCTGGATAGAGAGACTCCCTCACTGGATGGGTCCAGCCTTGGCGTGTAGCGCTCCGCTCGATGGCCCTGACGAGAGTTGGGGTGCTTGATTAGGTCACGATGGTTTCGGCAACTGCCATGCCCGATTTGGGGTATAATTAGGTTGCAGACAGAGGTAAGACGCCTATGAGAACATTTGTGTACACTGCTCAGGATTCCGCCGGGAAGGTGATTCGCAGCACCGTGGAGGCCGATAATCCTAGGGCTGTAATGGAGGCTCTGCGCAATGAGGGTTTCTACGTGGTGCGGATTGTCGAGCGCCGTCGCCCGTTCAATCCCTTCATTCTGTTCGAGCGCTTGTTCCGCATAGGGTTGAAGGAGCTGACTATTTTCTCGCGCCAGTTCGCTCTACTACTGAATGCGGGTCTCACTCTGGCAGAGGCGATTGACACGATCGAGGAGCAGACCCAGAACAACTCCTTCCGCGTCATCTTGCACAAAGTGAAGCTGGATATTCAAGAAGGTGAAACGCTGAACCAGGCGATGAAGAAGCACCCGCGTGCGTTCTCCACCTTCTTCGTCTCGATGGTGCAGGCGGGCGAGATCGGTGGTGCTCTGGATAATATTCTGGAGCGAGTGGCCGTCTTCTACGAGAACGAGTTGGCGTTGAAGAGCAAGGTGAAGAGCGCAATGGTCTACCCCACGGTGGTCTTGACCTTTGCTACTGGTATCACGCTTTTCATGATGATGTACATCGTGCCCCAGTTCGCAGCGTTTTACGAGGAGCTTTCTGCGGGGCAGGCTGCATTGCCGGAGCTCACCCGACGAGTTCTGCATGCTAGCCAGTGGCTGGTTGCCAATTGGTACTGGTTGCTCATCATTCCGGTGGCGGTTATGGTTTTCCTGCGCTTCCGGAACTCCAAATGGGGACATATCCTGCTGGATCCCCTTGTGTTGCGCATACCTATTTTCGGTCCTCTCGCACGGAAGGTGGCGATAACTCGGTACACCCGGACGTTCGGCACGTTGAGCCAGTCCGGAGTGCCTATCCTGGAGGCTCTTGAAGTCGCGAAGAACACGGCATCCAACAATGTGGTGCAAAGAGCCATCATCTACGTGCGGGAGCGGATTCGCGAGGGAGAATCGATTCACGCGCCGATGAAGCGCACGGGGGTATTCCCACCGATTGTCACCAACCTGATAGCGGTAGGGGAGGAGTCGGGAAACTTGGAGGAGATCCTGTTCAAGCTCTCGGACTACTACGACCAGGAGATCGACGCGACTATCCGTGGTCTGGCCAGCATCATCGAGCCGATCATGATTCTGCTGATCGGTGCGGTTGTGGGGACTATTGTGATATCGCTATACCTGCCCATTTTCAACTTGGTGAATGTAGTGCGGTAGGGAGGGATGCTGTGGCCGGAAGAAGTTGAGAAAAGGGGCCTGAGTTTAGGTTCGGTTCGTTGACAACAGGCCCGGTCTGTGTTAGCATTAATGGGTCTGGGAGGTGCTCCCAGGGCATTATTTATATCTTTAGTATTGTAAGGAGGTGATACGGTCAATGAACCGTAAAGGCTTTACACTGATTGAGCTGCTCGTCGTTATCGTAATCATTGGTATTCTCGCTGCGATTGCGCTTCCTAACTACATTAAGGTGAAGGACAAGGCGAAGGAAGCGGAGGTCAAGAGCAATCTGCACAACATTCAGTTGTCGATTGAGCGGTTTGCCGTGGACACGGGTGGATTCTATCCGCCGTATCTGATCGGAGGCCAGGCGAAGTATTCAAATTACTCGGCTGGCGCGGGTGCAAACCCGTTCACCGAGGTCACTGATTGCGACGACATCACAATCGTCTCGGATCCGTTGCTGCGGAAGGGCTACATGGAGTCGTATCCTAAGAACCCCTTCGCCACTAACGGTGGCGCCATCCAGAGGTTCCAGGACGACATCCGTGACCCGTTGAGCAACAGTACTCAGATAGGGAGAGAGCAGGGGACTCGTTTCGGTCCCTACTGCACCCTGATGGGTAGTGTGCTGGCCGATTTCCGGTTCCACGAGTACGTGGTGATTGAGCGTGGCACCGGCGATCAGTCGACTCTGTTCACTCACTGCGACCACGAGTATCCTTTCTGGGATCTGTGGAAGAGCAACAAGCCGAATCCGTTCCTGCCTGGTGTTTTCTTCTACAAGAGCGCAGGGCCGGTAGTCGTTGCTCCCGGAACCTCGTTGCGGGATACGGATCCCGTTATGCCCGCATCCATCGAGAAGTATATGCTGGGTGGTTACGGGTCCATCCGTACTAAGGGCAAGGATATCCTGGGCTCGGAGCCTGATATCGTCTTCGACCAGAGCTTCGGTGGAGGTGGGACTTCCACGGGGACGCGCATCCGAGTGCGGTCTTGGACCAACTCGACGGTGAACTGGCAGGATGATAACGGTCGCTACCTGGGGAGCCCGTATTCGCAGGCTTCAGCCGCTGTGACTACTGACCAGCTTGCCTATGGAAACCCGAACGGCGTCCGTGATGGTCTTATCCTCGTGTTGGTGCCTGGTGAAGACACCAAGGGCGCTCGCGAGTAGTTTTAACGCGAGTAAAGGTACTGATTCTGACTGCAGCCCCCCGGGGCACGGGGGGCTGCGTTTTTCCATTCCCTGCAACGCTGCTCGTCGTACCGCCTCGCACGGTCCTGCCGTTGACAGTTACAAGCGGCGGGAGTAACATTTAGCGGCTAATTGCCAGGGAGTGTGGCGACACTATGAGAATAGTCATTCACCATCTGGGCTGGTTGGTTGCCTTCGGTGCTGTTCTTCAACTGAGTCTGACCTCATGGGCTGCTGCTGAGTTCTTCCCTCTTGACCAGGTCAGGATCGGACTCAGGGGCACCGGCAAGACTGTCATCCGAGGAACCAAGATCGAGACATTCGACTTCGAAGTCATAGACATCGTTCCCGAGGGGGGCTTCGATGGTGGCCCGATGATCCTCGCCAGGTTTAGCGGTCCGGTTGTTGACTTCAGCGACGGGATTGCCTCCGGGTACTCCGGGAGCCCGGTCTACATAGACGGTAAGCTTCTCGGTGCTGTATCCACGGCTATACCGTATACGGACACACATATCGGTGGCATCACGCCAATCGCCACCATGCTGGACGCGCTCCCCAGCCGCTATGTGGTCGATTACAGCGGGAATACAGTCATTCCAGAGCCTGAGATCAAGCGGAAGCTCCACTTCAAGGGCTCGTTGCGCGAAGCGCAGCAGTTCAACAGGCAACACGCAGCCGATGGGGAAATGGCGGCGGTTGCATTGAGCGCTCCTCTTGTTATTTCAGGAGCTACCCCGCATTTCGTGGAAACACTGCGTGAGAAGTTCAGAGACAATCCATTTGTCGATGTCCTTCCCGGAACCATGATTGGCGGGCAGCGTCCGGCGGGCTTGCTGCACAATCCAGCAGGGGAGCGTCCCCTCCAGCCAGGTGATGCCATAGCGGTGTCTTTGGTCTCCGGCGATATCGATATCTCTGCTATCGGGACAGTCACGTATGTGGACGATCGCGGGCAGATTCTCGCCTTCGGTCACCCCTTTCTGCTGTCCGGCAGCACCAGCATGCCTGTCGGAAAGGCGTACATTACGTACACCTACAAGAGCAGCGATCGGGCATTCAAGAGCGGTTACCGCATCAACACTGTCGGTGCGATAACCCAGGATCGTCTTGGCGCGCTGGGGGGATTACTGGGAGAAGTTCCTGATACCATCCCACTGAGCGTAAGGATAAACGACATCGACTTTGGGCGAAGCCGCGAATTCAAGGTCAGCATCATCCGCGACCCCGATTTCTTCGATTTCTTGGTATCGAGCGTGGTGGGTGAAGCGTGTATGAGGGTGACGGGCAGCTCCAAAGGTGGCACCATCCGTCTTGAGTTCACGATGGACGGCGTGGGATTGAAGGAGCCGATCAAGCGCACCAACTACTACTATGATACTTCGTTTCCGGTGGGACTGCTTTGGGACGAGGCACTTCCTCTGGCGTCTTTGCTCGCCAACAACATATACCGCAAGGTGAAACTCACTGATTTTCAGATTACGGTTGATTTCACTCGCAACCGAGTCAATTCGAGCATAGATGACGCCAAGCTACTGCTTCCCGGCGAGGAGGAAAAGGCGGAGGCGAAAGCCGAGACGGCGAAGCCTGAAGAGGCTCAGAGCGCGGAGTCGGAACAAAGTGAGGACAAGGCTGAGGAGCAGCCATCTTCTCCTGATGGCGGCAGCGAAGGGGAAGAAGCTCCTGCAGCACCGGGGACTTCAGTCTTTCCCCAGCAGTGGGTGCAGCAGCAAGTCACTCCATCAATGCCGCAGATGCCGCCTGCACAACCTCCGTATTCTCTCCCGAAGATTCCGAAGACGGTGCATCAGGGAGATACTCTGCGAGTAATCGTGCGTCTGCAGCCTTATCGGGAAGATCGCGTGATGAAAACGGTCTATGTTCCTCTGCCAGAGGATTTCCCTCTAGGTCCAACCAGCATCATCATTCACGGCGGCGGTTCCCTCGTCTCTGTTCTCAACGAATTCGGTGGGCGGGGTCGCATGCTGATGGGCGGAGGTAAGTTCGTCCAGGTGGACAGTGGTATCCATGATCTGGATGAGATAATCGAGAAAGCACTGGAGACCCCGCTGAACAATGAGGTCGTGGTGGCAATTCCTCGGCCCGCGCAGCCGCCTCAGCAAGGAGGGGTCTCAACGGGTCGGGGTGGTGCCGGAAGTCAGGGCGATGATGCGGGCGAGAAGCCGGAGCCCGAGTTCCATGTAAGCGTTCCCACGGACTGGGTCATCTACAATCAGCAGGTTATTCCGATAAATGTGATTCCGAAGGCTGGAGAGCGGGCGAAGAGATCACCGGAGGCATCAGGCTCCGACAAGCAGGCGACACCTGCGGGTGAAAAGCAGGGCAGCGGCTAGAGAGGCGGCCGCTTGCGGCCCACCATCAGATCGTAAAGCTGCTTCTGCCGCGCAATCCCTGCCGAAGTAATCGTAGTTGCGATTGTTCCCTCGCTTCCCCACGGCAGTTCAACCTGCGGCACCGAATCGGGGGTTGCGAGGATACTCCCGCCGTAGGTCTTACCTTTGCCGTTGAAACCGCCGGCATTCACGCCCAGGAAGAAAGCCTGACATTCCTGCGCCCTCGCCAAATGGAGACTCCGCCAGTGGTTGGCACGCTCATGCGGCCAACACGCCGGGAGGACTACTAGGTGGCAGCCATCGAGAGCGTAGTTCAGGAACAGCTCGGCGAATCTGAGATCGAAGCAAATGGCGATACCCAGCTTCCAGCCCTTGATTTCTGCTGTTGCTGTCTGCCTGCCCGGAGTGAAGTGATCCGTTTCACCTAGAAGTGCGATGAGATGCATCTTGTCATAGGTGGTGACGGTCTCGCCTTGCGGAGAAAGCAGGAAACTCCGATTGTAGAGCTTGCCTGCCTGTCTCACAGCCAGAGAACCTGCGAGGATGTAGGCGGTCTTCTCAGCGGCAATCTGGCGAATAGGGTCGAGGAACCGTTCTTCTTCTCCCTCGCTCAGCTCTGTCATGATCTCGTAGTGGTAGTAAGTGTTGATGAGCTCAGGAAGGACAATCAGGTCCGCTTGCCGGGGTGGGACTTGCTCTAGCTTCTTCAGTACACAGGTTAGATTGTCTCGGATGCTGGGAGCGAAACATCCGATCTGCAACCCCAGTACTTGCAATGGCTCCGTTGGCAGATGTTTCATCATGGTCTACTCGCCGCCTTCATTTTGAGAGGGCGCATCCGAATGTGATGGCGCGATCCTCCCCAGCTCGGGTTCCCGCATCGCATCCTCGTAGAGCTGTCGCGACAGCCGGAAGGTTTCCTGTGTCACTAGAAGTGCCGAAGTATCAAACTCCTCCAGGGGGAAGTTAAACACGTAAACCACTGCTGAAGTCTCCGGGTCCACCGCATAGGCACCCATCCAGGCTTCCCGATTGAGCTCCAGAAGCCTCTCGTACTGAGCGAAGGGATTCTCAGGATGGATGCGGTCGAGGAAAAAGATCAGACGTAGGAACGGGGTTCCTTCCGTGGTCGGGAACACTAGGGCGAGGAACTCGGCGAAGTCATCGTTTCCCTGAACCACGAAGATTTCCAGGCCATCTTCACCTGATTCGGTAGTGAATTCCAGATTGGTCTCACGCAGTACTTTGGCGAACTTACTCAAAACCTGAACCCCCTCTCGCGCAAGTAACTCTTGAGCGACATCATATTCGAACAGTCTCGCTCGGTGGCGATATGCAGCACCTTCTGCAGCCCTACTCGTTTCTTGAGTGCCGAAGGCATCCAGACGACACGGCTGATACCGCCGTCGCCCGCAAGGAACTCCGGTGAACGAATATGCGCATCAGAGACTCCAATGATCCCTGGAACCTGCCTCCCCACTCCTTTGCGCAGCAGTTCCCAAAACGTTTTCTGGTCGGGGGTGTAGCCATCGTAATCCGATGATATGATGAAGATGCCACCCAACTCCTCTTTCATATACGCGATATTCTGCGCATACGCCGTCACCGGAAGTGGCCACACGCTTAACGATTGCAGCCCGACCTCGCGAATGCGGCCCTGGGAGAGAATGCGAGCGAACTTGTCGGTGCCGGTGAATCGCATGTTCGAGCGGTCGAGCAACTCACCTTTCTTGATAGAGAACATCTCGGTGGAATCGGTGAAGAGCGCCGTTGCGCGGATGGCGTCGTAAGAGAGTTCGCATTGGGGGGGGTGGTTGACACTGATTAGGCAGAATCCATTGCGAGAGTACCGCTGGCAGTAGGTGCAGGCGAAGAATGGCGCGTCGAAGTCGCTGCGCCTGTCCAGAGCCTGCCGGCGCTCCTCCTGGTAGGCAGCGATCGTTGGTTTCAATGTCTGCAATCGGAGCGCATCGAATATCAGCTTCACCGAAACCTGCTGCAGCGAGAACTGGTGCTTGAGCTGGTCGTAGATTGCGCGGCCCAGCTCTTCTGCGGGGCGGTCAGGCCCGCGCACGGTGAGCTTGAAGAACTCCCCGCGCTCAAAGTGCAGCCACTGATGGTGCTTGAAGAGTAAGTATAGCTCGTCCTCGATATACGCCGTCAGTGTGATATCGACATCGGTATCGCCCAGGTCAACGATCAGTCCGACATCCTCTGTTGGCTTGCCTCGGACTTCTACGCCGTCGATGCCTCCCATGGCACGTACGCAGTAGAAGGAAAGATAGGTTCCTCCATACTCGTGGCGCTCGGGGATGCCAACACTCTTCGCGCTTTCGCGCTTGGTCTCAGGCAGCCGATGCGTGCCCAGAGTAGGACGAAGACGGCGGAGCTTGTCGAAGAGGTCGTCGATGCCCTGCACCGGTATGTAGTTGTAATAGGAGCCGAGATCTACCTGTGAGAATAGAGGTATATTGAGATGGTGCAGCGCTCGCACAAGATGAAGGTCAAACTCATCCGGCTCGTCATTGACCACGACGGCTGCGAGGAGATGCGAGCGCAGCAGGCTTGACAGGCTGAAGATGTCGCGCGGCTCGCACAGGAAGAATATCTCGGCGTACCGGAGCAAGTTGTGAAGGAAACTCACGATCTCGGATGGTTCTTCAGCCTGCGAGATGAAAATGCCGGATGTTCCGTAGTGTTCGAGCTGCGGCTCCGGGTGGAGAAAGTGAAGGAACGTGCTCACTGGCGGTCGGCGGCGGAAGAGCTGCACGAATCGCCGTTCTTCTATAAGCTCCCCTGAGAAAAGAGACGCGAAGCGGCTTACCTCCAGCAGACTGAATAGAATCAGTGGATTGCTCTCGTAAGCAGCCTCAACAGCCTCTGGTCCGCGGTCCAGTATCGGAGCTACATCCAGCAAGTGGTGGTTAATGACAAGCCGAGGGTCGTTGCGGGGTAATGAGAATCCCTGCAGGGCGCGCGCGAGGCGCTTGATACTGAAGCTGCGTCCGGTGCGTGTCATCATTACATCTCAGACGGAAGGTCGAGACCCAGCAGCTTCCGTCCTCCCAAGGTTAGCACAAGTACAAATGCGAACACGAGGGAGCGTCTGAAAGTGCGAACCGGCTCCTCAGCGCGCAGAACCGGGCAGGTGTCGTAGAAAGTGGTGAACGCCCGAGTTAGCTCGTAGAGGTAGTTAGCGACCAGGCTGGGAGCCGACTGCGCCAGTGCCATCCTACTGCGTTCAGGGAAATCCGCTATGACTCGACACAGTTCAGCTTCTTGAGGCTCCGGCTGGTAGCTGTCGGGAATGATGGTCGTCTCGCTTATGGGTGGGTCGAAATCCGCGATGAGCTTCTGTGCCCTGGCAAAGGCATACTGAAGGTACGGCCCGGCATTGCCATCAAACGAGAATGCCTGATCCCAATCGAAAACGATAGTCTTGCTCGGATCCACTTTAAGGAAGGCGTACTTGATGGCTCCGAGCGCCACCTGATGTGCGATCCCCTCTGTGTCCTGAGTGATGCCTCGGTCGGCAGTCAGTTTGCGTGCCCGCGCGATAGCTTCGTTCACAAAGTCGCGGTAGGCAACGGTGGTGCCCTCTCGGCTGCTCATCTTGCCGCCACCAAGCTGAACCAGCTCATAAGAGATGTGATGGCATCGGTGTGCCTGGGGGAAGCCCCACGCTTCAAGGATCTTGAATATCTGTTTGAAGTAGAGCTTCTGCTCGCTGCCGACGACGTAGAGGGAGGTGTCAATGGGGCCGCCGGTGTCATCGCTCGCTGCCCTCCTGAAAGTGCCGGTGAACTTGCGCCTGGCGAGCACCAGCTCTTTGGTCTGATAAAGCGTAGTGCCGTCGGAGCGCTGAAGCACCATCTTACCCAGCTCAGGTGCTGAAAGCTCTGCGAAGTCCACGAAGACCGTTCCGGCATAGTCCCCTTGAGTCTCCCGCTGGGCGATGCGCTTGGCGAGAAGTTCCGCCACCACTTGCTGCGCTTCCGCCTGCACTTCGGATTCAAAGAACTCCGTGTCGAATTGCACTCCCAGCTCCTCATAGATGGAGTGGAAACTGTCAATGCACCACTGCCGCGTCTCTTGCCAGAGTGCGTAGTAATCGCTCGATGCGTCGTCGAGAGCCGCCAACACCTGCAGATGTCGCGCCTCGAGCGCAGCCAGGTTCTCTGTCCCCTCCAGCGAAGCCAGTTTGCGTTCCACCTCTGCGTAAACGCGCCCGAGGAAGCTGAGCGCATCCTCCCCTGCTGGCAGCTTCGCTTCGTGAAGCTCCTTGAACCCCCACAACGCCTTTGCCACGTGGATCCCGTGGTCACCGTAGTAGTTCGCGCGCACTACGGGGTAGCCAGCGAAGGTGTAGAGATTCGCCAGTGCGCTGCCGATGAGCACATTGCGCAGATGCCCGATGTGGAACTGCTTGTGTGTATTCGGCTGCGAGAATTCAATCATCACGCGCTCGCTCTTCCGACTGCCCGCACCGTAGCGCTCGCCCTCTCGCAGGACTTCCGCGAGCACGCGCTCGCACATCACACGAGGATCGAAGTAGAAGTTGATGTAGATTCCCTCGGCTTCGATGCGTGAGAACTCCGGCAATGCTGCGCGGTCAACCCTAGCTGTGAGTTCCTTAGCCAGCTCAGCCGCCCGCGGATTCACCAGTTTGGCGAACTGTCTCTTCGCCTTTTTCTTCCCCAGCTTCTGCTGGAGTTCTACGAGCTGGTCCACCATTTGGTGCGATGCCACTTCCGGCGCGATCAGGCAGGTAATCCCCCAGTCGCGCGGAGGCGCAATCAACTGGATTCCCTTCCCCCACACTGGAGGCGCTTCTTTGTCGGTCGTGGCATCGCGGAAGCCGGCAAGCGTGCGATCCTCGAAGATACCTGCTTCCCCACTTACGCCGAGCCCGGTGAGCGCATCGCTCAGCGCCCTGGCGATCCGGTTTGCCAGTTCCTGATACACCACCCAAGATTATGCGTTAGATGCGTCGATTACTCAAGGGGAGGTGGTGGCGTAAGAGTCCCTGCGCGTGCTCATCCCCGCCTCAGACCCCATCCCGCATGGCCTGGCGGGGCTGTGCAAGCTCTTCGCAATCGCCAGTCGCTCAGTCTATGTTCTTCGCCTGCCACTCCGTGCGGATGTCGTTCTGGGCATAATCGCCGACGACATAGTCCATGTAGGCGTTTTCCATCCCCTTGAGTATGATGCCCATCGCCGCTGTGGTGTAAGTCACGACCACGTCGTGCTGTTCCTCGCGGTCGATCTCCAGGGAACCATCGCCATCAATGTCCAGCGAATCGGTGAAGGCTGAGAAGTTGCCGCCGAGTATGCTAATCCCAACCGTGATTCCGGCGCTGGTTTGGTAGAAGGCGTCGAAGTTATGACCGGCTTCACTAATGCCATCATTCTCCGCGGCAAGCATCACGAGTGGCGTATCAGGTAGCAGCGTTGGCACCGCATCAAGCGCATAGGGAGCGCCAAAGAAGCTGTCGCGGGGCGCCAGCGCAATGATGCCCCGGAAGGTTCCCGTCTCCTCAGGATCGGTGTCCCCAGCTACCGCTGCCGCGAATCCGGTTCCATGACCCACCGCGGCAATCATGGGAAGCGCCCATTCATAGAAACCTTGATCAGGCATCATACTGGTGGCAAAGAAGAACATCGCCGCCCAGTTGAGATCGGCACCTCGCTTGTCCAGAGGAATCTTGGCTCCGGGAATGGGAAGCAGCGCCTGCTGGGCGAAGTTCGGAATCAGCACAACATAGCCGTGGCTCGCCAGTCGACGCGCGAGGTAATCATACTCATCCACCGCTACACCCTCAGCGCGGGCTATCAGAACCGCCGGAAACGGCTTGTCGGCACTGATACTCTCGCCATCATCGGAGGGGAAGTAAAGGATGCTTCCCAGCATCGGCAACGCAAAGGGCACTCCCGGGTTTGGCGGGATATCAATGGTGGTCTTGCCAGCTTGATACGGTCCCGGCGCAGTGGGGTCGGGTGCCGCTGGCTCGTGTCCATGCTGCACCGTAACCGTAACTGAGTCCTCCGCGGTCTCGTCGGATTCGGTCGTGATTACCGCGTGCAGCGTATGCTCACCCTCGCTGAGTGCACCGGTATCCCACTCGGTGATGTAGGGTTCATCGTTCTCCGTATCAAAGAGAGTGCCGTCAACATCGTAGGTTACATGGTCGATATCATCCCGTGCCATTGGCCAGGCTACGAGCACCGGAACCTCGTCTCCGACTGTCTGACCATCGCGTGGCCAGAGAATGGTGACAAAGAGGTTGAAAAGGCTACCCGGAGGAACAATCTCAACAGAAGAAACCTCACCCCAGCCGCTGTCCACATCATTTACCGGCGCTACCCTGAAGTAATGAATCTTCGCCGTGTCCAGCCCTGAAGCGGTGTACCGATATTGCGGCGGCTGACCGGGATGAACCGGCGGAAGGGCGACCACCGGATTGGTCTCAGTATCGCCAAAGGGGGTGTAATCCTCATCGGTGGGTGGATTTACTCCTGCCGTTTCCGCGTGGAGCACTACATAGCCTGATAGCGAGTTTCCGAAGTTCGCTGCTAGCGGCGTAATGTCAGAGATGTTGATGACTCCGTCGCCATTGCCGTCGATCCAGGCGGCAGTATCCGGATGCGCTGCTGACGCGACTTCCTCATTGAAGTGAGCCGCCAGTGGTGTGATGTCTGATATGTTGACGATGCCGTCCATGCTGTAATCACCGATATTCTTCCCCTGCCATTCCAGGACGACTTCGTCAGCGGAAGTGTTGGTCGAGTCCAGGCTGTCAACTGAGTTGGCGGGCCCCGTTGGCAGCATAGAAGCGGCTCTTGCCCGCCGCGCGATGAGCGCTTCGGCAAGAGCCTGCTTGAGCCGTGCGAACAGGGCGTCGTCAACGCCTGCCGGTGTGGGCAGTGCAGAAAGCTCATCAAGCGTCTGTGCAAGGGAGCCAGTGACGTTCGGAGATGGGGCAGGAGGCGGGGGCAGACTCGACTTGCTGCTGCCGCACGCTCCTGCCGCCAGCAGAGCCACGCCTCCCAGTATCATTATGATGGTTACCCTTTTCGGCAAGTTCATAGAACAAGCCCTCCAAGAATTGAAAACTAATCAAATCCTAACATTAGGAGAAGCCGCGAGCAAGCATGCCCCTGCGAGTCGGCTGTTTCCTCCTGCTATCAGAGAATGAAGTGAGCTCAGGTGATCCTACTTCCCGGAGCGATATCCTTGTCGAGAACAACTAGCGAAAGGTTTCCGGCGTCGTCCTGAGCTGCGAGGATCATGCCTTCCGAGAGCACGCCGCGAAGTTTCGCCGGTTTCAGGTTCGCCACCATCGGAAGAGTGAGGCCGACGAGCTTCTCCGGCTCGTAGACGTGCCCGATTCCGGCAACACACACTCTACCGCCGCGTCCATCATCAACGTTCATCTTGATGAGCTTGTCCGTGCCTTCCACCCGCTCCGCGGATAGGATTTTCGCGGCGATAATTTCAACGCGCATAAAGTCATCGAATGTGATCTGGCTTGCTTCCATTGGTTCCTCCTTGGTTTGAAGCTCTCCCGTAGTATGAATGTCGGGTGCTGCGTGAGCACCGACGGGTTTGGCCGGCTCGGCAGTTCTTTCTGGCATCTCCACCCGGGGAAAGAGTGGCTCTGCGTGTCCGATGTGAGTTCCCGCCGGGAACGGCTCCTCAAGAACAGAGAATCCCAACTCCTGCAAATCCCCTGTGAGACCCAACTGCTCCCAGATTCGCTGCGCCGATGTCGGTATCACAGGTGCTAGCAGAACTGCGATGTTCCTGATAGCCGTGAAAAGCAAACTGAAACCAGCGCTAAACTCATCCTTGCGCTGTGGCTGCTGTGCGAGTTCCCACGGTTTACGCTCGTCGATGTACTTGTTTGCAGCGCGGACAAGCGAGAACACTTCCTCAATACCCCTGGAGAGCTCGTAATCGCCGTAGAGCTGGAGTGTTCTCTGTGTGACCTTCTCGGTGAGCTCGGCGAGCTCCGCATCACCGCTGGCCGGCGTTCCTTGCTCCGGCACTGCGCCGTCGAAATAGCGCTCGGTCATCGGCAGGAGGCGATTCAACAGGTTCCCCAGATCATTGCCCAACTCGAAGTTATAGCGTTCTACAATGGCTTCCAGCGAAATCGTACCGTCGAGTCCCAGGGGCACTTCGCGGGCGTAGAAGTAGCGCAGACCGTCGGCACCCATGAGATCAACGACCTCATGGGGCGTGATGACCAAGCCCTTGCTCTTGCTCATCTTGCCGCCGCGGATGAGCCAGTAACCGTGCACGATCATCTGGTTTGCTGGCGGCAGACCATAAGCCATCAGCATCGCGGGGAAGACAATAGCGTGGAACCACGGGATGTCCTTTGCCATCAGGTGGAGATCAGGTGGCCAGTAGTGCGCGGAGTCAGGCTCATCGAATCTGTAGCCCGAGCCGGTAAGGTAGGCCAGGAGCGCTTCCACCCAGACATAGAAGACGTGCTTCTCGTCCCAGGGCAGGCGAATGCCCCACTCCAGACTGCTGCGACTGACGCAGATGTCCTGCAGTCCTTCGTTAAGTCGCGAGAGCATCTCGTTGCGTCGGAAGCTCGGCAGCACGAAATCAGGGTGGTCGGCGAAGAAACGTCTCAAGCGTTCCTCGTAAGTGGAGAGCCTGAAGAAGTACGCCTCTTCCTCAACCGGATGAGCCGGACGCTCGCATTTCGGACACAGGTTTTCTGGTTTCAGCTCGCGCTCGGTGAAGAAAGTTTCACAGGGCGTGCAGTACCAGCCGGAATAGGTGCCTTGATAGATGTCTCCCTGCTCGTAGAGGCGGGAAAAGAAATGCTGCACCAAACGTGCATGCCGCGCCTCCGTTGTGCGGACGAACTCGTACGGTCCTATGTTGAGCTCTCGCCAGGCATCGTGATAGTGCTTCACCATCTGGTCGCAATAGGGAAGAGGTTCCTCACCGGCTTCTTTCGCCGCGATAACGGTCTTCTGGCTGTTCTCATCGCTCCCGGTCACCAGAAGCACATCGCGCCCGCGCATGCGCTGATAGCGGGCAATAATGTCAGCGATGACCGTGGTGTAGCATGTGCCCAGATGGGGACGAGCGTTAATGTAGTAAATGGGTGTCGTCAAGAAGAAGCGATCAGTGCCCGTTGTTGGCTCTTCGCGCCTGCTCACAAGAGCCATATTGTAGCACGGCTGCGTTGGCGATTTCGACTGTTGCGGTCCCCTTGCACCTGTCGACAATGTGGATCGCTTCAGCAGGCGCAGAATTGGTTCGACGCTGCAATCGGAGGCGGCTCCGTTCTGTCGCATGCGGATGCTCTCCGTCGATGAGTGCCTGGGCATTCCGCAAAGAAGTCTCCTGCAAAGTTGACGGTAGGGGGCTGAATGCACTCTTTGCTTGCGGAAGAACCTAGCTGGATTTCGCGATGCGATCAGCGATATCGCATCTTTTCTTGGTTAGGGTCCGCCTGTCGGCGACCAGAACTGAGACCATGTTGACGAGTGAATCGGGTAGCATCTATAATCAGGAAGATGCTCAATGAGAGGGGACCGGTGCGACTATATGTGAGCACGTTCACGATGTGCCCCGCATATGGTCCTTACAGGCGGGCGGTTTTCTTGGGGACTTCCCGCTGGGAGCTTCCAGCGAATCCTCAGCGGGCTGATAGAACTAAAACCAGGAGGGATAGCTATGTCATCACTTAAGGAGAAACTGGCGCAGCAGATTCCGGGTCTTCGTGAAGAGATCAAAGCGCTCGTCAAGGAGTATGGCGACCGAGTCATCTCCGAAGTTACGGTGAAGCAGGCTTACGGAGGTATGCGTGGCGTCAAGGGTATGGTCTGCGACACCTCGGTTGTGGAACCGGATAAGGGACTCATTATCCGCGGTATCCCGATTCTGGAGCTGACAGAGAAGCTGCCGGAGGAGATTCTCTTCTTGCTCCTCACAGGTGATCTGCCCACCGAAGAGGAACTGAAGTCTCTGCAGCAGGATCTCAGTTCACGTGCTGAAGTGCCCGGCTACGTCTGGGATGTGCTCGCGGCGATGCCGAAGGACAGCCACCCTATGGCTATGCTGGACACCGGCATTCTGGTGATGCAGCGCGAGTCCGTGTTCGCTGCCCGTTACAGCGAGATGGCGAAGACGGAGTACTGGGATGCGGCGCTTGAAGATGCCCTTAACATCCTGGGGAGGATAACCGGCCTGGCTGCGGGGGTCTATCGCATGCGGTATGAGAAGGGCTCACGTATCCCGCCCGAGCCAAGCCTGGATTGGGGCGCGAACTACGTGCATATGCTGGGACTGGAGGAAACCGATGAGACCTACTCGATGATGCGTCTCTATCTGGTTCTCCACAGCGACCACGAGGGCGGGAATGTCAGCGCGAACACCTGCCATACCGTGGGTAGTGCGCTCTCAGATGCCTACTATGCTGTGAGTGCCGGCTTGAACGGGCTCGCTGGACCGCTGCACGGGCTGGCGAACCAGGAGTGCTTGGGCTTTGTGCTCAAGGTCATCGAGCGTTTCGGCGGCGTTCCCACGGAGAAACAGCTCACCGATATGTGTTGGGAGCTTCTCAACAGCGGGCAGGTCATCCCCGGCTACGGGCATGCAGTTCTCCGCGTAGTTGACCCGCGCTTCACCGCCTTCCATAACTTCGGGAAAAAGCACTGCGCGGACGACGACACCTTCAAGACGGTGGATCTGCTCTTCCAAGTGGCGCCGAAGGTACTCAAAGAGCATGGCAAGGCGAAGAACCCTTGGCCCAACGTGGATGCCGGTTCCGGTGCGCTGCTCTACCATTACGGATTGAAGGAGTTCCCCTACTACACCGTGCTATTCAGCGTGAGTCGGGCGATGGGTATGCTCAGCCAGCTCATCATAAACCGTGCCCTCGGAACCGCCATCACGCGTCCGAAGTCGGTTTCCACTGCGTGGATAAAGCAGCAGGTGGGCGCGTAACGACGATCGGTCACGATTGTGGGGCGGTCTGGGCGCGGATCTGCGTCGTCTGCCGTGTGTGACACGGAAGGGGATTCAACCTGCTCGCCGCCTCGTCAGTCGTCGCCATCTTGCGAGTTGACCGGGGGGGCAGGCGCCACAGTCGGTAGTCCGTCACCGTGGACGTGGGTTTCCAGGTGACTGAGCAGGTGTGACGCGCATCTCCAGGTATTCGCTGGAGCTATCCCTCCGGATGGTTGTTTCGCAGCCTGTGATTGCGGTTGACCAGGCGGATGCGTCCACCGAGCGAGGTGAACTTCTCCACGAAACCCTCGTAGCCACGTACAAGATGATGATAGCCGCGAATCAGCGATTCGCCGCGAGCCATGAGGGCAGCGATGCTGAGCGCGGCGACACCGCGAATATCGTAGCCTTCCACCGGCGCTCCCATGAGTCGTGAGCCTCTGCCATCAATGATGGCTGAGCTTTCGCGCACAGCCACATTTCCCCCCATGCGGTTGAGCTCCGGTATGTAGGAGAAGCGTTGCTCAAAAACCCCCTCGGTGACAATAGACACGCCGCGCGCACGGGTGAGCACGACGACCATCTGCGGCTGCAGGTCAGTGGGGAATCCTGGATAGGGCTGAGTGTGGAGTTCCACCGGTGAGAGTTCGCCGCTCGCTCGAATATGCAGCGTACTACGCTCTGAAGTGATTTCAACTCCCATCTCGCCCAACCTGTCCAGCAGGGCGACGAGATGGGCTGGACGGCAACGCCGCAGCGTAATCTGGCCACGGGTTCCTACTGCCGCGAGGGCATAGGTGCCAGCCTCAATGCGATCTGGAATGATGGTGTGAATATGCTGAGACGGGGGTGCCAGTTCGCTAACACCGTGGACTTCAAGGCGCCGCGTTCCCGTTCGGCTTATCCGAGCACCAAGCGAGCTGAGGAAGTTGATAAGATCTTCGACTTCCGGCTCCTCGGCGCAGTTTTCAAGTACTGTCGTACCTTCGGCTTTGACTGCAGCCATCAGCACATTCTCAGTCGCCCCCACCGAGGAGACGGTGAAGGAAATCGTTGTGCCGGTCAGCTTCTTGGTGTTCGCAAACACGACCCCTTTGCGGATATCCATCTGAGCCCCCAGGTCGCCAAGTGCCCGCAAGTGCTCGTTCACCGGTCGCGGTCCGATGTTGCAGCCGCCCGGAAGCGGTACCTCTGCGCGCTGGAAGCGAGCAGCTCGTAGGATGCAGTGTGGCGATCCATCGTTGTTGGATCGATGTGTAGGGTATGCCTGGAGAAGCGGCAGGTTGCTCCCAGGGAAACCAGCACATCGCACATACAGCGTACGTCATCAAGGAGGGGAACATTGCGCAGAGTAACGGGGTTCGGGGAGAGGATGCTGGCCGCAATGATGGGAAGCGCCGCATTTTTTGATCCGGAGGAAGCGCCGCATTTTTTGATCCGGAGACGTTTACCTCCCCCTCTAGGGGCTGGCCTCCTTTGATTAGAAGGGCGCGTGAATCAGCCTGATTGCTGTCGGTGCTACTCGACAATGTGCTTTCGCTCCTTGTGACGTGCCACCTTCAAGCGGTTCTCTGCCTCTCGCAGTGCGACTTGGGCGCGTTCCAGTTCCACGCCGCTGAACTTCTTCTGCAACCGTTCCCGAGCTGCTCGCAGTTGCTTCGTCGCCTCGGTGATATCAATATCCTCACGAAACTCGGCGGCATCGCAGAGGATAATCACTTCCTTCCGCGTAACTTCCATAAACCCTCCCGCGACCGCCAGTGAGACGATGTGCTCCTCCGGAGTGCGAATGAGCAGTTCCCCGAAATCTAGGGCAGCAACCATAGGTGCGTGGTGTTTGAGTACTCCTAGGTAACCGTCAATTACCGGTACTACAAGGCTGATTGCTCTGGCTGTGTAGAGCTCGCCATCGGGGCTCACGAGCTTCACCGGGAAGGAGCGGTCGTTCTCGTTCAGTGGCATTCTTGCCTATTGCTCCTCCTTCAATCTCTTTGCCTTGGCGACGGCTTCCTCTATCGTGCCCACCATATAGAATGCCTGCTCCGGGAGATCGTCGTGTTTGCCCTCAATCACTTCGCGGAATCCTCGAATGGTGTCCTCCAGATGCACGTAGGTTCCCGGAACGCCAGTGAACTGCTCTGCCACATGGAACGGCTGGCTGAGGAAGCGCTGGAGCCTCCTGGCTCTGTGCACCGCTAGCTTATCATCCTCCGACAGCTCCTCCATGCCAAGAATGGCGATGATGTCCTGCAAGTCCTTGTAGCGTTGGAGAATCTGCTGCACCGTGCGGGCGACGTAGTAATGCTCTTCGCCGACTACTGCTGGATCAAGGATGCGGCTGGTGGAATCGAGCGGATCGACTGCCGGGTAGATGCCCAGCTCGGAAAGCTGGCGGCTCAGGTTGGTGGTGGCATCGAGGTGGGCAAAAGTGGTTGCCGGCGCGGGGTCTGTGTAGTCGTCGGCAGGTACGAAGATGGCTTCAATTGAAGTGATGGAACCACGATTGGTGGAAGTGATGCGTTCCTGCAAAGCTCCCATTTCGGTAGCGAGCGTAGGCTGGTAGCCCACAGCCGATGGCAGCCGACCGAGCAAGGCAGAAACCTCGCTTCCCGCCTGCGTGAAGCGGAAGATGTTATCAATGAACAGGAGGATGTCCAGTCCCTCTTCATCGCGGAAGTACTCTGCCATGGTCAGCGCGGTTAATCCAACACGCAGTCGCGCCCCCGGCGGCTCGTTCATCTGCCCGAATACCATTACCGTGTTCTTTATGACGCCAGAGTCTGTCATTTCCAGGTAGAGATCGTTGCCCTCGCGGGTGCGCTCGCCCACACCGCCAAAGACGGAGAACCCAGCGTGCTCCTTCGCAATGTTATGAATCAGCTCCTGCACGATTACGGTCTTGCCCACGCCGGCGCCTCCGAAGAGGCCCACCTTGCCGCCTTTCATGTACGGCTCCAGCAGGTCAACCACCTTGAGCCCTGTCTCAAGCTGTTCGATGGTGACCGACTGCTCGGAGAGCGAAGGTGCCGAACGATGAATGGGAAGGTAGGTGTCGGTTTCGATGGGTCCCTTTTCGTCGATAGGTCTGCCGGTAACGTCGAGGAGCCGCCCCAAAGTCGGTCTTCCCACAGGAACGGTGATGGGACCGCCGGTATCCACAGCAGGGAGGCCACGCACCATGCCGTCAGTAGAGTCCATGCAGATACACTTCACGATATCGTTCCCCAGGTGCTGTGCGACCTCCGCGACGACCACTTCTCCAGTTTGTGGATTCTTCACCTCAATAGCGTTGTAGATGGCTGGCAGCTCTCCGCTTTCGAAGCGAATCGCCAGCGTGGGGCCGATGATCTCCACGATGTGTCCCACATTCTTCTTGGTTTCGGCTTCTTTAACTGATTCCAGAGTGATTTCTGCCATTTTCAGTCCTTGTTGCAGCCTCGCCAAGAGCGAAGCTGGGATGCTCCTGAGATTACCCGGTAACAGGCTGGCGCAGCCCGCAAGAACCACAATAGGGCAAGCATGCGCCACAGGAGGTTCCAAGAGACACCAGCTCTCACCAACTTCCATATTGGCATTGCGATCATCCCTGTTGCGCCTCGGCGCCACCCACGATATCAAGAAGCTCGGCGGTGATGGATTGCTGACGAGCCTTGTGATAGGCCAGCGTCAGCGACCGGATCATTTCGCTGGCATTCTTGGTGGCATTGTCCATTGCAAGCATTCTCGCTGCGTTCTCGCTGGTGAAGTTCTCCCGCATTGCCTGGTAGAGCGAGTAGCGGACGAAGCGCGGGAGCAGTGTCTCCAGCACGCGTTGAGGAGACGGCTCGAAGATGAGGTCAATTGTGAGGTGCTCGGCCGCCGCTTGCCGCCTAGGTACTGCGGGCTCGCTCTCCCCCACCTGCTCCGCCAATCCTCGATGTTCCAGCGGCAGGAGCTGGAGCATCGTTGCCTGCTGGCGGACCGTGGAGACAAAGCGGGAGTAGAGCACCCAAATCTGGGTGAATTCGCCGGACAAGTATGCTCTTTCGACCAGTTCGAACAATGGGGTCATTTCAAGGAAGTGCGTATCGAAGTCGTATGCGGGAAGGCTCTTGTGGATGCGGTAGCCGCGGTATCGGAAGTAGCGCTCGGCGTAGCGCCCGATGGTTACGAGTTCGAATTCCTGCTCCGGACGGTTGCGCATGAAGAGCTCAGCGCGCCTTACTAGATTCGTGTTGAAAGCGCCACAGAGTCCCTTGTCCGATGTGAATACGATAAGGATGACCCGTTGAGCTTCTGCCGTCGTGGGTCGCAGAAGCGGGTGGTCGAGATCGCCGAGCCATCGCACGAGGTGATCCACTAGGCGCGTAAGGGTCATTGCGTAAGGCTGCGCCGACTTGGTGCGCCCCTGACTCTTCTGCAGCTTCGCCGATGCCACCATCTTCATGGCACGCGTTATCTGCTGCGTGTTCTTCACGCTTCGGATGCGACGGCGGATTTCCTTCTCGCCCTTAGCCACGAATCGATTTGTCCTTCGATGATTTCTTCTTCTTGCTCGCTCGAGCTGCCGCTCGTTCGCGCATTTCGTTTATTTCCTTCTGTTTCTCGCGGACAGCGGCGAATCCGATGAGCTCCTCTTCCTCTTCCGGTGTGACTTCCTCAATGTCGGGAAATGCGATAACGCTTTGGATCAGGGGCCATGGGAGTAGAAATGCGCTGCGGTGGCATTCCTCTTTTCTTTGCTCCGGCGGGATATACTTTCCGTCAGAGTCGTAGGACGGCATAATGCGGTAATTGGGGTTTTCCAGCCAGAGCCCGATGCTGTCAAAGCCAAGTACGCGGGCGTAGAACTTCGGCGAAGTTACGCCTTCGATCTGGAGCTGCCCAAAGGCTTCTTTGTGCAGAACTACCCGCACGCGGCGCCCCAGGCAGTCTTCCATATTGAAGTTTTCCTTCTCTGGCGTCATTTAGCTCTCCTTATTAGTTTCCAGTGGTTCTCGATCGGCACTGGGAGTGGCGGCAGCCCTTTCGGTCGCGGATTGTCCCAGACGCAGCTTGCGCTCTACTTCGGGGAGCTTGACAAAGTGCTCCTTGAACTCCCCAATGGCCTCGGCAAGCTTCTCCGAGAGCTCTTCGTCAAGCTGTCCGCTTCTCCTGATTGCTGAGAGGATGCCGGGATGCTTTTCCTTGAGATATGCCATCAGACGTGCCTCGAACATGCGCACTTCGTCGACCGGCAACGAGTCGAGGAATCCTTCGGTGCCGGCGAAGATGGCTGCCACTTGCTCTTCCATCGGTACCGGCACGTACTGTCCCTGCTTCAGCAAATCAACCATCCGCTCGCCGCGAGTCAGCAGTGCCTGTGTCGCCTTATCCAGTTCACTGCCGAACTGGGCGAATGCAGCCATCTCTCGATACTGAGCGAGGTCGAGCCGCAGCATGCCGGCAACCTTCTTCATCGCCTTGGTCTGAGCGTTGCCGCCCACGCGGGACACCGAGAGTCCTACGTTGATGGCAGGACGGACGCCCTGGTAGAAGAGTTCCGGTTCCAGATAAATCTGCCCGTCAGTGATGGAAATGACATTGGTGGGGATGTAGGCCGAGACGTCGCCGGCTTGGGTCTCGATTACTGGCAGGGCAGTCAGCGAGCCTCCTCCTCTTTCATCCGAGAGCTTGATCGCCCTCTCCAGCAGCCGAGAATGTAGATAGAAGACGTCTCCAGGGAACGCCTCTCTTCCGGGCGGGCGCCGCAGCAGCAACGATAGGGTTCGATAAGCCTGTGCGTGCTTGGTAAGGTCGTCGTAGCAGACGAGCACATCCTTCCCTTGATAGAGCAGGTGCTCGCCCATTGCGCATCCGGCATAAGGAGCAATGTATAGAAGAGGAGCCGGGTCGGATGCCGATGCTACAACCATCGTGGTGTACTCCATCGCCCCCTGCTTCTGCAGGATGTCATAGATGCGCGCCACCGTAGATTGTTTCTGCCCAATGGCAACGTAGATGCAGATAACGGGTCTATCGCTGTCCTGTGTTGCGCGCTGGTTAATAATCGTATCTACGAGGATCGCCGTCTTGCCGGTGGAACGATCGCCGATGATGAGTTCACGCTGACCGCGACCGATCGGGATCATTGAGTCGATGGCCTTGATTCCAGTCTGCAGAGGTTCTTTTACCGGCTGCCGGAAAACAACCCCATCGGCTTTCTTCTCCAACGGACGGGTCTCCTCAGTGACCACAGGACCCTTATCATCCAGCGGCTGTCCCAGCGGGTTGACGACACGCCCAATGAGCGCGTCGCCTACTGGCACTTCCAGTACGCGACCGGTGCGTTTGACTGGGTCACCCTCCTTGACCAGCCTGTCGTCTCCTAGCAGCACTACGCCGACACTCTCCTCCTCCAGGTTCAGTGCCATACCCATCACGCCGCCGGGGAATTCGAGCATTTCGTTGTAGATGCAGTGGTCGAGCCCAAACACGCGAGCGATGCCGTCTCCTACCTGGAGCACAATGCCGCGGTCTTCCAGCTTGAGCTCGGTCTCGAAGGCTTCGATTTCCTTCGCAATCACGCTCGTTACTTCTTCTGGTCGCAGTTGAGACATGATCTGGTTCCTCTCATATCCTCCGATGCTTGATCAGGCGCTGTTTGAGGTCGTGCAGCTGGGTGCGCAGGCTGAGGTCGATGACCTTTTCCCGTCCCAGCTCAATAATGATGCCGCTCAAGATCTCTGGCTGCACTTTCGTTGCCAGCCGGAGGTTGGGGTACTCGGAGTACTTGGCGACCTTCGCTCGTACGGCTTCGTAGTCTTCCGGCGGAAGCTCTACGGCGGTGATAATGGTAACTTCCTCCACACCGCGTAGGCGATCGGTGAGCAGATCATAGTAGGATGCGACAGCCGCAAACTGCCCCAGACGTGCTTTCCGGAGCAGCACCTGAAGCGTGCTTAGGAGCAGCGGATGCACGCCGTCGCCAAGCGCGGTATTGAGAAGTTGCAGCTTCTTCTTTCGTGGGATCTGCGGCTGCAATAGGAAGCGGCGCAGACGGGGATCTGCGAGAATGCTCGCAACCTGATGGATTTCTTCATCCACGCGCTCCACCACGCCGCGTGCGCCAGCTAGCTCAAATAGCGCCGTCGCGTAGCGCTTTGCCGCTCGTGTCTCGTAGACAGCCATACTATTAGAGCCCTTCGGTCAGCGCCTGCACGAGCCGACGGTGCTCCTCCCGGTCTAGCTTCTGCCGCAGCAGCTTCTCGCTGATGTCGATTGCGAGATCGACGGCGTAGTTGTTCAGCTCAACCCGTGCCTTCTCTCGTTCGCGAGCGATATCAGTCTGCGCTCGGATCAGCATCTTCTCGCGCTGGCTTTCGGCAGCAGCACGGATTTCCTCGGCAAGCTGCCGCCCTTCGCGCGCAGCCTGTTCCAGTCGCTCGTGAGCTTCTTCGTCGATACGTGCCAGGCGCTCCTCCAACTGCCGCTTCAGTTTCTCCGCCTCCCGTTGGCGGTTCTCTACCTCCTGGTAAGCCAGCTCAATCGAGCGTTTGCGCTTGTCAATCGTCTCGAGGATGTAGCCCCAGAGGAACTTCTTGAGCAGCCAGAACAGGAGGGCGAAAGCGAGCAGGTTGCCGATGAGCTCGGGAATCTTCAGAATCTGAAGTACGCCTTCCATTCAGTGCTCCTTCGGGCGGTGCTAGTGCGCCGCGCCTTTGAGAATAGCCGGCAGCACGAATGCTACTACCAGAGCGTAGATGGTAAGCGCCTCGATAAAGGCCGCGCCGATAATCATACCCGTCTGAATGCGGCCTGATGCTTCCGGCTGTCGCGCCATCGCACTCATAGCGCCTTCAACAGCCCGCCCGATACCGAGACCGCAGCCCACTGCGGCCAATCCGACACCAAGTGGAAGCGAAAATCCAAGTGCCATCGTAAAATCCATGTGTTTCCTCCTATTCTCAGGTCTCCCTGTGAATCAATGCGCTGTCTGCTCATGCGGTAGCATCAGCAGAATGTAAACCGCCGCCAGAATCGAGAATATGAGCGCCTGCACGGTTGAGAAGATGATCGCTAGGAGCTCAAAGGGGAAATGCAGCGGCAGCTTAACGAAGCCGGGAATCAAGAACACCAGTGCCCCGAAAACTGCGAGCAGCGTATCCTCACCCATGATGTTGCCAAAAAGTCGCAGCGAGAGCGAGAGCGGCTTGATGAGCTCTTCCAGAATGTGCAGCCCCACATTGAGGATCGCCATAAAAGGGACTACAATTATCCCTATCGCAAACCCTAGCTCCCGGAAGCTAGGTAGATCTCCCAGGAAGTGGCGCAAGTAACCGGCAAATCCATTGCGAGAGATCCCCACCACTTGCACGTAGAAGAAAACCACTACCGCCATCGCCAGGTTGATGCCCCATGCGCTGGTCGGTGACTTGAAGAAGGGCACCAAACCAGCGATGTTCATGCAGAAGATGTAGATGAAAAGCGTGCCGACAAGGGGCAGGTACCTGCGTGTCTCCTCGCCGAGAACCTGCGAGAAGAAGTCGTGGAATCCCTCTGCGATGTTCTCCATAAACAAGTAGAGCCGGCTATCAGGCTTGAGTGCCCGATGGCGCGATGCGACGATGGCAACCGTGCCGATGATACCCGCGATGATGAAGGCGAAGCCGACGTTCTCGAAGTTCCGCCATTCCAGTTGTAGGAGAGGGGGCAGGTGAGTGTTGACGGCTGCCAGCCAGGCGTCGATCTGCTGGTGCCAGATGCCGTGGATGATGGAGAGAAGATTGGGCATCTCGGGCACAGCTTCGGCAGCTTCACCCGCGGCTTCGGTAGCGTACCCGCGGGTGCTAGCGAACAGCAGCAGCGGGGCAACGAGCAGACTCGCCCGCACCAGCCTTCTCCGCCAGATTGAGACGATCGTCGTCACCAACTCACGACCTCGACACGAACCATGAGTAGCCCAGGGCCTTAAACAAAATAACCATCAAGAGGGTCGTTATGCCCGCGACCAGCCCAAGATGGTCAAACCAGTTGACCCGAAAGAGCCAATAGAGGATAAGGTAAATCATCCCGATTTTAGCATAGACCACGGCAAAAATGAACCACCGATTGCGCACTCTGTAAGCCGTCAGCAAGCCAAGCGCATAAGCCAACGCCCAGAAGTTCAGCATCATCCACGCGCTGCCAGTGACATAGGATAGTGCCAGTCTACCCCCCCACTTGCTCCAGAGAGCGAATCCCACCAGCACGGAGAACCAGGCAGTGGCGATGATGATTCTTCTCCAGGAAAGCGCTTCCTCAAAAGAACGCTGCCGCTTCACCGATTCAGCTCCTTGATGAGGTCGATGGTGAGCCTGATCGAGCCCGCGAGCCCCAGGAGCACCGCCAGGGGAGTCCAGAATTCCACCTGGAAGTGCGCATCCAGAAAAGCACCGACAAAGTAGCCCATCAGTGGGCCCACCGCCAGGGCAACGGGAATGCTGGTGGCGAGTCCGGCAATCCGGTAAGGGTTGCGCTGCCTTGCTGGCGGATGCGCTCGCGGATGCTTACGCCGCGAGAGCTCCCGTTCCAGCTCAAACAGATCCCGCTCCGGCGGCTTCCCGCGCATACTTCCATTCTAGCTGAATCCGCACTAGAATGGTAACGGCAGCGGCTTATGAGAGCAATACGAATAGTCTCGGTTTCGTTGGGATCCAGCCGCCGAAACAAGGAGGTGGAGACAGAGCTCTTGGGGGTTCCTCTCAAGATGAAGCGCATCGGGGTGGATGGCAAGTTCTACCGCGCCGTGGAGATCATCCAGCAGCTTGCCCCTGATGTGGACGCCATCGGTCTTGGGGGCATTGATCTCTACTTGTATGCGGGCGGGAACCGTTACGTGATACGCGACGCGCTGAAGCTGAAAGCCGCCGCCGGTTCCACTCGCGTGGCCGACGGCAGCGCACTGAAGAACACTCTGGAGAAGGAGCAGATTGAGTACCTCGTGGACTCCCATCCCGAGGTGCCGATCAAGGGCCGCAAGACGCTCATCGTAAGCTCGGTTGATAGAATGGGGATGAGCCTTGCTCTCTCTCAGGTCGCTGGTGAAGTTGTTTTCGGCGACCTCATCTTCGCTGTTGGCTTACCCATACCCATCCGCCACTATGCTACCGTAGTCAACCTCGCCAAGGTCATCCTCCCGATAATGACGAAGCTCCCCTTCCAGGTTCTATACCCCACAGGGAAGAAGCAGGAGAAGACCAAACCGAAGCATCGCCGCTGGCTTCAGTGGGCGGAGGTCGTCGCCGGAGATTTCCACTTCATTCGCCGCAACCTGCCGGAGGATATGAGCGGCAAGGTCGTCATCACAAACACAACCACGCAAGAGGATAGAGAACTGTTGTCCGACCGCCAGCTTTCGTGGCTTGTAACCACAACACCGGTCATTGACGGTCGCAGCTTCGGCGCGAATGTGCTGGAGGCCGCCATCTGGGCGCTGATCAAGCACTTCGGCGACGCCCCCACGGAGGAGAACTTCCGCGTCTATCTCAACAAGCTCGCCATCAAACCGAGCGTCTTCCAGCTCCGCGAGGGCACGCTGGAGAGCACTTCGTAGTAACTTCTTGCGATAGTGCTTTCCCGCGACCGCACTAGGCTTCATTGACTCGGTGATACGAGGCTTCTCTCAACAGGATTGCGCTAAACTCTTTGCTGTGCGGCTGAATAGCATTGTGTCCCTCATCATCATTCTGCTGGTTGCGGTTGCCGCTGGCTTCGCGATATTGCGCTCGGAAAGCGGCGGCATCGGAGGCGGATTCCACCTGCTCTCCACCGGTGGTAGGGGCGCTGACAGCGCTCTTTCGCGTCTCAGTGCTGAAGGGCGGCAGATGCTGACGCGGTTGGTACGCAGGCACAGCCTGGGACAACAGGAACTGAGCCCCGATGAGAGATCGAAGCTTCTGGAAATCCTGGCTGACGACACTCGCGCACCAGAAGAGCGACTGAGCCTTCTCTACTGGCGGCTGCTCGGTCGCGGGGAAGTAGCGCAGGAGCTGGTCTTGCGTGTCCTCGATGCTGGCAACGAGATGACAAACCACAAAGCCGAATGGGACTTCGTCCGTGCCCGCATCTGCATGCTGTATGCACATCCCCTCGCCGGCGGGCGCAGCCTTGAGGCATTCATCCCCCGTGCTGTTCGTTACGCGCAATCAGCGAGCCAGTCCGCCCCGGACAGCGGCGTCTTCCGCCTCTACGAGCTCGGCCTGAGATGGGTTGCCGCCTATCGCAGCGGTGGCGCGTCCACTCCTGAAAGCGTTCGCTCTTCTGTTCCCCGTCTTGAGCTTGACGATCTTGGGGAGATGATGCAGCACTTTTCGATAGCCACCGACTGGCGGCTGAGCCTGCCACCGCCGTGGCTTGAGCCCTTTGATTCCTTCGGCACTGTGCCGATGCTTCTCAGGGAGCATGGCGAGAGCGATTACCCCTGGGAGAAGATGAATCCCTACAGCCTGTTGATTGCCCAGCAGTTCCGCGAACAAGCCGTGAAGGAGGCTATGCGCGGTGAGCCTTCGTCGCTGATTGCGCTCTTGCGGCTTCAACTGGCCCAGGTGCGGCTGGACCCGCCTTCAAACTACACTTTTGCCCCTGGAGTGGCTGGCGTCGGGATACTGCTACAGGAGATGCAACGCAGATTCCCTCCGCAAGGCTGGAAGAGACTCCAGTCATCAGCGGAGGAGTTCCGACGCCTGCGCGATGAGCTTTCCGACACCGGCGCCATCGTGGAGGCGAATCCGGAGCTTCTGCGTGGCGGTGCGGCGAAAGACCCTCGCCTGCTCTTCCAGCGTATCTACACCTACTACCGCGACCCGCTGAGCGCCGCGGTCTCGCGCATCATCGAGGAGCTGGAGGCGGAAAAGCCCGAGAAGACTGCCAAAACCACCGAGACCTCCGAATAGGTTGCGCTCAACCGAGCTGACTCAGGTTGCGGCTTGAGCGGCGGTCAATGGTAGAATGAACTGCGTGCCCCGGTAGCTCAACGGACAGAGCATCCGCCTCCTAAGCGGGTGGTTGCAGGTTCGACTCCTGCCCGGGGTAG
>MVCR01000027.1 GCA_002050035.1 Planctomycetales bacterium 4484_113 | reverse complement strand
GCAGATGGGAAAGATGCGAGAGCTCCACGCGAGACTCAAGCTCGTCGAAATCCGCCCGTGCCGAATTGTAGCGACCGGAACCTTCGAAGCTGATGAAGTTCTCTGCTGCGCCAGTAGCGTCTCCGTCTCCCGACGGGCCGAAGAAAACCTGCCCGCTCACCGAGTTGACCTCATTGTCCTGCACTTCAACTGCGGCGACAAGTCGGGATGCCCGGAAGCGGTCCCCAAACGACAGCTCCTCGGCATCTACATCGGCATGCCCCGATAGCTGAGGATTCCCCCAGGTTCCAGATATCGTCAGGTCCGACGAAAGCTTACCGCCGAACTCAAGTCCCTTGACAGGAATCAATGGACGCAGCGCCGCCAGCGCAAAGTCTCTGCTGGCAACATGCACATCCAGGGAGCGCGAGCTGCCGGGTATTGGCAACTCCCCGCTCACCCGCAATCGCGACCCGTCGGCCATGAGAGTTACTTCGTGAAGTTCTATCACCCCCCGTCGATAGGTCAGCCGCCCCTGCGCACGGTCGAAATGCGCGGAGCCCAGGAGCAAACCCTCCGCGCCTGCCGACTGGAAGGTCCCTTCAAGCTGGGGCTCTCCCCTCGCATTCTCCGTGACCAAGAAAGTGATGCCAAGCTCGCCCTGGAGTGATCCCAATCCTTCCGGCATCAGCGGCGAGAAAAGGGAAATGTCGAGAAGCGGAACTTCAAGGTTGATCAGCGTATCTTCAGACCGGTAGCCCCAGAAGCCCGACGCGGTGACGAAGGACTCCTCGCTCTCAGCAGTGAACTCCTCAATCTTCACGCCATCGGCGGCGGAGGCAAAGGCCAGTCGAATCCGACTAAAAGGCGTCTCCAGCAAACTTGCATCCACTACTTCCAGGGCTCCCGTGAGCCGGGGTCGCGCCAGGCCTCCCTCTCCGCTAAGCTCTCCACACACGCGACCGCGCAGGGCAAGCCGCTTTCCCAAGGGAACCACCGACGCGGGAAGCTCCACCGGGAAGTCCGACATCTGCAAATGCCAGTTTGCCGGGCAAACACCCCCAAGCTCCAGTGAACCGGTAAGCGCGAGCGATGCCTCACCCGAGCGCAGCAATGCCTCTTCGAGATTCAGCGTATGCCAGTCACCGCGCAACCGAATCCGGACTTCGTCAAGCGCGGTCTGGTTGAGGGCCCCGCCCTTCTGCTCGTAGCTAGCACGATAGCGGAGGTCATCGAAGCTGCCCGCAAGAGACGCAGAGAGCTTCCCCGTTCCCTGCCACCCCAAGAAGCCGCCAGAAGCAAGAGCTGAAACCAGCTGCGAGGGCGAATACTCGTCCTTCCATAGCGATAGCCTGAGAGCGCCCGGCGCAATCACACCCTCCAGGAATATGACCTGCCCCATCAACTGCAAACTGGCGCCCCGGAGCTCCAGGCGCTTTCCGGAAAGGGTGAAACTTGATGTTGCCCGGCTGATGGGCAAGCGTATCGCTCCGCAATCAATGTCCGCTTCTGGAAGCCAAAGTGTGCCCGTGACCACAGGGTGCGAGAAAGTGCCGCTTGCGCGTCCGCTGGAACTGAGCTTGCCGGAAAGTCCTCTGCCAGGAGCGAGCTGCGCCAGCTCGAAACCCTCAGCCTGGTAGCTCAGGAGAAGCTCCTGCGACATCGGATCTATCCCGCCGGAAAGCTCAACACGACCACTTCCATAGTCAATCGAAGACTCTGCCACCGTGAGCCGTCGTCCGTCGTAGAAGCCGGCAAGCTGTGCCACCAAGGGACGCTCGCGGATGAAGCCGCCAAGTCTAACCGCGATCTGCACGTCGGGCCACTTTCCGGCGAGTTCCATTTGACCTGCGAGCTTGCCGGATTCGCCACTCAGCTTGCCTTCCAGACCCCCGGAGAGCTTCCAGCCGCTCGCGGTGGCGGTGCCCTGCAAGTTCGCGCCCAGACCTGCTTCACGGGGAAGCCATTTCTGCCAGCGCCCCGTCTTGGCGGTGGCATCCTCGAAAGTTAGGGAAACATCACCAGCTCTCACTGCGAACTCTTCGCGGGACGCAGTAAGCTCCAGCTCCTGCACTGTTGCTTGAGTCCATGGAAAGCTGGCGAATACCGAATGGAGAGTAGCCGCAATCGAGGGAATCGCCGCCGCACCAGCACTGGCAAGCGTGAGTTCAGCGTTGCCCCGCCGACATTCAATGGTAGTCGCGGCGGTTTTGAGTGCCATACCGCTGGCCGAAATGGTTGCCTTTCGCGAGTCAAGGTCGAAATCACCGGTGAAATGCCCCCGGAGTTCCTGCAGAGGTTCCATCCCCGGCAAACCGGCAAGCAAGTCTCCCGGGACATCCCGCCGACGCAGGTTCGCGTCCAGACTGAACTGACCTTTCCCCTTCCTGCCCTTGGCACCGAGCTTGAGGATTCTGCGCCCGTCCCGCGTTAATGCCGAAGCGAGCCTGTATCCCGTCTCCAGACTACCCTCGACATAGGCTTCATCTGCCACCGGCTCGCCGCGAAAGCTGACACCGGCAAGAGTCAGTTTGCCCCTGAGGGTAGGATTCCCCGTGCTTGAACGCCGCCCTATAAGCTGCAAGGAGAGCTCCTGCGCCGCGACCTCGCGCACCGACGAAACAGTGTCGCAAAGGCGGAACTTCCGTAGGTTCAGATCCAGGGAATCTCCGCCATCGCGGCTCCATTTCGCTGATATGCTTCCGGCACCGAATGTTCCCACGACGCTGGCTGACGCCTTTTCCTGCCGGAAGCCCAGCGACAGCTTAGTGAGGCTCAGCGGATTGGGCATCCTCGGCAGAAGGGTGAGATTCTCAACGATGACATCGGCCTCAAGAGTGGGAGCTGCTTCGCCTTCTCTGGTCAAAGCGAATCGGGAGACTGCGATTTCAGCATCCCCGGGATCCATGAGCCTTGAAGGTTTGAGCGAAAACGGCGGACTGGACGGGCGAAATCGGATACCCGTTGCCCTGAGCTGGAAGCCTCCCACTCCAGAAGTGCTGATGCTGAACTTCCCGTTCAGAGGGCTTGCGAGCGTGAACCTGCTGCTGAAACGCTCCTTCCCCACCTCGTAGCTTGAGCTGCCGCTAAGTTCAAGCTCAAATTGTGCCGGGACTGCAGGCAGCGAAGCGGATATCGCGTCTCTCAGGCTATGGCGCAATTGCTCGTCCCACACAACACTCCACCGAGAAGCTGCTTTGTCAAGAAGTGCCGCTATCGCACCATCCACCTGGTTGGCGGAGGCATACAGCTTCTCCGCAAGTTCACGTCGTGCCGCTGGCGTCAGCGCAATCGTGAGCTTCCCGTCCTGAAAACTCAGCCCCAATCGGCGTATGGGCGAATCCGAAGTCTTGGCGGCTCGGAACTGATTCACCAGTGGGCCGAAGTCGGAACGACCGCCACCGAGGTAGGTCAGCCGCAGCCGGGGGCGTCTCAGCGCAATCTGAACCGCTACCGACTTCCGTTTCCGCAGCAGATCCCAGAGCGATACCGAGATTCGCGCCTCGGACACGCTAAGAACAGGTCTTGCGGAACCTGCCGGAATCAAAGCTGCATCCTGGAGCGTTATTCCCAACCGCATATCGACAGTCAGGGATGAATAGGTGATACGCCCCCACTCGCCTCCAGCGAGGAGCTTCGCTATTTCCGAGGTTGCACGTTGCTGCATGCTCGCCCTGAACAGGAAAAACAGGGCGACTAACCCAATCAGCCCGAGCGCAAGCGCGCTCAGCGCAACTTTTCTTCGCAAACTCACCACCTAGAAGGTTAACTGGATGCCTGCGTTGTACTCGTCACGGTCGCCGATGTCTTCAACGCCAAGGAGAAGACTGAGCCTGCGTGCAATCGGCACGCTCAAATAGGAGTTCAGCTGCGGGTTATTGATATTGAAAGCATCGGCAGTGAACTCCCAGCCGCGTGAACCCACAAGGTTGAAACCTACCCCTGCTTGCTGGCGATAGATACCGCCGCGCACGAGCAGTGAGGTCGACAAGTATCGTCCCGCCTGAAGGCTGAGTCCTGAGTCCTCACCCCGAGCACCCACGTTGTCCACGCCGACTTCGACCACGTTATCCCCAACCCGCAGACGCCCCTTCACATCCACGTATTCGTTGTCGCTTTTCTTGTTGGCATGCACGCTTTCATGCCGGAGGTTCACCTTCCCTTGCACGCCGAACTTGCCGAACGAATCTACCTTCTCGTTCACCTTGCTCAGTGTGCCCCGAAGCGCCTCCATCGTCTCCTTCGCTTCGTTCAGGGTGTCACGGGTAAGGCCTATCGATTCGCGTATATTCTGCTTGACCTGCGGATCGCCGGTAATCTCGGCAACATCGGCGGCAATCTGATTCATCAGTTCCATCGTCTGATCAATCTCGTCAAGGGCGGTGGAAAGGCGCTTTGGCAGCTCTGCCTGTTCCACCGCGGTGCTCACCACCTCTGATGCCGCGCTCAGGTTCCCCGTAAGTTCGCGGATGTTGCTCAAGGTGGCGGAGACTTCGCCCTGACTCGCCGCCAGTACGCGGTCGACACGTTCCAGCACTGCTCCGGCGCTGGAAATTGTGTCATCCAGCTTAGCCAGCAAGTCACGGATGGCTCCTCCGAGCTTCTCCTCGCTGGTGAAGTCCTCCGCCACGGCAAGCAGACGATTGACCTGCACAAGAGCCTGGTTCGCGGAAGTTATGAGGTCGCTGAAGCCCGCCTCAACGTGGCCCGGGAAAACATCTCCTTCCTCGGCGTCTCCTAGCAGCGGATTGGGTTTCGGATTGTTCTGGATCGAAAGATACCTCTCTTCGATCAGCCCCTGAGAAGACACACAGAAAACCGCATCCTTGGGGAAGGTCACACCAGGGCGGATCTTCACCGTGGCGCGCGCGATGCCACGATCCGGGTCCAGCCGCACGTCTTTCACCCAGCCGACGTCGGTGCCGGCACGGGTGACCGAGGTGCCGCGGGAGATTCCGCGTGCATCTGCGAATTCGACGTAGACGGTATACCCCGGTCGCCTTTGAAGTCCTATCACGGAGGCATAGGCGAAATACCCCAAAACGATTGCCACGACGATGGCAAGTCCCAGTTGGGCCTGATAAGAGAAAGCCTTCATCTTTTCACCTCACTTATCATCCTTTGAGCCAGCCACCCCGCTAATGGGCGTGTGGGGCAGCTTGCGGAAAGCATCGATATGCTTGCGCCAGCTGGCGGTGAAGCGAACCACCCTAGGGTGGTCGCTGGTCAGAAGATGCTTGGGCGGTCCCACTTCTACCGAGTGCCCCTCGTCTAGTAGGTAAACCCAATCCGCCACGTGCAACACACTCTCTAGGTCATGCGTTACGACCACCGAGGTCACCTCGAACCTCTCGTTCATCTCCTTGATGATGTCATCGACGGTGGCGATGTTCGTTGGATCAAGGCCGGTTGTGGGTTCGTCGTAGAGCAGCACTCTGGGATGATAGATGAGGGTGCGCGCGAGCGCCACTCGGCGTCTCATTCCTCCAGAGAGCTCGCCAGGGTATTTGCCACCGATATCTCCGAGCCCAAGCTCCGCCAGCAAAGCGTTGACCTCCGGGCGCACCTGGCGCCAGCGGCGTTTCTGGTGATAAATGGGGAAGAAAGCCACATTCTCCTCCACCGTGAGCGAGTCGAAGAGAGCCGACTCCTGGAAAACCAGTCCCATCTTGGCGCGTATCCGTGCCACCTCCGCCTCGCTGGCGCTGCAAATATCTTCCCCCTCGATGAGCACACGTCCTGAACTGGGCTTAATGAACCCCATAATCACCCGGAGAAGCGTGCTCTTGCCCGAGCCGGAAGAGCCAATAACGGCGGTAATCCTCCGTTCATGCGCGGTCATACTGACGCGGTCGAGAACCGGCACATCGTTGTATGATGCGGTTATTGCTTCAACCTTGAGCATCTCAGAACAACACCGGAAGCAGAAGCAGGTCCAGGCCAAAGATGAGGACGATGCTGAGCACGACGGAATTGGTAACTGCCCGCCCTACATCTTCAGCTCCCCTTTTCACCTGATAACCCATAAAACAGCCCACAATCGCCACTACCGCACCGAAGATGAGCAGTTTGACCAGACAGCCTCGAAAATCAGACAACTTCACAAAAGGGTAGGCGATGTTGGCGGTGTAGGCGGCATAACTCAGACCTATCTTGTGAAAAGCCATGTAGTAACCCGCAAGGAAACCGGCAAATCCAGCAAAGACTCCCACCACCGGCGACATCACCAAGAGGGCAAAAACCCGAGGCGCGGTGAGGAACCAGTGGGGGTCGGTGGATAGTGCCCGCAGCGCATCTATCTGCGAGGTGATTCTCATTGAGCCAATTTCGCTGGTAATCGCCGCTCCTGCCTTCCCTGCGAGCACCACGCCAGTCAGCAAGGGAATTAGCTCTCGCAGCAGAGCAAGCAGGAGGATTCCCCCCACATAAGCCGATGCCCCACGCTTGCCCAGCTCCTCCGCCAGGAGGTAAGATACTGTCGCCCCCACAAAACCCATCACTAGCATGGCAAGGGGAATGCTGTTCACACCTAGAGCCGACATCTGGCGGGAGGTCAGGAAGTAGTTGAGCTTGCCGGTTAAGAAGTACCAGATGGTGCGTGCGAAGTAGATGACCATATCACCCACAAACTCAAGTGCGATCATAGCGTAGCGCATCAGCTTGAGCGCTAGTATAAGCGCTGCTTGCAGTGAAGTAAAGCCAAGCCCGTGCGGCAGCTCCATGCCCTGCCGGTCACGCAGACGGCGTGCCTGCCTGCGTTTCAGTCACCTTTGAGAACACACCCCAAGCCGCCGTTGCCCATTACTCCGGCCACCACCCTCACCTGGCACCACCTTTCCGACGAAAGCTGAATGACGCTTCGCAAACCTATGAAGAGGTGCTATCATAGGTGTTGATAGTGGTTGAGGAACTGCCTGATGGACCTTACCGAGCGCATTGAATTCGACGAGAAGATCTTCCGCCGCGAAATCGTCGAGGAGTTGGAAGAAAGCTACCTCGATTACGCGATGAGTGTAATCGTCGGCCGAGCCATCCCTGACCTCCGCGACGGGTTGAAAGTCATCCATCGCCGCATCATCTATGCGATGGCTGAGGGCGGCTACGGCTCGGAGAAACCTACGAACAAGAGCGCGAGGATAGTCGGGGAAGTCATGGGGAAGTTCCATCCCCACGGCGACGCTGCAATCTACGACGCAGTGGCTCGCATGGCGCAGCCGTGGAGTCTGCGCTACCCCCTGCTTGAAGGACAGGGCAACTTCGGCTCCATCGACGGTGATGCACCCGCCGCCATGCGCTACACCGAGGTGCGTATGCGCCCGCTGGCAGAGTACTTGGTCGCCGACATCAAGAAGCAAACGGTGGATTTCGTTCCCACCTTCGACGGCAAGGGGCGGGAACCGGTGGTGCTTCCATCCGGGCTGCCGGTCCTTCTGATGAATGGTACTGAGGGCATCGCGGTGGGAATGGCGACCCGCATTCCGCCACACAATCTGAATGAGCTGGCGGCGGCCATCCGGCTGCTGGTGGATAATCCGGAGGCTACGGTCGATGACCTGATGAAGTGCGTCAAAGGGCCTGACTTCCCCACCGGCGGGTTCATTCTCGGGCGAAGCGGAATTGAAGAAGCCTATCGTACCGGGAAAGGGAGTATCACCATTAGGGGGCGCGCCGAGGTTGAGCAGGACAAACGAGACCGCTATCGCATTGTAATCACGGAAATCCCGTATCAGGTGAATAAGTCGACGCTTGTGGAGACAATCGCTCACCTTGCCAGCGGGCCACGCCGAGCCATGAGCGGCTTTACCGATATTCGTGATGAGTCAGATCGTAACGGCATCCGCGTGGTGCTGGAACTCAAACGTGACGCCAACCCACAGGTCATCCTCAACAACCTCTACAAGAACACCCAGCTCCAGATCACCTATCACATTATCAATCTTGCGCTCGTGAACGGGGCACCACGCGTGCTCAACCTAAGAGAGATGCTGACGCGGTTCGTGGAATACCGCCGCGAGATTATCGTCCGTCGCACGAAGTTCGACCTTGAGCAGGCTGAGGCACGGGCCCACATCCTGGAGGGCCTGAAGGTCGCTCTTGATCACCTCGACGAAGTTATCGCCGTTATCAAGGCGTGCAAGGATCAGCGTACGGCGAGCTTTCGCCTGCAGGAGGAATTCGGACTCAGCGCGGACCAGGCTAAAGCCATCCTGGAGATGCGCCTGGGACACCTAACGAACCTTGAGCAACGTAGGGTTCTGGACGAGCTGAAGGCGGTGCGAAAGAAGATATCCGATTACGAGGCCATACTCGCAGATTCCAAGAAGGTTGACCGCGTGCTGGTAAGAGAGCTTGATGAAGCTACTTCCAAATTCGGTGACGAACGCAGGACAGTTATCCTCTCAGGCATTGAGGGTGGCGAGTTCTCGGAAGAAGACCTGGTCAAGAGCGAGTTCGTGGTGGTGTCGATTACGCGGAATGGGTATATCAAGCGGGTACCGCTCTCAACATTTCGCGTGCAGGCGCGTGGGGGCCGAGGGCTTATCGGGCAGACGATGAAAGCAGATGATGTCGTGCAGGGGCTTGTTACCACCAACACCCTAGACACGATTCTCTGCTTCACCGACCACGGCAATGTGCATTCGCTCCGCGTCTTTCAGGTACCGGCATTTGAACGCACCGCCAAGGGAACGCCGATTATCAATCTGGTGGGGCTGACAGCAGGGGAAAAGGTCACAGCCCTCGTCTCGCTGGAGGAGTTCTCGCAGCCGTATCTGTTCATGTGCACACGGCGCGGAATCGTGAAGAAGTGCGAGCTGTCCAAGTTTGTGCATTTACGCACCACGGGCAAGCGTGCGATATCTCTCGAGGACAACGACAGCCTTGACTTCGTGCTGCCAACGAGCGGCAAGGATCGGCTCATCATCTCCACCCGGGCGGGACGTTCAGTATGCTTCGACGAAAGCGAAGTCCGTCCGATGGGGCGGACAGCCCGAGGAGTTCTTGGAGTCAGGTTGCGCGACCGGGAAGACGCCGTCATCGGCATAGACCGAATGAAGCACGAGCATCAACTTCTTGTGGTGAGCAAGGGTGGATACGGCAAGCGGACTTCACTAAGCGAGTTCAGAGTGACTCACCGCGGAACCCGCGGCATCATCTGTATGAAGACCCGCGGGAAGACCGGGCCAGTAGTCGCTGCGCACGCCGTCGAGCCGGAAGACGAGGTTATCATCATCTCTGCCGAGGGAATGATTATCCGCACTCAGGTCAGTCAGATATCGCAGCAGGGACGCTCCACGCAGGGAGTGAAGGTCATAAACCTAAAGCCGGGCGACCGCGTATCGGCGGTGGAAATCATCAAAGCGGACAAAGCGGACTCTCCGCTCTTTGAGTAAGTGCACACCGCAGTTGCACCGCTTGTCTGCGTGCTCATTCTTCCAGTGCAAGGCAGAGGGCCGTAGAGAGCTTCATCACATCGCGGTTGGTTCTCAGCAGCCGCTTCCCCGTAACCTGAGCGATGCGCTTGAGGATGAGATAACCAAGGCGCGGGTCCTCTTCACACAGTCTCTCGAACGGCGCTCGCTTGATCTTCACCAGGCGACAAGGCTCTAGAGCGACTACGCTGGCGGTACGCTCTGTCTGCCCGAGAAGCCCCAGCTCACCAAAGAAAGGACGCTCCTTGCCATCCAGCGTGCTCAGGATCTTGGACAGCTCGTCGTGCTCTGAGCCTTCGAAGAAGGTGAGTTGCTTCATCACCCGCACTTTTCCCTCAAAGAGGATATACATCTCCTCCCCCCTCTGTCCCTCGCTGATGATCCGCTCGCCCTGAGGCACTTGCACAACCTCAGCGAGATCGGCTACGTGCTCGAGCTGCGCTTCGGTAAGGTCCTGCAGAAGATACACTTCCTTGAGAAGCGCAGGAGAAGCCCTTTCCGTACTTTCGCCTGTCGGTGTTTGCATCCTTCCCTCGTGCCGGATATTATAGCAAGATGGCTTGCCGGGCGGCAGTGTTATGCGCATCCTGATAATTAACGGCCCGAATCTGGAGCTTACGGGAAGGCGTGAGCCAGCTCACTACGGCACGGCATCGCTTTCCGAAATCGAGGCGGAGCTGAGAAAGTGGGCGGAGAAGTGGAGCGAAGAGTCGGGAAAGCCATTGGAGCTTGAGTTCTTCCAGAGCAACTCCGAGGGAGAGCTCGTGAATAAGCTCAATAGCGCGCATAAAGGCTTTGATGGGGTGGTCATCAATCCAGGGGGACTGACTCATTACTCGCTGGCGCTGCGGGACAGTATCGCCGCACTGCCCATTCCGAAGGTGGAGGTGCACATGAGCAATCTGTTCGCCCGCGAGCCCTTCCGCCGCCGCTCGGTGACCGCGCCAGTGACAAACGGTGTCATCTGCGGCTTCGGGAAGGAGAGCTACTTGCTGGCGCTGACGTGGCTGGTGGAGAAAGGTCACGACACGGGACGCTAGTGCGAAGCGCAATCGCACCACTGTCGCGCGCAGTCCTTTCAATGCCAGCATCCTCAATGACGCATACCTGTTTGTGTCGCAACGAGGTGCTACAACGGGCTTTCGGGAAACTATCCTGCCGATGACGAGAACCACTTGACAAGCCCGGGGGGGAGTTATAGAATCGTTGTTATCCTTATTCATAAGGAGGCGACTTATGAGGAGAAACCAGTCGCGGAGAGGCTTCCTGCTTCACCGGAAGCTAGTTAGTGTAGTGCTGCTCGCTGGAATCATCGCGGCGATTGGCATGTGGGCGTTGATTCCTTCCTGCCGAGGCGCAGACTCAGGAACTACCGTAGCCAAGGCTCCCAGCCATCCCTGCGGCAAAGACGATTCCTCCACGAGTTCAGAGGAATCCACTATCCCCTGCCCGTTTGCTTCTTTGGCGGCTGGAAGCGAGTCTGAGAAGGGCGCGAGCCTTTCGGCAGGCTTTGGCGGGGGCGGCTTCGGGATGATGGGAGAGGGCGGGGACGAGATTCCACCTCTCTGCCAGTACAGCGGCATCATCACCGGCATCGAGCGCACGCCGAGTTCGTTCGACCCGGCGAAGGGACAGGTCTCCAACATAGCCGTAGCCCTGTCTGCTCCGGCGGCGAACCTGACCGTCCGTATTCTCAATTCGCTGGAAGAAGAGGTCAAGGTCCTTTATTCCGGCCCCGCCGAGGAAACAGTCCCCGCCCTGTCCTGGGACGGCACCGACAGCCAGGGAGCGCAGGCGCGGTATTCCATCTATCTCGTTGACGCAGTGGCGATGGACGAAAGCGAGCAAGTCATCGGGACCGGGCAGTGCGATGTGATTACCTACAAGCCGAAGGCGGGAATCTCGATGCAGGATGCGGACAAGTACCGCGATGCGGCGACCCACGAGTGGCTCAAGAGTTCCGACGAGTTCGTGGCGGCGGGGCTGGTGAATCCGG
>MVCR01000108.1 GCA_002050035.1 Planctomycetales bacterium 4484_113 | reverse complement strand
TCGGCTGAAGGGGGTGTCAGCGGAACCGGCTGCGCAATCCCTCCTTCGCCACCTGCGGGAGCGCCCGGAACGCCAGCCTCCTCCTGCGCGAACGCCGTGAACGCCAGCACAAGTAGCAGCGCGCCTGCAAGAGCAACCGGAATACGCCAAAGCCAACTCTGTTCAAAGCGAGCCACGGAGTGCGCGTATTATAGCAGAGATATCGCTCTTGCCTAGCCCCCCCCCCGTGGGAGATGGCTGAAGATACTGGCGGCGGTCGTCCGCGCCGCCGCCCTCCCAATGCTCCCCCTTCAGGACGGCTCAGCGCCTTCGCAAGCGTGTTGTATCGCCCTATTTGAAGTAGGCGCCTACAAGAAGCGCCGCCACCGCTTCCAGAAACTCCCGATCCTCTTCCCCGAAGGCGGAAGGCTTGTCGCTATCGACATCGATCTCGCCCACGCACTCCTCGCCGGAGATCAAAGGCACCACGATTTCGCTCTTGGTCGCGGGGAAGCACGCGAGGTATTCCGAGCGCACGTCCACGTCATCCACGAGGACGGTCTGCTTCGTCCGCGCCGCAAGTCCGCAGATGCCCTCTCCGATTCCTATATCCGTGTGCTCGGTGGCTTCGGGTCCGTCCCAGGCGGCAAGCCTGAGCCGCTCTCCCGCAAGCAAGTAAATGCCCACCCAGTCGTAATGCGCCACCTCTGTCCGCAGGTAGGAAACCGCAGCCTGCAAGCCGCCATCGCGCTCTGGACGCAACGCCAGCAGGTCTTTCACCCGCTGCAACCGATCTTCTGAATGCTCCAGGTTCTCCATCAGGGCGCGAATTATATCATCAGACTCCTTCGTCCATCTCCCCCCCGCGCCTCGCTGCTTCATCCCCCCATCTCATTGACGAAACACCATCGCGCCTTTATACTCAGCCCGCGTGATAGAGCGGTACACCAGACCCAGAATGGCGCGTGTTTTCTCCGAGCGCCACAAGTTCGAAATCTGGCTCAGGATTGAGCTGGCGGTAGCCGAGGGCTGGGTGCGCGAGGGTAGGATTCCCTCCGCGGCCTTCAAGAGGCTGCGCTCTCAGGCGAAGTTCAATCTGCGCCTGATGCGCCAGTTCGAGAGCAAGTACGAACACGAGGTGGTGTGCTTCCTTGCCACCGTGGGGCACTTCGTCGGCGAGCTCTCTCGCTACCTGCATCTGGGACTCACGAGCTCCGACGTTATGGACACCGCGCTCAGCATCCAGATGCAGGAGGGCTGGAAGCTACTCACCACGGATCTTTCCACGCTCACCGAGGATGTGGGCAAGCTCGCGCTCAAGCACAAGCGCACGTTGATGATGGGGCGCACCCACGGCATCCACGCCGAGCCCATCACCTTCGGTCTCAAGGCGCTAGTGTGGTACGAGGAGCTCAAGCGGGCGCAGCTCCGTCTGGAGCGGGCGAGGGAGGAAACCGCCGTGGGCAAGCTCTCCGGCTCGGTCGGCAACTACGCGCACATCCCGCCGAGACTGGAGGAATGGACGCTCTCGCAGCTCGGACTCAAGCCCGCGCCGGTAACGAATCAGATCATCCAGCGCGACCGCCACGCCGCCGCCCTGACCTCGCTGGCGATTCTCGGCGGCACGCTGGAGAAAATCGCCGTCGGCATCCGCAACCTGCAACGCACTGAAATCGGCGAGCTTGCGGAGCCGTTTATGTCGCAGCAGAAGGGTTCCTCCTCAATGCCCCACAAGCGCAATCCCATCCTCTGCGAGCGGATGAGCGGGCTGGCGCGGCTTCTGCGCGGATACGCCCACGTCGCCCTGGAGAATCAGCCGCTTTGGGACGAGCGCGATATTTCCCACAGCAGCGCCGAGCGGGTGATCGTCCCCGACAGTTTCATCGTTGCCGACTATATGCTGGCGAAGATGCGGCACATCATCGAAGGACTGCAGGTCAATGCCAAGCGCATGGAAGAGAACATCTACGCCACCAAGGGGCTCATCTTCAGTCAGCGGTTGCTGCTGGCGCTGGCAGAGAAAGGGCTCTCGCGCGAGGAAGCCTACGCTCTGGTGCAGCAGCCGGCGCTCAAGGCTTATGCCGAGAACAGGAACTTCTACAGTATGATGAAAGAATCCCGCGAGGTGCGGAAATACCTCAGCCTCAAGGAGCTCTCGGATATATTCAGTCTGGATGCCTATGTCACGCATGTGGATGATGTTTTCCAGCGTGCGGGGTTGCAGGAGGCAAAGCCCGCCGGTCGTCGCCGTCCGCGAGGGGGAAGCCGTCGAGGTCGCACGCATCGAGGAGGTGCCAAGAAATGAAATGGGAAAAAGGCGAGCTGCTCTATGAGGGCAAAGCAAAGCGAGTCTTCGCCACGCAGGAGCCCGATTACCTCATCGCTGAATTCAAGGATAGCCTGACCGCCTTCAACGGCGCGATGAAGGCTCAGCTCAACCACAAAGGCGAGTGGAACAATCAAATCTCCGCGCATTTGATGGGCGTGCTGGAGGGCTGCGGAATCGGCACTCATTTCGTGGAACTGATCTCCCCCCGCGAGCAGGTAGTGAAGCGCCTGGAGATGATTCCCGTGGAGTTCATATGCCGCAACGCCGTTGCCGGCTCGCTCGCCAAGCGTACCGGAATCAGCGAGGGCACTCCGCTGCCCACGCCGGTGATTGAGTTCAACTACAAGAACGACGAAATGAACGACCCCCTTTATGTCGAAGACCTCATCGTGGCGCTCGGGATTGCCTCCCGCGAGGAGATCGCCCGGATTCGCACCCAAGGGCTCAAGGTCAACGATTGCCTGGGCAAGTTTATGGACGAGCGCGGGATTCAACTGGTGGATTTCAAGCTGGAGTTCGGTCGCTTCCACGACGAGCTGCTCGTCGGCGACGAAGTCACCCCCGACACCTGCCGCTTCTGGGACAAGAAGGACCAGTCCAAGCTGGACAAAGACCGCTTTCGCCGCAAGCTGGGGAACGTCGCCGAAGCGTATCAGCAGATACTCGATAGGGTGAGCACATGATGAAGTTCCGCGGCAAGGTATATGTAATGCCGCGGGGGGATCTTCTAGACCCGCAGGGCAAAGCCGTGGGCGGCGCGCTCAAGCAGCTCGGATTCAGCGAGGTCTCGGATGTGCGCATAGGCAAGCTCATCGAGGTTTCCTTCGAAGCCGACGATGGCGACGATGCCGCCGCCCATCTCCGCGAGATGTGCGAGAAGCTGCTGGTGAATCCGATAACCGAAGACTACGACTACATCTTGATGGCTGAGGATGGGTCGCAAGCAACGCAACCTGCACCTTCCGATGAAAGAGCTTCATCAAAGGAATAGCCGCCCATGCTCGCCAAGGTTACCACCGCCACCATCGCCGGACTCACCGCCGAGGCGGTAACCACCGAGGTGGACATCTCTCACGGGCAGACGCACTTCACGTTGGTGGGACTTCCCGACCCTTCGGTGAAGGAAGCCGAGGAGCGCGTCCGCTCCGCCATCAGGAACTCCGACTTTGAGTACCCCCTCGGGCGCATCACGGTGAACCTTGCGCCGGCGGAGCTGAAGAAGACCGGCGCGTGGTACGACCTGCCGATTGCGCTCGCCATTCTCGCTGCTTCCTACCAGATTCCCGCCGAGTCAACCGAAGGGCTGCTGGTGCTGGGCGAGCTTTCGCTGGACGGCGATATCAAGCCGGTAAACGGCGTGCTCTCCGCGGCGCTCTACGCCCGCGATGCGAAGCTGAGAGGGCTCATCGTACCGGCGGAAAACGCCGCCGAAGCCGCCTGCATCGAAGGGCTCAAGGTCTATCCGGTGCAGCACCTCGCGGAAGCCGCTTCCTTCCTCAAGGGCAACCTTGAGATAGCGCCGCAGCCGGTAACTCCACTCAGCAAGCTCCTCGCGCGAAGCAGCTACTCGGTGGACTTCTCCGAGGTGCGCGGGCAGGAAGCGGCGAAGCGGGCGCTGGAAGTCGCCGCCGCGGGAATGCACAACGTCCTCCTGATGGGACCTCCTGGCTCCGGCAAGACCATGATGAGCCAGCGGATGCCCACCATCCTTCCCGACCTTTCCGAGCAGGAAGCCATCGAGGTCAGCACCATCTACTCCATCGCCGGTCAGCTTCCCGCCGGCAAGAGCCTTGTCACAACGCGTCCCTTCCGCCATCCGCACCACACCATCAGCGCGGCTGGACTTGCCGGTGGCGGCACCACTCCCGGTCCCGGCGAAATCTCGCTCGCGCATACCGGCGTGCTCTTCCTCGACGAAACGCTGGAGTTCACGCAGAAGACGCTGGAGCTTCTGCGCCAGCCGCTGGAGGACGGCGAAATCACCATCAGCCGCGCTCGCAGTGCGGTTACCTTCCCCAGCCGCTTCCTCCTGCTGGCGGCGACCAATCCCTGCCCCTGCGGATATCTGGGCGACCCGCTCAAGCCCTGCCGTTGCACTATCGGCGACATCAACAAGTACCGCAAGCGCCTCAGCGGCCCCCTGCTCGACCGGATTGACATCGTGATTGAAGTCCCGCGCGTCGGCGTGGAGAAGCTGCGCAAGGACGCTCCCGTCGGCGAGGATTCAGCCACCATCAGGGAACGCGTGATGAAGGCGTGGCGAGCGCAGCAGGAGCGGTACCGCAAACGTCGCAAGGTGCACTTCAACAGCCACCTTCAGGGCAAGGACATCGACAAACTCTGCGCGCTCGACGAAGCATCTGAGAACCTTCTCTCCCGAGAATCCATCAAGGTCTCCCACCTCGCCGAAGCCATCCAGTACCGCGCCGGCGAAGAAAGATTGCGCTACATGGGGTAGGGCTTCTCGCAACGGCAGACATCATTCCCCCTGGACTACGGGCGTCTCGCCCGTAGCGGAATGCGAGCAGCCGATTATCTTCTCTGGACTACAGGCACCCTTCTTACTGGACTACGGGCGTCTCGCCCGTAGCGGAATGCGAGCAGCCGATTATCTTCTCTGGACTACGGGCACCCTTCTTACTGGACTACGGGCGTCCCCGCCCGTGATTTCCTCGTGTAGAGCTGGACTGAAGCCCAGCCTACTCATGTTGTGGAATGGACTACGGGCGTCCCCGCCCGTAGCGGAATGCGAGCGCCCACTTATCTTCTCTGGACTAGGCACCCTTCTCACTGGACTACGGGCGTCTCGCCCGTAGCGGAATGCGAGCAGCCGCTTATCTTCTCTGGACTAGGCACCCTTCTTACTGGACTACGGGCGTCTCGCCCGTAGTACGCCGCTCCCTAACTCCTGCACTCCTAACTACTTCCCTCCCCCCGGTTCCTAATTCCCCGCAAACTTGACTATAATATATACGAATGGTCA
>MVCR01000107.1 GCA_002050035.1 Planctomycetales bacterium 4484_113 | reverse complement strand
GGGGGCGTGTCGGCAAGCACCCTGCTCCGCGACTACTTCCAGGAGCGGGCAGGCGCTTCCGGTCTGGAACTGCACTTCCCTGCGGCATCCTTAGCGATGGATAATGCAGAAATGATGGCATACTTGCTCTGGCTGAAACTGGAGGCTGGCGCGAAGGCGGAGCCTTTCGACATCGAGGCGAACCTTCGCTAGGATCGTCTGCGTCTAGCACAGGTGAACTTGACGGCGGTCTTTGCATTTGCTCCTCGCACGCTGGTGGTAAAGGCGTAAATGGACTATCATTGGCTGCGGTCGAAGCACTTGTTTGAGCTGCTGTACCCTGCGCCCGTAGCTCAACGGATAGAGCATCTGTCTTCGGAACAGGTGGTTGGGGGTTCGAATCCCTCCGGGCGCGCCAGACAATCCGGGCGGCAGTTCCGCTCCTTCCAGTCCATCGGCGCTTCGACTTGGCGGCAGCGATTCTGTGCTAGAATGCGTCAACGCGAAGCTGCGCAAGGGGAGTGAATTATGTTCTTCCGACGGCTTGCTCGAACAACAGAATGTCTTTTCCTGCTGGTTCTGGTCGCGGGGCTTGTTGCGTTTGAGGGGCTGGCAGCGGAGAAGATTGAGTTCACGACCGACGACGGGGTGACCATCCACGGGAACTTCTTCGTCCCAGAGAAGGTGAAGTCGCCAGTTCCCGGAATCCTACTCCTTCATCAGCTAGGACGCGACAAGTCCTCCTGGAATGCCTTTGCCATTAAGCTGCAGGAGACGCGATACGCGGTGCTTGCCATTGACCTTCGCGGTCACGGCGGCAGTGTGAACTTCGGGGAGAAGATACGTCGATACCCCGGCTTCTCGCAGAAGGACTGGCTGGCGATGATTGAGGATGTGCGGGCGGCGGCGACCTACTTGAAATCGCGCAAAGAGGTCAATGGCGATCGCATTGCGGTGATTGGAGCGTCGATCGGTGCCAACCTGGCGTTTGCGTATGCAGCCGAGGATCGGCAGGTGCGAACCACCGTTTTGCTGTCTCCGGGAGTGAATTATCACGGGCTGCTCCTCCAGCCTTTCGTGAAGGGCTACGACAAGCGCTCTCTGTTCATACTGACAAGTGAGGATGATGAGTATTCATGCGCGAGCAGCCGCAAGCTTGCTAAGTGGACGGGCCTCGCCGATCCCCTCAAGCTGAAAGTGTACCGCGGCAGCCGGCATGGCACCGACTTGTTCCTTGCCCACGCAGGTCTGGATGCTATCATCATCGCCTGGCTGGAGAACAACCTGCCAAATGGGTAGGGTGGACGGCGCTTGGACGGGCTAAGAGTATTCTTCAACCGCTACGTCTATTTCACCATCTTCATCGCCTTCGCCGCGGGCATTCTGACAGCCCGTCATATCCCGCTACTCGAGTTCCCATGGGGAGTGCTTCTCGGTGGTCTGGCGGTATTGCTTGCTCTCTGGATGCTCCTTATCCTGAGCTGGAGACGCTATGTCAGTGAGCGGCTAGTGCTCGGGTTCCTGTATGCGCTTGTGTTTGCTGGCGGTCTTTTCTACATGTGGCTGCACCTGGCTTTTATGGGCAGTGTGCCCCTATCTCGATTCGATGGAAAGAGCGGAAAACGGGCAGAGCTTCTTCTTGCGCGTGCGGAAAATCTCGACTCCGCAGATGAAGTTCTCGCACCCTTGGGGCGTGGGAAAGGTCTACGTCTTCATCCGGGGGGGTCGGGAGCTGCCGATATCCTTTGAATACGACGTCCGCCTTCGGGGTGATTTCAAGGAAGCTGCCGGCTCGGCAAATCGAGGTGGCTTCTCAATGCGCGAGTATCTCTTCCCCTTTGGCGTGCGCTACCAGGTGCTTGCGCCATCACCGTCGTTTGTGGACTACGCGCGAGAAGCCAACGTGTGGGGTCGGGGGCTGTATCTTCTGAAATCCCACTTGGTTCGGCAGGCGAACCGGTGGTTCGGCGAGCTGGATCGGAAGCTCTTCGTAGGTCTGCTCTTGGGCGACAGCGCGATCTACTTCCCACGTCAGTTGAAGGACACCTTTCGCCTTGCCGGTCTGACGCACCTGTTGGTGGTTTCCGGAACTCAAGTGTCGCTCCTCTTTTTGTTTATCAGTCTGCTGTTTCTGCGCCTGGAATCTCCGCTCACTCTTAGCGGACGCATTATGCGGGTGATGAAATACCTGCTGGCTCTCGGTTTCATCTTCACTTATGCGGTTCTTACCGGATTTGAACCGTCCATTCAACGTGCGTTTGTTGTGAGTGTTCTTATCATGGGTGCGCACTTCTTCATCTATGAAGCGGATAGTTTCAACCTGCTGGGTCAGGCGGGGATCATTCTCCTCTTGATGAAACCGATGGAGCTGTTTTCAGTGAGCTTCCAGCTCACCTTTGCGGCGACTCTGGGGCTCATTCTCGCTCTCCGTGTGTTCGGTCCCTATCTCAGCTTGATTCCTCCCTGGGGTCGCGGTCTCGGAGCCATTCTCATCAGCACCGCGGGAGCACAGGTGCTAGTTGCGCCCTTTCTGGCGCTCTACTTCAATCAGGTTTCTCTGTGGGGATTAGTCTCCAACCTGATAGCCATACCGGTTTCTTTCTTCGTGATTGTGCTGGGACTCATTTTCTATCTGGTGAGTTTCTGCAGCCCGCTGGCTTTGGCGGTTGCTTTCCTGCTAAGGGTGTTGCTTCACTTCTTGTATCAGTGGGCACGGCTGTTTGCCGCTCTTCCTGGTTCCAACTATCATTTCGTACCCATCTCGTCTGCGGTCGCTCTCGGTTTCTTCGCGCTCTTGTTCATCGCAGTAGTTGCTGTGGGCTGGAGCAGGTTCCGCTCCCGCTGGTGGCAGGCGCTGGGTTGCGTAATACTCGCCGGAATCCTGCTTCTAGTAGTCTCGGTGCGCTATCGCCTCAGGCTGCCTGAGCTGCGCGTTTTCTACGTTGCTTCCGGAAGTGCCAGTGCTTTCATCGGGCGCAGCCGCTCGACGATCGTCTTTGCTGACCTGCCGGCATCCGCTGAGCGCCAGAGCAGCTTGCTGGACGACCTCTACTGGCTGTTGAGCAAGGAGGGGGCTGGACGTGTTTCCGCACTGGTCGTCTTGGGCGGGGAAGATTTGCAGCCAGGAGTGCTGGCAGAATCTCCTTTGATGCCTGATACGGTCGTCTCTGCTCTCGCAGGCACGGTTTGGCCGCTGCGTTCCAGCGCACAGCTTCCGTCAGATCTGCAATGGTTCTTCAATCAACGGGGAGAAATCGCATTCTTCGCTGTTGACCTGGGCAGGACGACCGTCCTGCTGCCGCCGACGGAAGGGCTGCGGTCGCGGCTGGATGTAAGGTTGCCTGACACAGGGGATGCGACAGGGGTTCGCGGTGAGCGGCGGGTTCTTGTTCTTTCTGGCGCCGCAGCTCGCTTTCAGTCATCGGCGGTCGGCGATTTTCTCCGCGCGAACCGAATGGAAACCATCATCCTCCAGGGCAGGGGACGCATTCCGGATTCCCTTCTTCCTTTCACTGTGGGCACAACCGTTCTCACGCAGGCTGCGCGCCACGAGATTGACGTGCGCAGCAACGGTGCTTCATCGCTGTAATGGTCGGAGCTGACCGCGGAGAGCGCTCACTCAAACGCTCGTTTCAGCGCGTGCCCCGAAGGTGCGGTTGAATCGCTTGTAGAGTCGGGAGACCTTTCTCTGTGCGGTCCTTTTCTTAAGCACTCCCTTGCTTACATTCTCGTGAATCAGCTTCTGCGCGTAGGCTAACTTCGCTCGTGCGACTGCCTCCTCGCCGTGCGTCTCGAGAACGGCGAGGTAGGCTTTTACCGCGGTGCGCATACGCGTAACATACTGACGGTTGCGCACCCGGTTGCGCTGATTAATTTTCAACTGCTTGGCGGCTGTTTTCGTATTGGGCATTGTTGATTGCCGGTTTCCCGACAGGTCATTATATGCACCAGCTACCACTTGTCAAACTGCTGGGGTTGTCCTGCGAGGCGGAAGCGATGCTCGGAGCGTGAGCCGGGCGGCTCCGAAAGCCGTCAACGAGTGGCTCGTTGGGCGTTGCGGCTGATGGCTTCGCTTTGCCGTTCGAGCAGGCGAGGGACCATCAATCTGTGCTACAATAGAAACGTACGGATCCTCTATTGAGAAAGGTGAGACGGTGGCTGAACTTCTTGCTGCGCTGGTACCTCATCCACCTATCATAGTGGAGGAGATTGGTCGCGGGGAGCTCGACAGGGTCGCCCGAACCCGTGAAGCCCTCTTTCGAGTGGCGGATGAGGTCAAGCAGTTCTCCCCGCAAACGATACTGCTGAGCACCCCGCACAACACCTTCATCCCAGGAAGAATCGGTGTGTTGACCGGAGACCCGCTTATCGGTAGCTTTGCTCCCTTTGGGTTTCCCGAGGGCGAGCACCGCTTCGGCAACGACCGCGGTTTGACAGAGGCTATGCTGGCGGATTCCGAGCTCGCGGGCTTTCTTTCCCCGCTGGATTCCGGGGAACTGGATCACGGCGCCCTGGTTTTCCTCGATTTCTTCCGTCGGCGGGAAGGGGATGCGAAGCTGGTGGTTTTCACCGCTTCCTACGGGGATCTCGACGCATTCTGGCGCTTCGGGCAGGCGCTTGGACGGTTCTTGCGGGGTCGAGAAGGCCGCTTTGTTTACGTCGCGAGTGGCGACCTCTCGCATTGCACCAAGAGTGCGCCAGGTCGCCACTATCACGCCGAAGGGCCGGAATTCGATCGCATCGTTGCGGAGGCAGTTCAGTCGGCTTCGGCCGAGTCGCTGCTCAAGCTGGACACCTCGTTTGTGGAGCGGGCTGAGCAGTGTGGTTTGTATTCCTTCCTCATCGCGTTTGGTCTTTTCGCTGGGGAAAAGGTCCGAGGCGAAGTGCTGTCTTATGAGGATCCGTTTGGCGTGGGTTATCTCGTGGGAATGCTGCGTCCGGAGTAGAAGCCGTGGAAGAAAAGGAACTCTGGTTTCTGCAGGGAGATTCGCACCCCTATGTGAAGCTTGCCTTCACGTCGATGGTGTACTTCGTGCAGGCACGGGAGCGTCTTCGCCTTAATCAACTTCCCCCAGCGCTGGCGGACGCTCTCAGCCCTTTGGCGGAGCAGCTGCAGCAGCCCGGAGCCTGCTTTGTGTCCATCAAGAAGGCGGGCAATCTGCGCGGCTGCATCGGCACCATCGAGCCGCTGACGCCTTCGCTGGGAGAGGAAATCGCCGAGAATGCTGTCAGTGCTGCGACGCGAGACCCGCGTTTCCCGCAGGTGCGAGTCGATGAGCTTCGCGAACTTGCCGTCACGGTAGACGTCCTGTCAGCACCGCAAGCGGCGACCCGAGAGGAACTTGACCCCAAGAAATACGGCGTCATTGTCGAACAGGGCGGTCGTCGGGGTCTGCTACTGCCGGACCTACCAGAAGTGACCGATCCAGAGTTTCAGGTGCAGATTGCGGCGCAGAAGGGCAGGGTGAACCTGGATGAACCGCACAATCTGTATGTCTTCACTGTAGAGCGCTATTTCTAGCGGGCATCATAGCGCCGCATCTGTGGCTTTCCTGAGCCTTGCCCTCGATCATACTTTTCTCAAGATTGATGCTTCTGCTGCTATCGACAAGCTGAGGGATGGTGCGGTTCTGGTTGCGGAGAAAGGGCTGAGAGGCTTCGTGATTCCACCTCAACTGGTGAAGACCACGGCGAACCGTTTCCCTGAGATCAGAGTGATCACGGTGGTCGGCTATCCGCTGGGTTTCGAGACGCTGGGGGAGAAGGTGTTCGCTTGTCAGCAGGCGGCGAGGGACGGCGCTAGGGAAGTGGACGTGGTGCTTGATCTCTTCGCTCTAATCAACGGCAATCTCTCCAAGGTGCGACGTGAGCTGGAGCTGCTAAGTGCCACCGCGAAGCATGCGCGTGTCGGTCTGAAGGTGATCATTGAGACGCCCATCCTCACGGAGCAGCGAATTGTCCAGGTGAGCAATCTGATAAATGATTTCGACCTGCTGGCAGCGAAGAGCAGCACCGGTTATGGGCGTGAGCCAACGGAACTGGAACACATACGGTTACTGCGGGACACACTGCGCGAGGATATCCTCGTGAAGGCGTCCGGTGGGATTCGTACGCTTTCTGATGTCCGGAAGTTCATGGAAGCAGGCGCCAGCATCATTGGCACAAGTAGCACCCCGAGCATTTTGGGTGAGCTCGAGCGTGGGGGCTCTTCGCCTCACGGAGGAGAAGCCGGCGCCGAGTGAAAAGGAATCAGTGGTAGAAGTGGCGCGTGGGAAGGAATACCAGGCAGATGCCCAGTTGATTCGCCCGTTCAATCACTTCATGGTCACGGATGCTCCCCGAAGGAGCTGCTACCGCGCCGATATTGGCACCGGCTGCCAGCTCGACGGAATCAGCAAAGGGGAAGAAGGCGTCGGATACCAAGACCGCGCCGGCGGCACGCTTGCCGGCCCGGGACAATGCCAGCTTCACGGCCCCCACTCGGCTGGGCTGGCCGGTTCCAGTGCCCACAAGTGTGAGGTCTTTAACGATAGCGATGGAATTACTCTTCAGAAAGCGTACTAGTGTTACTCCGAGGGTCAGATCCTCCTTGAAATGGAACCGCAGGGGGGAGTCCGACACCACTTCAGTATCTCCGGGCTGGAGAAGCCGCAGGTCTTCCTCCTGCACCAGGTATCCAAAGGAAGTCCGGACGAAACTGAGCGGAGCTGCGGCCTTGCCTTCGTTGTACTTCAAAATGGAATCCCGCTGCTCTTGGTAAGCTTCTGCACCTACTTCGACGAGGCGCACCTTGTGCTTCCGGCTGAACTCCCGAAGAGCGGCGAGAGTGAACTTAGGTGCTACCACCACTTCGAGGAAAGTGCGAGTCAGCTCCTTCGCTTCAGCTTCGTCAATGACGAAATTCACGCCCACGATGCCCCCGAAGGCCGAGAGGGGGTCGCCCGCGAGCGCCCGCTTGATCACGTCGACGGTATCGTCCCCAATGGCTGCGCCACAGGGATTCATGTGTTTGAGCACGCAAGCCGCTTTCTCGTGGGCGTAGGGCATTCTGCAAATGCGAAAGGCGGCGCTTGCGTCCTGGAAGTTGTTATAGCTCATCTGGCGGCCCTGCAGGACCTGGAGGGGAACCGGCGGATCGTCCGAAGAGGCATAAAGCCGAGCCCGCTGGTGTGGATTTTCTCCGTACCGGAGCTCCGATCGCACTTTCAGCTTGATCTGCAAACGGTCAGTGAGTGCGGGGCTGGGTCGCTTCTTGGCTTCAGGTGCCCGCGCAGACGCTACTTCAGCGCTGCTCGCTAGGTCACGGAAGTAATCCGCGATCGCCTCGTCGTACTTCTGGCAATAGGTGAATGCCTTAGCTGCGAGACGAAGGCGCGTCTCACTGCTGATGCGACCTTCGTTCTCGCGGTATTCATTGATGAACTTCTTGTAGTCCTCGGGGTCGACCAGGACGACGACGCGGCGGAAGTTCTTTGCCGCAGCTCTAACCAGCGCCACCCCTCCGATATCGACGAGTTTCTGCGCGGTTTCCAGCTTGGTCTTGCCTCTTCGCACCTTCTCGTCGAACGGATAGAAGTTGGCGACCACGAGGTCTATCGGAGTTGCCTTCACCTCCTGCAGTTGCTCGCGGTCTCGCTTCCTGCTGGTATTGCCTAAAATGCCGGCGAAGATGCGATAGTCGAGCGTCTTCAGGCGTCCCCCCAGAAGCTCGCGGTTGCGGGTGAGCTTCTCAATCGGTTGTGCCTTTATCTTCTTCTCGCGCAGAGCTTTCTGAGTGCCTTTGGAAGCATAAACCGTTACTCCTTCCTCCTCGAGAAACCTGGCGAGAATGCTGACCCAGGTCTTGTCTGACACGCTGATTAGTGCGACCTTGATTTCGCCCATAAGCGCCTCCCTGACATCACGCCCTTGGGATTGCGGCGCGTTTGTAGCAGAAATC
>MVCR01000106.1 GCA_002050035.1 Planctomycetales bacterium 4484_113 | reverse complement strand
CGGATGAAATGAAGGACGCGCCAAGGAAGATGAGTGTAATCGCCAAACCCGTTGCGAAACGAAGAATCATGGTTACCTCCACCTGATTATCGATCAGTCTTATCCAGCAAGGGCTAATGCGAAGCCGAAGCTTCGGTCGTGCGCGGTGGCAGTCCGGGTTTCATGCGAGGGCGTTCAAGACTTGCAGCAGACTTTGCACTTGCGGGTAGCTTGTCTGGTGTCTCGAAGACCCATTTCGCGCCATCCCAATGAAGTCCTCCGAACGCGTGCACCCCGTATCCTTCAACATAAGGGTCGTATGGAGAGTCTTCGTCCATGTAGATCGGGTCTGAACGCCATATCTCATTGCCGTTCTGGTCGCGGACAATCAGGGCGACATCGGCATGCCAGTGCCATCCGATAACCCCCCAGCCATCGCTGTAGTAATCCGCTAGGACCAAGTAATAGCCATCATGGACTCTTGGATATGCAGCATAGCCCTCGTATGAATATCCTGAGTTGGCGGAATCCGCACTGAGATACCCGTCCTGACCCGTGCTTCCAAGCCAAGGGCTGGCAACCGACAGATCGTCCTCGCTGACATCCTCTCGCGCAGCTTCAGCAACATACAGGTCGATATCTACATTGCTATCCCAAGCCAGCACAAAAGTGAAGCCTCCTGGGACAAAGGGAATCGGGCTATCGCCTTCGTACATCTTCTCCACAACATCTCCCCATGAGGTCCGGCTCTCGAACTGAAGCTGGCTATACTCACCGAGTATGTCGTCTGCGTAGTTCATGCGATTCGGGAAGAATATCGACACTCCACTTGCGCGGGTTAGTGCAGCACCTTCACCTTTTGGCGATTCCCCGGCCTTGAACATTGAAGCAACAATGAAACTGTTCAAGGCGTTTCGAGCCTGCGATATGGCAGTTGCCGTTGACGAGCCTGCCAGAGGCGCCATTTCATCCAGCACGTCCAGCAAGTCAACGTTCAATCCTTGATAGAATGGTTGACTCGAACTTCTGGCCACTCGCAACTCGCTCGGTGTGAGAGCCGAGTCAGCCGAAGTACTTGAGGCGACATCTCCCAAAGCATCAACGAGCGTATCCACCTTACTCAGGTCAACTGCCGAGAGTGTTGCAGCTTCTGGGAAGTCGCCGGTTTGGTAGTAGCTATTGTAGCTGCTGACGATCTGGGATGCCAGACTCCTTGGGCTGACTTCAGGATGCGTGTTAATGTAGCTTTGAACGTTTGCGAGGTACTCCCTAGGGGCGCACATGTAAGTTTGGGAATAGACCAGGAAATCGGCGATAGGTTTGAGGTCTAGGGCTACTTCAACGTTCCCCATCACGCATGACCTAAGGTCGAGCACGTCAATGTGAAGCCCCGCAGCACTGATTGCCTGCGCGACCTGTTTCGTGGTCATCGGTAATTCCCCAGAGCTTTCGTCAGTGAGAATCGCAGTAACTTGCCGGTGCGTTCGCCAAGAGGAACCGTGGCCATCAAGTATCAGTGCGTAGTGTTCTGCAGGGAAGTTCGCTTTCGACCACTGCAGGAAACTGGTCAGTGCTGCGGGCGAAGCTGAATTGAAACCCTCACGCGAGAACTCCTGATCGTTGGGGTCATCCGGCTCATCAGGATTCGTCAATCGACCGCGTGGCACCGTTGACTCGAGCATCTGTATGGCTTCGTCTAGCTCTGGGTCGAAGCCTCGGTACTTATCGAGTTCCCCGTCCCAGAATTCGGCTTGAATCACGACAGCGACGTCGCTGCAGTAGTTGTTGAGGTCCAGAAGTTGCCCCACCTCCAGGAGCTTGGGAATGGCGAGATTGTTGTCGGCAGCGACATAGTGCATAACAGTCCACTTGTAGCCGCTGGGGGGAGGTGCAGGTGGCGGTAGTGTGCCATTTCCGTTGGGTGGAGGCGCTGAGATCGGTCCTCCCCCTCCGCCGCCGCCGCAGGATGCGAGCAACAGAAGCACTAGCGCAATGCCCAAAAACCATAGCCTTTTCATGATTACCCCTCCTCTCACTTAAATGACATCATACTAAACGCCGGATGGACTTTTGTCAACCCTCCTATCTACTAGCTACTATCTACTAACTACTATCTACTAGCTACTTCCCCTTCCCCTCACCGTGCGGTGACTCTCCGACCCAGGGTCCACACGAAGAGACCGAAGAAGAGCATACCGACGAGCGCTTCGCCGCTGCCGAGAAACCGCGCCAGCCAGCCCACCGGCGCCCAATCACCGTATCCCAGCGTGGTGAAACTCACCGCGGAGAAGTAGAGGCTGATGAGCACGCCTTGCACCAGTTCCGCTGAGCTGCCGAAGTTCCAGTAAGTGAGCACGCCTGACGGGTCCGCCGCTCCTGTGCCCAGCGCGATGCCCGAGAGCGGATACAAGAGCGCGCTTACAATGATGACGACCATTGCCCACCACACCAGCCGCCAGGGGTTCTCGCCGTACTTGAACAGCTTGTCAAAGAAGCTGTAGCCGAAATACTCCAGGCGCTTCTGCAGCGCCAGGATGCCGCGAAAGCTCCCCAGCCGCAGGCGCAATCCCAGCAACCGCCGCTCCATATCTTTTTCCTTATACGCCGCCCAGCTCGCCTGCGCGTGCTCGCCGATGCTGGCGAAGTTGTTTTTCAGCGCGAGGTAGGTTCCCCGTGCGGCTTCATACAGCGGCACCGCGCCGGCGACCTTCTCGGGGCGATAGTGGCACTCGCGGCAGTACTCATCGGCCTGAACTTCATTCTTGAGTGCATACCGACCATCAGGCTGGCGGAACTGCTCGCGGCTCAGCACAGTATCTCCCAGCCGCACCTCGGAGAGCTCCGCTGAATGCAGGTTTTTCACCGTGTTGAGGTTGAATCCCCGTAAGTCGGTCTTGGATATCTTCGCACCGTCCACCGAAACATACTCAATCACAGCGCCTCGAAGATGCACATTCGTCAGATTGGCATCGTCCAGCACCACTGAGTACAGATTCGCTTCCTCCAAGTGGACTCGGTAGAGATTCGCGTACGCCATATTGGCGCGGTAGAGATTGGCGTGAGAGAGGTCAAGAAAGCCGTCGCGCGCGTACTTCAGCCCGGGAATGCCCCGCATCGCCGATAGGTCCAGTCCCCGAAGATCGCGCCCGCCTGGAACTTCGTCCACAAACGGCAGCTCGGTGAGATACGACTCCCAGTCGCGCTCGCCAAGCTGGATCGCCCGCACCGCCGCCACCGCCTCGTGACGGAAATCAGTGCGCTCATCTTCGTGCAGCCAGCGGGCGCGCAACTGGTGCGGAGTGGCTGGTTGCTTGCTCATAGCCTATAATAACCGCCTCGGACGGCGCATCGACATATGAATGAACTTCTGTTTTTCGGCTTCCTCATTATCTACTTCACCACCGCGCTGCTGGTGTATCGCTTCTGGCAGCGGGAAGGGATTCTGCTGCTGTTCGTCCTCAGCATTATAATCTGCAATCTCCAGGTGGTAAAGCAGGTTACGCTGTTCGGCTTGCAAGCGACGCTGGGCAACATCGCCTACGGGATGACCTTCTGGACCACCGACCTGCTGGCGGAGGTTCACGGCAAGAAGGAGGCTCGGAGGGCGGTCATCTTCGGATTCGTCGCGCTGGTACTGTTCACCTTCAGCATGCGCTACGCGCTTTTCTTCCGTCCGGGGCCTGAGGACTGGGCACAGGAGCACCTCACCGCCATCTTCGCCTTCCTCCCTCGCATCGTGCTGGCGAGCTACGCCGCCTATCTGGTATCGCAGTTCCACGACATCTGGCTGTTTCACCTGCTGAAGCCTTCACGAAGTCGTCCAGGGCTTTGATTTCAGAGAGTGCCGCGCGTGCATCGGAAAGCGGTAGCATATTCGGCCCATCGGAGAGCGCTTCTTCCGGTCGTGGATGCACTTCCCAAAACAGCGCGGCGATGCCCTGCGCGACTGCGCTGCGGGAAAGCGGTAGCACGAACTCGCGCTGACCGCCACTGGCAGTGCCCAAACCCCCGGGAAGCTGCACCGAGTGCGTGGCGTCGAAGCACACCGGCACATCCATCTCCTTGATGATGGCGAAGCTGCGCATATCCACCACCAGATTGTGGTAGCCGAAGCTGGCGCCGCGTTCGGTGATGATGAGGTCGCTGCCGCCGCTGCGGTTGAATTTCTCCACGATGTTGGCGACATCCTGCGGCGCCAGGAACTGCCCCTTCTTCACGTTAACCACGCGCCCGCTCCTAGCCGCCGCTACGATGAGATCGGTCTGACGGGAAAGGAACGCCGGCACCTGAATAACATCCACGATTCCGCTTGCGGCGACCTCTTCAATCTCCGCAACCGAATGGCAGTCGGTGAGAATGGGGACGCCGGTCTGCGCCTTGACCTCGCCGAGCATCTCCAGCCCAAGCCGCAGCCCGGGCCCGCGATAGCTGGCGATGGAGCTTCGGTTGGCTTTATCGTAGCTCGCCTTGAAGATGTAGCGGATAGAAAGCTCCCGGCAGATGTCGGAGAGTTCCTTAGCCACTTCGACATAGCTTCCATTGTCTTCCAGCACGCAGGGACCACCGATGAATGTGAGCGGAATGTCGTTGCCGATGTGAAGGTCGTATTCTGCAAGTTCGATCGTCTTCACCGGCTTATCCTGCTAGCCTGGTTTCTCGTTGGGCGGCTGTTTCTGTGCCGGCGTGCTGGCGGCGTTCATGAAGTTCAGCTTCAGGTCCTTGAGCAGCCGCTGAAGCTCGGCGTCCTCCTGTGGCTTGAACTGCCCTTTCAGCTTGCCAACAGCGAACTCGAAAGCATCAATCGCCAGCTTTGCTTTGCCGAGGTCCTGCGTTACCAGTCCATTGGCGGGATTCGCCATCAGCCCCATGTAGATGTAGGCGAAGTTCAGGTAGATGCCGAGATTCTGCTTGAGGAATCCGTCAATGCCCAGGTCGAAAAGGCTCGCCACTTCCCGCCGAGCTTCCTCCTGGTCTGCAGCCGGTTCCTCTCTCGCGGCGGTGTCGAAGCCTGCGCGCGTGCCAGTTTCAGGTGTAGCGGCGGGTTTCGCTTCCCTCCTGTCTTTCGCGGCTTCCGCTTCCCGCTTTTCGCGTGCTGCCTTCTCCTCCGGCGTCTCCTCGCGCATTATCTCCTCGCGGTCGAACCGCTTGTCCACAACCTTCGCCCGGTGGCGCTTCTTCTCCTGGGTTTCGCCCAATTCGAATTCGTCCATATCGTCCATTCCGCCATCCATTCTAATCCACTTGCCGCACGAAGGCAAACCGTCAGCAATCACCGCCGCGACAATGAAGTGCCTTGCAGTCTTGCCGAGGGCTCTTAGTAAGTGTCAGCGCTTGCTTCACGGTTGTCTGCCGATGGGGAAGCGGAGACTCCTGCTTGCGCGTGTCGCCGCGAAGCGCTTCCGCCAATGAAAAAAGGGAGCGCACCCACCGAAGCGGGCACGCTCCCTTCTCTTCACATGCACACGAACTAATAGAGCATCGGCCAGCCAACTCCCAGGTCAATGGCTCCAGGCTGAATCAGGAATGCCATCATCGGCAAGCCTTCGAACTCCGTAATGCAGACCCGCCAAGTGCCCGGGTCGATGTTGGGGGCGACGAGGTGCTTCCACCACTCGGTTTCATCGGCGGGCGCGCTGTTCTTAGCGCGGGCAAGCCAGAGCTCATCAGCAGTCGAATTGCAGTAGAGAACCATCGGTTCACCGCGATACCAGATAACCGAGCTGCTTGCGCCCACGTCATCGGTGCCGCCCTCAAGAGTGTAGACCACCCAGTCGCCAGCCCCCGGATAGCCGGTGGTAGCGCGGGCGAACTTCAGGTCGTCGTTCGTGGTGTCGTAGTAGGTTACCAGCGGGAATTTCTGACCTCCAAAGACGCCAGAGTTTGAATATAGGTTCATGGAGGTGTAGTAGCCAACGTTGTCCGTCCCACCACCATCGTCAATGACGCTGATATCCCAGCTTGTTGGTGGCCAGGCGTCTGAAAGCGCCCACTTCAAGTCGTCGTTGGTGGTGTCGTAGTAGCAAATGCCCACACGATAGTCTCCACCGATCATTCCGTTCCAGATTGCAGTGATCGACGTGTACTTGCCTACCGAAGCACTGTCGTCAACGGTTTCAATAGTCCAGTCCCCCGGGGCGGAGGGAGTACCAGTCGCGCGTGCGATCTTGAGCGCGGTGTTGGTGGTGTCGTAATAGGATATCACGGTGTACCTAGTCGTGGGGAACAACCCCTCGGTGAAACTCACCATGGACGGATACATGCCTACGGCTCCGGTGCTGTCCACCGTGTGGATTGACCAGGCACCGCTCGAGCCTGGATATTCACTACTGGCGCGGGCGAACTTCAGGTCGCCGTTGGTCTGGTCGTAGTAGGCGATGGCTGGATTACCACCCACAGGACATAAAGACGGATTGTAGCCGACATTGCCTCCACTATCCACCACGTGTGTTGTCCAGTTGCTTTCCGAAAGCGCGGGCGCACCCGTCGCTCGGCTATAGAGAAGGTCAGCATTGCTGTTATCAAAGTGGGCTACCGCCGGCAGGCTACCGATGACAGCAAGAGAGGTCCAGTCGCCGACTAAGTTCGTGTCCGAATACGCCGTGTAGGTGCTGAAGCGGTAGACCTTGATCTCGCAGCTGGCTTCACTCACGGCGCCGCTCTCGTTGCGCACCCGAACAGCCGGATGAAGCACCCCAGCCCCGGCCGAAACAGTGTAGTCATAGGTGTCATCAGGCCCGTAAGTGCCAAAGCTGCCATCTCCCTGTGGATCCCAGGCATACTCCAGTGTGCCGCCTCCTGGGTCGGAGCTGCCAGAAGCGTCAAGGGTTACATGCTCGTAGTCGCCCAAGATGCCTCGGAACACCTTGCTCTCATTCACCGAGAGGTCTGCCACCGGCGGCAAGGTGCCTCCGATGTTGATACCGACGTAGGTATTGGCGACTGCGCCGTCGTTATCCACCACCCCCAGACGCGCCGTGTAGTAGCCGGCATTCGTGTAGTCATGATTCGTATTCCCGGTGTCGGCATCCGTGTAGTCGAAGGTCCCGTCGTTCTCGAAGTCCCAGCGCCACTGCGCGATGCTGCCATCCGGGTCGGTCGCCCACGCCTCGAACTGAACCGTTACCGGCGGCGTCTCGTTGAGCTTGGTCGCAAACACCGCCGTGATACTCGGCGGGATGTTCGTTGGGTCGGCCTGCGCGTCAATCGCCACCGTATCCACATCGAAGGCGCCGTCGTTATCGGTCACTCG
>MVCR01000105.1 GCA_002050035.1 Planctomycetales bacterium 4484_113 | reverse complement strand
GGGAAGCGCCTTCTTGCCATCCGTGTGCTGCGCACGAGCGGGCTGCGTCTGGACGCGCTTTCGTGCATCCTGCGCAATCTCGTGCGCTATGTGGACTTCCTACCTTACTACTACTTGTTGGGCGCATGGTCAGTCGTCGTTACACCGAACCAGCAGCGCCTAGGAGACCTGGTCGCAGGCACGGTAGTGGTGTGGATGGGCCCGAGACTCACCTCAGAGAAGACGGCGGATGTGACCAACGAACTTGTCCGTTCGGCTCACAGCAGGCCAGCCGCCCGAACCTCGCGGGAGGACCGGATACGGGGCTTGCTTGCGGATTACTTCATCCGTCGTGCACGCCTGAGCAATCCGGCAAGAAAGCTCATCCTGCGACGCCTGGCAAAACTAACAGGTTGCGACCCGTCAACCGCCCAAGCGGAGCTGGAACAGACTCTCTATGCCTACTACCAGGGTCGGAAGTAGACGCCGACTTCGTGTGGACTGCCGGCGAAGTCTGCTACTTCCCCTCCTCTGAGAACGGATGGGGCAGCATATCTCTGAAGCGCAAAACAACAATACCTTCTCCGTCTTCTGCCTTGAGCAGGAGCTGCGTATTATCCGTCGTGAAGGGATAAAGCATTTCTCGACAAGCACCGCATGGGTAGCACGGGTTGGACTTCTCACTCACGAGAGCAAGCAATGCGATCCGCGCGGAAGGTCCCAACGATGCCACCATATTTGCAAGCGCCGCCCGCTCGGCACAAAGACTGAGACCATAGCTCGCGTTCTCAATGTTGACTCCCAAGAATTCACGGCCATCGGTGGTGAGGATCACCGCCGCAACCGGGAAACCCGAATGCGGAGCGTAAGCGCGGGAGAGCCCTTCGGCGGCGCGCGCGAGAAGTTCTCGATACTCTGCCGGCTGTTCCTCGTTCAGGCTCATCCGGCGAACTGCGACCCCAGCCAATGGAAGCCAGCGGGAACGTCCGCTACCCCTCGACTGCGCCAGCAACTGATGTACCGATCTTCTCCTCCTTCTCCCAGACGACCTCTCCTTTCTCATCCTTGAGTTCGGTTACACGAAACACATCCAGAATGTCACCTCTCTCGATGCCCGACGTCTCGCTCACGTCAATGATGAGGGTGTCGCCCTCTCTAACCAGTACCTCCCCCTGAAGCGGGAACCTCTCATAGAGCTTCTTCAGGACATCTGCCATCGCCTTATAGGTTGCCTTGCCAATCATCGATTCGCGGAATTCACTGGACTGAAAATCGAGTCCTGCGGCCCAGTTGGAGCCACCTACAAGAAGCGTAAGCCCCTTCTTCGATTCGTAGCCTTCAGCGCTATCAGCGAAAACCACTTTGCCCGTCTTGACATCAACCAGCCGGATGTCGAACTGCGCGTGCGCCTTCTTGGTTTTCGCACCCACTCCACCGATACCAAGACGGCGCCCGAAAGTGGCACCACCTATGCTCTTCTCCTTCTCGCCGTAGCCGAAAGCGGTTATCTTCCCAATAAGCAGATAGTCGACGCCTTTGATCTTCCCCATTGGAACCGCCGTCTCTTCCTCCACGTACTCGCTCTGCTGGAAATCAACCTCGCTGAGAAGCGATTCCAGCTCGCTGCGTTCAATGACCTGGAAGCGGCCGCATTTCACCAGCTCGCGGGTCAAGATGTCGGCGACACCTTCACCCACGCTCTCAATGGAAAAATCGAATTTCGGCACGCCTATGCGCGGCCTTCCCGACGCCTGCACACTGGCTGCAAGCAGAAGAAGAGCCATCGCACTCATAACACAAATCCGTGCAATCCTCATTGCGACCTCCTGAAACCAGATAACACTATCGCTTCGATTCTACCATAGGGCTGGACTTGGGGACACCGCCGCAACAGTGCTCTCCAGACGGTTGTCTCACGCCACTGTTACCTACTGCGACCGGTAAGCTAGAGTTCATGCAAGGTGAAGCCGCGAATGGCAAAGGAAGAGAATATGGAAGTGAGCAGCACTATGCCGAGGATAACGCTGTAGAGGCTGGAGTTCAGGAGCCCAGACTCCAACCCGAACACCGCGGCGATGATACCGAAGGTGAGCCGCAGGTTGAAAACCCATCCACACACAAAGGCTCGGCGTAGGCTGAAACCACGGAATCCCCACACTGCCGCACCAAACTTCGAGCCAAAGGCAACAATGCCGAGAAGCAGCAGCACCCACAGGCTGCTCCAGCTCAACTCCCGCAGTTCCATAAGCAAGCCTGCCTGGAAGAAGAACAGGGGCGCCAAGAACCCGAAAATGACCGGCCGGAACTTCTCGGTGGCTCCCGGATGCCGCTGTCTAAGCTCCGACATTAACAGTCCCAACACGAAAGCGAGAATCGCGCCGTGAATCTGCACCTGCTCAGCCAGGAAAGCTATCCCTACCAGAACTAGTAGCAGAAATCGCATTTCCATCTCTTCCAGTCTGCCCCCGCATCTCCTGAACAGCCTGGCTCCGAAGCGTCGCACAAGCATGAGCAGAACCGCGATAACGCCAAGTTCTATCAACGTGTACCAGTCCAATCCCCCAAAGAGGAGCGCCAGGGAAAGCAGACTGAAAGTATCAATAAGCATAGCTCCACCGAGCATAAGCTGACCAGAAGGCTTTCCTGTCCACTTCCTTGTATCGAGCACGCTGTAGACCAGAGCAACCGAGGTTGTGGAAAGCGCGATACCAACGAGGAAGCTCACTGCCACGTCGTAGTGAAGCATCCACCTGCAAGCTGAGAAGGTAACGAGAAGGGGAACGAAGTAGGCAAGACCAGCAAGGACAGAGGCTCGCAAGAAGTTCCGCTTCAGCATCGGGACTTCCACCTCAAACCCAGCGTAGAACATCAGTCCAAGCAGCCCCAGATTCGCCAAGAAGGTAAGCCAAGGAATATTCGGCTGGAGACCAAGCAGATTGCGTGCCGCCGCCCCTGCCATTAGCTCAAGCACCGCCGTGGAGAAGCCGGTGTAGACTGAGACGATCCCAGCGACGATAATCGCCAAGGCAATTGTCAGGCTCTTGCTCAAATGAATCTCACATCCATGGACTATCTATCTTACTTCAGCGGAGCGGCAGAAGCCAGTGATCACCCAGGGCAATGCGCGTGAACTGAGTTCTTGGACAGACTAGGGAATTCGCTCTATCCATTTGAGCTTGGTCGAGGGTCCATACCGACGAGTTTGGGTTGAGCCATCGATTGCATCGTGGTAAGATGGGGCTTCGCGAAGAGTGGGAGACACTATGAAACAGAGGCTCACCAATCTGTTCGTTATACTGGCCGTCCTACTGGTCGCCCTTGTCCAGCCGATCTGGCGCCATTACTACGCGCGAACCGACCAGAAGGAAGTGGTGATTACGGTCGTGGGGACAGATCGCGTGCTCGTCCAGCTTCCAGGGGAAAAGGACCCTGACAGGATCCTCAAGCTTATCGGCGAGACCGCGCTTCTAGAGTGGGTGGACGCCGCGGATAAGCCACTGGATCAAGGCACTGACATCACCGATCTGGGCCTCAACGTCATCGTCAGTGGTAAGGATGTGAAGAAGGCGTTTGTGAGCCGGGATTCGCGCGGACGACCCGCGGTCGCCTTCCAGCTCAAGAAGGAAGGTGCACAGAAATTCGGCCAGTTTACGGCCAACAATGTTGGCAAATACTTGGCGATAGCGCTCGATCATCGCATCATCTCCTCGCCAGTCATCAGGTCGGCCATCTGGGGTGGTAACGGCATCATAGAAGGCAGTTTCAGTATTGATGAAGCCAACCTTCTGGCCAAGCAAATCCAAGGCGGCGCCCTGCCCGTTCCGGTAACAGTGCTAGAGAACCGGGTCGTGGGTCCGGCGCTGGGTCAGGAATCCGTGAACACGAGTCTTGTGGCTGGCGCCATCGGCTTTCTCATCATCCTGCTGTTCATACTTCTAGTCTACCGACTGCCGGGACTGGTCGCAGATTTGGCTCTGCTTCTCTATGTCGTCCTCGTGCTTGGGTACATCTCTCTGTTCAACATCACACTAACCCTGCCCGGTATCGCTGGTATCCTCCTGTCCATCGGCATGGCGATAGACGGCAACGTCATCATCTTCGAGCGGCTAAAGGAAGAAATCGCGTGGGGCAAGACTCTGTCTGCGGCGGTCGACGCTGCGTTTGCTCGTGCCTGGGTCGCCATCCTCGATGGTAACATGACCACGCTCTTGGGTGCTCTCGTGCTGTTCTTCTTTGGTACAGGACCTGTGAAGGGCTTCGCCATAACGCTGTCGATAGGCGTGGTCCTATCGATGTTCAGCGCTGTGTTCGTGAGCCGGTATATACTCGCCCTGATTGCCCTAAAGGTGAAACACACCCCACTCTATGCGTAAGAGGAAAAGATGCTGAAGAATCTCGACAAGTATCGTCTCATTCCGTTTGTTCAGTACGCGAAGCTGTGGATAGGCATCTCCATCTTGCTCATCCTGATCGGCATCGGCTTCATGGTCAAGAACGAGCGCGAACTGGGGCATCCTTTCTTCCTGGGTATCGACTTCACTGGCGGAAGTTTCATCCAGCTTAGACTCCCTCGCCCCGGGGATACGCAGATCATCACGGAGATAGTGAAGAAGTACTCGGTCGGCGAGCCCTGGGTTCAGCTACGAGCCAAAGACCCTCGGGAGGTAGAGATCCGCGTCAATATCGACACCTCGGAAGCAGCCAGTGACGCTGAAGCGAGCCGCCTGCGCGTTGAGAAATTCGACGAAATGAAGGCTGACCTGGCAGCTGCTTTCGGGGTTACGACCCCGGAGACTCCAGCGGCAGCATTACCTACTGAAGATGAGTCATCCGCGGCTGTCCCCCCTGAGAGCGCTAAATCTACTGCTGAGAGCCCAACTGAAGCCGAGACTTCAGAGAGTCAAGAATCCACCGAGAATGAAACCGCCGCAGGTGGCAAGGCCGAAGAACCTCGCGCAGAGGGAACTGAAGGTAAGACGGCCAACACCGAGGATCAAACCGCAACATCCTCTGCCGCTGGGATTGAGCAGCTTTCGTTCGACTACGTAGGCCCAGTGGTGGGTGGCGAGCTAATTCGCAACGCCATCCTCGCACTGATTCTCGGCTCCATCGCAATAATGATCTATATCTTCATTCGCTTCAACCGCTTGGTGTTCGCTATTGCCGCCGTCATAGCCCTTCTGCACGATGTGCTCATTACCCTGAGCGGTACTGCCATCTTCCGTCTTGAAATTAACGCTTTCTTCATCGCAGTCATTCTTACCATTATTGGTTACTCCATCAACGACACCATCATCATCTACGACCGCATCCGCGAGAATCTGAAGAACCTGCCCCAGCTCAACTTCCCCACGCTCATAAACCTCAGCTTGACGCAGACCCTCGCGCGTTCCATCAATACGTCACTCACCACGATCACGATTCTGATAGCGCTCCTCATCTGGGGCGGGCGGAGCATCCAGGACTTCACAATGGCGATGCTCTTCGGAATGATCAGCGGCGCCTATTCATCTATCTTCATCGCCGCTCCCATAGTGCTTTGGTTCAGCCGCGAAAAGATCAGTTACGCGAAGATACCAGCACGCATTGATCTGCTCGCGGCGCAGGAACAGGCGGTGCTGGGAACCTGGGAAGAAGAAGTGGCGGAGGAAGCCCATGAGAAACCAGAGCCGGCATCACATCCAGGGGGTGCCACTGAAACACCGGCAGCTGCACCTGTTGAGGAGCCTCCCTCCCCACCGGCACCATCTGCGACCGACACCAGAGCCAGTAAGAGGACTCGGCACGCAAAGAAGAAGCGGAAGAAGCCGCGCCGTCGCTAGCGTGGCATGAAGACTAGCGAAGACATACTTGCGGCTCCTCCAGGGTTAGTCGCACACTTGCGAGAGGACTTCCGTCTCACGGACGCTTTCGCCCGCGTCTTCGCAGCCCGCTTCAAGAATCATCCGGAGCAAGCCGAGCTCCACCTTGAACCCTCGTTATCGCGATTCGTCGGACTGAAGCATGCTCCTGCACTTCCCGCAATCCTGGAGACACTCCTGCGCGCTCGCCAGCAGAGGCTGCCCGTACTTTTCTATGGCGACTATGATGTAGACGGAGTCTCAGCTACTTTCATCCTTTATCGGCTCGCGCAGCATCTCGGCATCAAGGCAGGCTACTTCTTGCCATCCCGCTTCAACGAAGGGTACGGCCTCAGCCGCCGCATTGTCGAGCAAGCAGCTGAGCTGGATTACCGTGTGCTCTTGGCCCTCGATTGCGGCACCGCGAATCCAGCGGAAGTGAAGCTGGCGCAAGAGCTGGGACTCGAAGTCCTGGTCCTGGATCATCACCGGGCAGCAGGCCCGGTGCCGGATGTTCCACTCATTAATCCAGCTCTTGATGAAGGACTGAGCCCCATGTGCACTGCCGCACTGGCATTCAGTCTTGCCTGCGAATGGCTCGAAGCAGAAGGTCAACCCCGTACTCTCGCGGAGCAGAATTTCCTCGAATTCGCCGCGCTAGGCATCATCGCCGACGTGGTTCCACTCACAGGCGACAATTTCATCCTGGCACATTTCGGGATGGAGAAGATTCCTGCGTCGAGAAATCCCGGCTTACAGGCACTTCTCCGAGTGTTGAAGCTGCAGGAACAGAAGTTTCTCACCTGGCGGAATCTGGCGTTTAGCCTCATTCCCTGCCTGAACGCCGCAGGACGCATGGCTCACGCCCGGCATGCCATGGAGCTTTTCCTGACACATGACCCTGGAGTCGCAGCGGAACGTGCACTCACTGTGCTCAAGCTGAACCACGATCGCAAAGCACAACAGAGCCGCATCTTCACCGAAGCAATGCAGCAAGCAGAGCTCTTCCCGCAAGCCAACATTCTCGTCCTCTACTCGTCCGAATGGAATCAGGGGATTACAGGCATTGTAGCTGCGAAGGTAGTTGAAGTGTATGGCCGGCCCACGATTATTCTCTCCGATTCCTCCTCCGAGGAAAACACCATCGTCGGAAGCGGTCGAGCACCTGCCGGTTGCGATCTGTTCACCACTCTGCAACCGGTGCGGGAGCTCTTCACCCAACTAGGCGGTCACGCGAAGGCGGTTGGAGGAGTGCTCTCGCGAAGCCATCTCGGTGAACTGAGGGACGCGCTGGCCACCATTGAACTGGTGAGGATGCCTGACGCAGATGAACGGACTACCTACGAGGCCGTGCTGACACCAGAAGACGTGACCCCGGCAGTTGTGAACGACCTGCGGCGTGCTTACCCCTTCGGCGAGGGCTATCCCCCACCACGGGTGCTGATGCAGGACGCAAGGGTGAACCGCTCGACACTCATCGGCTATGACCGAACGCATCTTCTGCTCAACGTTACGGGATCAACCGGAACATCCCAACTTCGCGTAATTGGCTTCCAAATGAGCCATCTCGCCGAGCGCGTCGAAGAAGGCAGAAGCTATGACCTCGGAGTGGAGCTAGACCTAGACAACTTCGGCGGCGATGGAGCTAGACCTAGACAACTTCGGCGGCGAGCTGTCGGTTCAACTGCGGCTGCTTGAGGTTCGCACTACGTAATCAGCCTCCGACACAGCACCGAGTGCTCCCACCCCGATTATCGCAGCTGGCAGGAGTCACCCACTGGAAGTTGCTCTGATGACCGCCGGGAAGCCTACATGGAGAAGAAGAGCGCCTCGCCGGACATGCGGCGTTCTTTGAAATGCTTCTCCATGGCTTCCACGCCCTCAAACAGCCGGTCAATCGCCGACTTGATGCGCTTTCGCAAATCCCCTCCTTCCTCCTCCAGGGCGATATCCAGTGCCAGGCTCAGACTGATTGAGATGCTTCAATTCTACCTCAGCAGCCAGTGGCCCGCAGAATTGGGGCGCCTGGATTGCGGCACTCAAGCTAGTTCTGAATCACT
>MVCR01000026.1 GCA_002050035.1 Planctomycetales bacterium 4484_113 | reverse complement strand
GAGATGCTACCGCGCTGCCTGATGCTGAGCTACGACGAGGAGATCTGCGCAATTGCTGAACAGATCGAGCGCGAGCAGGGCATCGACATCCGGGCGCCAGAAAAGGTGGAAGCATTCATCGGTGACGGCGGCACGCTGAAGGCGGTCAGGCTTGCCAGCGGCGAGGAGCTGGAAGCGGATATGGTGATTCTCGGCATCGGCTGCGTCGCCAACATCGAACTCGCCGAAAAGATCGGCCTCGACATCGGACCCACCGGCGGTATCGAGGTCAACCGCTATATGCAGACCAGCGACGGCAATATCTTCGCCTGCGGCGATTGCGCGGAGAAGACATCGTACTTCGACGGCAAGCCGTCACCGCTCAAGCTCGCCTCCACCGCCACCAGGGAGGCGCGTATCGCGGGCGCCAACCTCTACGGAATGCGCCGCATCAACGAGGGCGTCATCGGCGTCTGGTCCACCGTGCTCGCGGATACCGCGTTTGCGCTTGCCGGTCTCTCGGTGCGCGAAGCGATGGAAAAGGGGTACAACGTGGTCGTCGGTCAGGCGGAAGCCCCCAATCGCCATCCCGGCGGGATGCCAGAAGCGGCGAATCTGATGCTCAAACTCGTCTTCGAGCGCGGCACCGGCATCATCCTCGGCGGGCAGATCGTAGGCGCCAAGTGCGGCGGCGAGATCATCAACACCATCAGCGCCTGCATCCACGAGAAGATGACCGCGGAGGAGCTGGCCCTTTTCGCGATGGGAACCCATCCGGCACTGACCGCCTCGCCCATGGTCTACCAGCTCACCAACGCCGCCGAAGTCGCCATCAAGGCGATGCGCGCGCCGTAAGATTAAAGGAATACCCGCTGCGGCACCACTGACACAAGACAACAAGGAACACGCAGCCTTGCCAGGCAGCTAACGGAAAATCTACAGCGAAGGCGGCTTCCTAGCCTTCAGCACTACGAAGCTGCCGGCGCCAGTGCCTTCCCGGACGGGTTCCGGCGCGGTTATCTCATCAAGCGGCTTGAAGATGGTCTGCCACATCTGTGGCGGCTCGAAGCCGGTCTTCAGCAGCCACCCGACAACTTGCTCCGCGGTGTAGAACTGCGCATCGCCGTAGAACTTGGACTGCTGCCGCTTCTCTTGATACAGCTTCCCCAGGGGGCTCTGCGCATCGACGAATCCGATGACGAGGTGCCCCCCGCCCTTCAGCACCCGATACGCCTCCCGCAGCGCCAGCTTCACGTCATCGACGAAACAGATGGTGGTGACGAATAGTACCGTATTGAAACGCCCCTCGCGGAAGGGGAGCACTTCCGCCGTGCCCTCAACGATTTCCATCCCGCGCTCGCGTGCCCGCTCCGCCATCTTCGGCGACGGCTCCACGCCCAGCGTGATTCCAAGCGGCACCGCGAACCGACCGCTTCCCGCGCCGACTTCCACCGCCTCGCCCAATTCATCGCGTGGCACTGCTTGCGCTACCGCCGCCAGCTCACTGGCATAGACCTGCGGATACCGCTCGAACCAGTCGTCGTAGTCTTCCGGATGCGCCTCAAACGCTTCGGTTTTTGGCATAGTGAGAATAGTCTAGCACCCAAGACCTGAGTGGGTGACATCTCAACGTGCATTGGGTACAATCCGTCAGCAAAGCTGCAGGACGCCAGGCACGCTGTTGCGACAACAGCGGCTTGGGATGTATCCAGGAGGCTGAACTATGGCAAGCGTCAATAGGAAACATGCAATCTTCATCCACGCCGACGGCATCGGACGCGGCGATGATGCCCTGGGGAAACTGCTCATCGTCAAGTTCCTGAAGGAAATCACCGAGATGCCGGAGGAGTCCACGCCCGGATTCATCTGCCTGATGAACGGTGCGGTGAAGCTCGCCTGCGAGGGCGCGACCGACGATGCAGAGACGGTGCAGCTACTGAAATCCCTCGACGCGAAGGGCGTGCAGATACTGTGCTGCGGCACCTGCCTGAAGCACTTCGACCTGCTGAACTCCCTCTCCGTCGGCGTCACCAGCAACATGTGCGACATCTCCACCGTCCTCGTGAACGCGGAGAAAGTGCTCACGGTGTGAGGGGGGGTGCATCCTGCTGGCGCGAGTGTCTCTCGTGGCAGCTATTTGCGGTATCATATTGGGGAGGAGAAGCCTGTGAACGGCAGATATGTTCTGAGTGAATACATGGAAGCGGCAATGGCGGCAGCTTTCTACGACAAGCTGGAAGACGGCACCTTCTCGGGGCGTATCCACGAATGTGCGGGAGTGGTTGCGCTCGGGAAGAGCCTTCGGGAGTGTGAAGAAGAACTTCGTTCCACCCTTGAGGAGTGGATTCTCCTCGGACTTAAGATGGGGCATGAGCTTCCAGTAATCGCAGGAATAGACCTGAACGCGGAGCCGACTCGTGAGCCAGTGGACGCCCTGTAAGAGAAGGGACTTCATTCGGAAGCTCAGGAAGCTCGGGTTTGACGGACCCCTTTCAGGGAAGCGCCATCAGTTCATGGTTTACGCAAATCACCGCCTGGCGATACCAAATGTGCCCGAGTACTCGGTGCCACAGTTGAGAATGCTCCTTAAGGAAGTCGAGGGAATACTGGGAAGAGAAGCTTCGCTTGAAGATTGGATAGAGCTTTCTTAGGGAGTTCAGGCAGCGACTATTCTTTGTTGCACTTCGGAAGCCGTCCGTTGGCGAGAACGTAGCCAAGAATGAGCTTCCGTTCAAGGAAGCGGATAAAAGCCGACCGCTCAAGGTTCTTCTGAATCTGTGGCGCACACGCAGCCACAAAGAGCTTCTCAGGCGGCTTGCGGATGATCTCCCTGTAAGCTCTGCCGCCTGCATGGCCGCGGCTGTTTCTGAAGGCTGTCGCGTTGAACTGGTTCAGCCGTCGCTTCAGAGTCGCACAGGTCTCGCCGATATAGATGATGCGCTTGTCCGCTGGGTCGCAGTGCTCGTCAGGTTTGACTCCAAGAGCAAGCAGGTATACGCCGGGCTCGTCCACCCAACGGATGCGCGTACGCTCATCCCATCGGTGCCATGTTGAGAACTTTAGCTTGATGCCCTGGACTCTCACGCCGCACATTCTACCCGAACTCGATCCCCTGCGCCAGCGGGAGTTCCGTGCTCCAGTTGACGGTATTAGTCTGGCGGCGCATATAGGCCGTTGCGGAATCTCACCGGTGCATCTTGATAGGACGTCAGCCTTTGAGCTCGGCAATGCGCGACTCGATAGCCTGACGGACTTCAGGAGGAAATCGAAACTTCGAGTCTAAGTACTTGGAGAGCAATTCAACTTCGTCGAAGTAGGCGAAGACGTCCACGATGCTGCGCAACCACGCCGACAGATAGGTGATTCTGGGGGGCACACCTCGAGCCAAAGAGAACTGGTAGACCTGCTTCAGGTTGTCCTTCAAGTAGCGAACCACCGGGATGAAGTCGGCATCTCCACTGACCAAGATGGCGACATCGTACTCCTTCATCTTGGAAACCATATCCACCGCCATGCCAGTATCCACGCCTTTCTCGCCCTTCCAGGTACCAGCATACTGCAGTTCTCCTTCTCCCGAAGTGGAAAGGCGGCTCACGTTGTATGCATTGACAAACGCCAAGCCAACATACTTGAACTCTAGGAAGTTTGTCTTCCGCTGGATTTCTTCATAGACCTCATCTCTAGCCTTGCGCAGATTCTCAGCTTGCCGGCGATGCCAGTCCTCAGCTAGCTCATGAATTCTCTCTTCGGTAAGCTCGGGATACTCAGCACGGTGTCGTTCGAGGATTCTCACAGCGCCTTCATCCCATCGGGTGAACCTGGTCAGAGATTCAACGTTGTACCAGTACGCTCTGAGCAGACGATGATTCACGCCAGCCAGCTCGTCAAACTTCTGCAAAACGCCGGCGAAGAAAGGACCCCAGCAAAAGTGCTTCTCGTCCAATCTGTAATCGCGTCCGACTTCCTTTCCAGACTCGGTTTGGAACCTGAACTCTCTTAGGTTGTACCAGAGGTTTCTGCCGTCCACGAAGATAACGCTGCGCAGCGGGTCCATTTTCCCCTCCCGAAAAGGAAAATGGGGCCCCTATCCGGGGCCCGATTTGGAAATCCTTATAGTGGCCCTAACGGGCCGCATATAATATACCCGGAAACAGCCACCACGTCAAGCCCAGCGAAAGAGCCTACCCGAATTTGATTCCCTGCGCCAGCGGGAGTTCCGTGCTCCAGTTGACGGTATTAGTCTGGCGGCGCATATAGGCTTTCCAGGAATCGCTGCCGGCTTCGCGACCGCCGCCGGTTGCCTTCTCGCCGCCGAAGGCGCCGCCAATCTCCGCACCGCTGGTGCCGATATTGACATTGGCAATCCCGCAGTCGCTCCCAATCGCCGAGAGGAAGGTCTGCGCCTCCATCGCATCGTTGGTGAAGATGGCGGATGAAAGCCCCTGCGGCACGCCGTTATGAATCGCAATCGCCTCTTCGAGCGTGCGGTATTTCATCAGATACAGAATCGGCGCGAAGGTCTCCTCGCACACGAGCGGCATCTGCTTCGGCATCTCGATGATGCAGGGCGTGACATAGCATCCGCCGATATAGGCGTCGCCCGAAAGCTTCTCGCCGCCGCAGAGCACGGTTCCGCCTTCGCCCTTTGCACGCTCAATCGCCGCCATCATATTCTCCACCGCATCCGTGTCCACCAGCGGCCCCATCAGCGTGCCGTCGTCCAGCGGACTGCCGATGCGCACCTGCCCGTAGGCGTTCACGAGGTCGTCGCGCAGCTTGTCGTAGATGCTCTCGTGGATGATGAGCCGCCGCGTGGTAGTGCAGCGCTGACCGGCGGTGCCCACCGAGCCGAACAGAATCGCCCGCAGCGCCAGGTCGAGGTTCGCCGAAGGGCAGACGACAATGCCGTTATTGCCGCCAAGTTCAAGGATCGTGCGCCCGAGCCGCCTGCCGACGACTTCCGCCACATGATGCCCCATCCGCACGGAGCCGGTCGCCGAGACCAGCTTCACGCGGTCGTCGCTTATCAGCATCTCGCCGACATCCCCGCCGGTGCCGATGACCAGGCTCGCCAGCGCCGGCGGATAGCCGTTCTCACGAAAGACGCGCTCGCAAATCTTGGTGACGGCAATCGCGGTGAGCGGCACCTTGCTGGACGGCTTCCACATCACGGCGTCGCCGCACACCCACGCGATGGCGCTGTTCCACGCCCATACGGCGACCGGAAAGTTGAACGCGCTTATCACGCCGACGACGCCCAGCGGATGCCACTGCTCCATCATGAAGTGGCGCGGGCGCTCGCTCGCCATGGTGAGCCCGTAGAGCTGGCGCGAGAGTCCGACCGCGAAGTCGGAGATGTCGATCATCTCCTGCACCTCGCCCTCGCCCTCGGCGACGATTTTGCCCATCTCCAGGGTCACGAGCTTGCCAAGCGCCGGCTTGTTTTCACGCAGCGCATTGCCGAGCTGACGCACGACCTCGCCGCGCTTGGGCGCGGGAATCATCCGCCACTCCTCAAACGCCCCTTGCGCCGCCGAAGCGACCCGCTCATAGTCATCGGCGCTGGCGCGCTTCACCCGCGCGATCTCCCTTCCGTCAATCGGCGTGACGACAGCAATCTCATCGCCGCTTCCGAACCACTCGCCATTGAACGCCCCCGCGTTCACCGCCTCAATTCCCAACGGTTCCAGAATCTCTTCGTAGTTCATCGTGTTCTCCTCCGTGGGCTATTGTATCGCAGAAGGGGGAATGCCGGACGAGACGACAATGTAGGGGCACGGCATGCAGTCGCCCGTCGCTGGTGCATTTGCGGTAGAATACTTCCGAGGTCACACATATCATGCGACAGGTGATTCTATATCCGGGCGAAGACGGCTACTTTGTTGTGGAGTGCCCGAGTCTTCCCGGCTGCATCAGCCAGGGCAAGACCAAGGAAGAAGCTATCCAGAACATCAAGGAAGCCATCCATGCCTACATCGCGGCGCTCGCCGAAGACGGGCTGCCGGTTCCGGAAGACAAGCCGATTATTCGCGCACAGTAGCAAGGAGCAGGTAGCAAGTAGGAGGGATTCGGCGGGGCTGGTGAGCCCTGCGTACTCAAGAAGGAGAAAGGAGGCGCCCGACCTAGAGACTTGCCTGTGGCGGGGGCGGGAATTCGTCCCCGCCGTTTGTCCTGTAGGGCGCAGGGCTGGTCCCGCGCCTTCAGGAACACGCATGAAAGGACCGCAGGCGCACCACAAGGGTCGCGCCCTACACTATGACGATATAATCCCTGCAAGGAGTTCAAGAGTGTCTCCGAAGAGAAAGCACCTCAAGCGGCTGGAACGCCTTTCCCCTGCCATCCGCGCGCCAGTCTACTTCGTAACCATCTGCACATTCAAGAGAAAACGTTTCCTGGCGAATGCGGAAACTTCTCGTGAGATTCTCCACAGCTTGGAGAAGATATCGGGTCAGTTCGGGTGGCTTGTCGGTAGATTCGTCATAATGCCGGACCATATTCATTTCTTCTGCGCTCCGCACTCGGAGAACACCAGCCTTTCAGACTTCGTCGGAGCTTTCAAGAGCTATTCCACTCTGAGGCTGTGGGATTTGGGGATTGCCGGTAAAGTGTGGCAGCGCGAGTTCTTTGACCATTTGCTAAGGTCAGATGAGTCCTACGGCGAGAAATGGGAGTATGTAAGGTGTAATCCGGTTCGGCAAGGACTCTGCAAGAATCCCGAGCAATGGCCGTATCAGGGGGAGGTCTCTGTACTGAAGGTCTAGGAGAAGATGGCGCGCCACGAGGGACGCGCCCTACAGAGGACGGTCGCTGCTGAAAGCTGTAGGGCACAGGGCTGGTCCCACGCCTTGGGGAGGCTCTAAACGGCGAGAGGCACGGATCTCCACCCCGACACGGGCGGGCCCCCTTACAGGTCCTCCTCCAGGAACGGATACCTATAGTCCTTTGGGGGGAAGCTCGCGCAGTCCTCAGTCCTCAGCTTTCAGTCGTCAGATGAGGAAAGTCGCCTCTAATCCTGTTCCATGAATGGATAACGATAGTCACGCGGCGGATCGAAAGTCTCCTTTATGGCGCGCTGGGTGACCCAACGGAGGAGGTTCAGCGGGCTGCCCGCTTTGTCATTGGTGCCGGAGGCGCGGCTTCCGCCGAAGGGCTGCTGACCCACCACCGCCGCCGTGGGTTTATCGTTGATGTAGAAGTTCCCCGCCGCGTGCGAAAGCACATCGTATGCGAGGTTCACCGCCGCACGGTCGTCGGCGAAGATGCAGCCGGTGAGCGCATAGGGCGAGGTCTCATCGCATAGATGCAGCGTCTCCTCATACTTCTCATCGTCGTAGACGAAGATGGTCAGCACGGGACCGAAGATCTCCTCCGCCATCGTCTTGAAGCGCGGGTCTTTGGTGAGAATCACCGTCGGCTCGATGAAGTAGCCCTTCTCGTCGGAATAGCCGCCACCGAACGCAATCTCGGCGTCGCCCGACTTCTTCGCGTAATCGATGTAGGACACAATCTTGTCGTAGGACGCCCGGTCGATGACCGCGTTCATAAAGTTCGAAAAGTCGGTAACATCGCCCATCTTGATGCTCTCAAGCTGCGCGAAGAAGACTTCCTTCAGCTTCGGCCACAGCGACTTGGGGATGTAAGCGCGGCTGGCGGCGGAGCACTTCTGCCCCTGATACTCGAAGGCGGCGCGAGTGAGCGCGGTCGCCACGGCTTCGGCATCCGCCGACGGATGCGCGAACACGAAGTCCTTGCCGCCGGTCTCGCCGACGATGCGCGGATACGCATGGTAGCCCCGAATGTTCTTGCCGATGACCTCCCACATATGCTGGAAGGTGGCAGTCGAGCCGGTGAAGTGGACGCCGGCGAATTCGGGGTGCCTGAGAATCCCATCGCCGATCTTGGCGCCGGAGCCAGCCACCAGGTTGATGACTCCTGGCGGAAGCCCCGCGGCTTCCAATAGCTTCATCAGGAAGTAGGCGGGATAGACCGCGCTGCTGGCGGGTTTCCAGAGCACGGTGTTGCCCATTAGCGCGGGCGCGGTGGGCAGATTGCCGGCGATGGAAGTGAAGTTGAACGGCGTCACCGCGAAGATGAAGCCCTCCAGCGGACGCTGCTCCACATAGTTCCACATACCCGTCGGCGAATACGGCGGCTGCTCCTCGTATATCTTCTGCGCATACCACGGGTTGAAGCGCCAGAAGTCGATGAGCTCGCAGGCGGAATCAATCTCCGCCTGGAACGGGTTCTTGCTCTGCCCCAGCATCGTCGCCGCGTTAAGCGTCATTCGCCAAGGGCCGGAAAGTAGCTGCGCCGCCTTGAGAAACACGCTGGCGCGCGCCTCCCAGGGCATGCGGCTCCACTCCTGCCACGCTTCATGCGCCGCCGCCACCGCCATCTCCACGTGCTCTTCGCCTGCGCGATGGTAGGTAGCAAGCAGATGCTGATGGTCGTGCGGACAGCGGCACTCGCCGATATCGCCGGTTTTCACTTCCTCGCCGCCGATGATGAGCGGGATTTCTATCTGCTGCGAGAGCAGCTCAGTTAGCTTCTCCTTCAACGCCGCTCGTTCGGGCGTTCCCGGCGCATACGATTTCACCGGCTCATTGATCGGAGTCGGCACATTTGGACTTCCATTGCGCATATTCCTTCCTCCAGAAATAGCGGATTGAGACTGCCTCACCCGCCATCGCACTGCGGGCTTCTCTGCGATTATAGCACGCCAATCGGGACGCCAAAGCGCTGACACCGACTGTGGCGTTGGGACTATTACGGGACGCCTGCTCCGGCTCGCTATCGCCGCACAGCGCCAGAAGCTCGCCAATCTCTGCGAGCGTGAATCCAAGTTCCTGCGCCGCTTGATGAAATGGGTACGCTTCACAGCATCAGAGCCATACATGCGCTAGCCGCTTTCGCTGAGTGCAGGTTCTTTCAGATGCCCGCGCCGCTCGTAGTAGCGAATCCTTCCCACACCCAGAGCGGGAGCATTGGCAAACTCTTCAATCCTCAGTTCCTGCCTGTCCATAGCGGTAGTCTGCAGCCCGTAGTCAGGTATAGAGTCAAGATGACGTGGTAGATTCCCCAAAATCTCCGCTTTGCAGCGGCATCGACGTGATTTATCTGTTACACTAAGAGAGCGGCAACGCAGTGAGACCGTATGGAAGACCATATTCGCAAGGTAATGGACCTGCGCGAGGTGGAGCCCCGCGACCGCACGCGACTCTACTACATGTTGCAGGCGCATCTTCACGAACAGGCGGAGATTGCCGGGCATCCGCAGGCGCCAACGCAGGAGATCCCCTACCCCGGATTCAAGGACTTCGCGCTCAACGAAGGCGACCGCGTTGGCTACATTCTGGAGCACGAGAGCGAGATTGCGGGTTTCGTCTTCTGCCGCTACCAGTCGGCGGAGGAGCTCGAGCTTTCGGAGCTGCGAGCTTCGCGCCTGCTCGTACTTGTGGAGATCTACCTGTCGCCGGGGCATCGCGGGGAGGGCATCAGCCAGTTCGTACATGAGCAGATGCTAGAGGCGGCGCAACGCAAGCGCATGCCGATGACCTGGACCAGCCTGCAAGCCGACCGCGAGGCGAACCGCCTCTACGATCGCTTCTGCCGCTGGGCGGCGAGAACTAAGGGCTTCAAGCACCAGCGGCTGGAAACCACCGACACCGATGGCAATCCCCGCTACCGCTATGTGTTGAGATTGCAGTAGCGACGGTTCTTTCCACCTGATCACAAGCCGAGAGGGCAATCATCGAAGAGACCGCTTCGCCCGCGACCGGACTTCGGTGCCGGTCCTGATGTAGGATCAGGCTGTATGAGCACGCCGCAACCACACATGGAATTCGCGCCGTACGCAGAGGTCACTCCCGGCGTCGAGATAGTACGGTTCGCGCAAGGCTCCGGGACGCCCTCGCCACACATTGCGAAGAGCCAGCATAGCGAGGCATCGCGGTATCAAACGCCTCCAACCATCATTGACTCGCCCAACAAGCAGGAAGCGCGGTCAAGCTCGTGGGTACGTTTCGACCTGTGGGCGAACGCCCACCAGGGACCCACCGGTGAATGGGACAAGGACATCATTGCGCTCAACCGAATGCAGGAGTCATTGAAAGCGCTGGACGATGAAATCCGCCTCCTGCGCCTGCTTGTCGGGATGTGGAGACGCGACCGCGGGGACGCCTGGCAGCAGGTTGCGGCAATGGTCAGACGCATCAGCAATCGGGAGCGGCCTCTTCCACAATCACTGATGCACATCGCATCCGATGAAGAGAACCGTCTTCGTGAAGAGTCTGAAGTCCGTTCCGGCGAGAATCCTGGAGCTGTGCCCGCGACAGAAGTCTCTCCTGGAGTTCGCGCAACCATCGTGCGCGAGCAAGCCACCTGGCTGATTGCCCTCGACGGATGGCTTCTCGGGATGGTAGGCAGCGAGCTCGAGGGCTACGCTCGGGGCGAGCTGGCGCGTCTCCGTGCGCTCAGAATCGACGCCGATGACCGAGGCCTGCCCTATCCTGATATCGAGGATGAACTTCTCACGGATGAACTTGCAGGTCAGGCAGGTGAGCGGTCGCTGCTTGTGCGAAGCGCAGGCAAGCTGGAGCATCAGTGGCTGGTTGGCTGCTTGCATCGCGTGCTGCGAGTGAATATGCGCTGGATGCAGGCAACGAAGATAGACGTGAGACCAGAAGTCGCACCCCGACGAGGCTTCGATGAACTGCTCGCGCCGTATCGAAAGGCAGACTGAGGGGGCTATCGTCTATCTGCGCGGCGTGAGGAGAGTTCCCGCAATCGCTGCCAGCCCGACCTTTATCGCATCAACCGCCAGGAAGGGCGCCACACCCAGAGCAATCGCCTTGACCGGTCCGAGGTGATACACCATCGCCAGCCAGGTGGCACCCGCCGCATAAATGATCAGCAGCCCCCCAGTGATCACGCAAAGCCGTGGCAAGAAACTACGCGCCCACCTGAAGCGGTCGTTCACCGTGCCCACGAGATAGGCCGCGGCAATGAAACCAAGCAAGTATCCCCCAGTCGGTCCCAGCAGGTACGAGAACGACCCGCCAGCCCCGCCACCAAACCACGGAACCACGAGAAGTCCCAGCAGCACGTAGATCCCCATGCTCACGGCTCCGAAAGATCCTCCCAGGAGCACTCCCGCCAGGAGCACGCCAATCACCTGACCGGTCAGGGGAACGGGCGTAAACGGCAGGGGAACATAAATCTGTGCCAGCACTCCCGTGAGTGCCGCCACGCCGAGAGCCAGCGTGAGCTTCTTCACCACTCCCGGCGCCCGACTCCATTCGAAGCACCAGCTCCGGTAATCGTCAAGTCGCCTCAAACCAGTTGCCATCACTCGCATCTCATGCTCCTTTGGATTTGCATAACTGACGGGAAAGTGCGTTCCTATTTTACCGCTCTCGATGGACGGATGCAACCGACCCTCGCACGACCTCTCAGACGGCAATCGTGATACAATTAGTTACAATGGAGGAAGGACAGAAAGAGAAGAGCCGCGTGTTCGGCTGTCTCTTTGGACTTGCCGTGGGCGACGCCCTTGGCGCGCCGCTCGAGGGAATCCCACGCGAAGAAATTGCCTCGCGGTTCGGTTACGTTACCGAGATGCTCGGCGGCGGCTGGCTCAATCTCAAGCCCGGCGAATTCACCGATGATACCGAGATGGCGCTGCGCGTCGCGGAAGCGCTGGCGAAGAGCGGGAGCGTGAACATCGAAACCATCGCTGCGGAATTCGTCGATTGGGTTCGCCAGGGCCCCAGGGATATCGGCGGTCAGACCCATGCGGCGATACGTGCCTTGCAGCAGGGAGTTCCGCCGAGCGAAGCCGGGCGCAAGGTCTGGGAAGAAGACGGTAGCTGGCTTGCCGG
>MVCR01000025.1 GCA_002050035.1 Planctomycetales bacterium 4484_113 | reverse complement strand
CACAGGAAAATAATAGCAGGTGGAGAAGCTGAGCTTCTCTTGCACGCTAGCGGGGACGCCTTTCATTTCACGCGCTTAACTAGCAGCTCATTCTCCTTTAGCGTGAATGATTCGGGTTCCTGAGGTGCGGCTATGCATTCCAGAAAACGCGGCATGCAGCCTACGGATTACTCACATCCCCGGCAAGGTTCTTTCCGAGCCCACACAGACGTACTGTACAATCCCCTTATGGACGATGAGAGGAAGCAGACTATTCGATTCCTAGAGCGGTGCGCGGACTCATTAGCTCAAGTTGAAGAGATTATGAGGGTTTACGTTACCGCGCCTAATTGTCTCCTTGGCGGAAAGGTAGCACTGATTGACCTCGCCGTTTGGACGCCGCAGTGTCTAGAAACCGATGACGAGGTCTATAGCCGCTTATGCTCGCTCTGGGAGCAACGAGAAGAAGAACTCGCCGATGCCTTGCTCGTGAATAAGTACTGTGAATTGGCGCTAGAAGAAGCGTCGCATTTGGCTCAAACCGAGGAAGGTGAACTCTTGGGCGTTCACTGGACAAATACGCTTGGAACGCATGAGTGGCACGCTGCTTACATCATCGTTATCGATGCGGAGAAGTTCCACCGGCATCACTTGTGTGAGCGACGCGGCGACGCCGAAGGAGACATCCAGTCCTAGCCTCTCATTCTCTCCACCTATCCACCGCTCTCGGCAGCCATTTCGTGAAGGCGTCGGCAACTGCGCGGTTGCCGGCGGCGTTGGGATGCGAGTCGTGCTCGTTGCGGCGGTAGCCTGGTCGCAGGTAGTCGTCCTTCCCTGCTAGCACATGGAAGCAATCAAAAACTGCGATGTTGTGCTCCTGAGGCGCCCAGTCGTTTACGAGCCAATGGCAGAACCGGCGCATTCTCGCGGCGTTCTCGGAAGTGGTCGCGCGCGGAACCAGGGGCGGCGCTGTCCACGCCACGAACAGCACCCGAGGCTGCTTCTCGAACATCGGCTTCATCTGCTCGTAGTACTTCTTGTACTGCGCGAGCATTCCCTCCGAGCTGATGTTGCTCGCCGGGAAGCAGCTCTTGAACGCCACGATGTCGTGGTGATTCTTGCCGGCGAGCTCCCAACCGAGCACCTCGTCCATGTGCCGTCCGAAGGTGGTCGGGAAGTGATCGGGATTAGTGTTATCGCCGATCCAGCCGTCGCCGTAGGTGATGTCATGAACCCTCACGCCTAGCGCTTCCAGCTTCGCTTTCATCTTTCCCTCGTGCAGAAATCCGCTGCCGCAAGAATGATGGATGAAGACGAAGCTCAGCCCTTTCAAGGGCTGCTTCTGCGAAGCTGCCGCCGACTGAGTCCGCGAAGGCGTCTCGCCGCCACGCGATTTGGAGCTGGTTTCCGCATTCGCCGATGGATTGTGGCAACTGGTGCCGAAAGCGAGCCCTAATGCCAATGCCAGCGCAATCCACAATACCTCTCGCATATTGCCTCCTCTGGTAAGCCCATTCTACCCTATTCCCGAAGCAATGCCCGTGATATAATCCTCGCATCCACGACTTCAGGAGGAAGGCAATGCGAAAAGTGCTTCTTGCCGCCCTTGCGACGTGCATGCTCGTTCTGCTAGGTTCTCTCACCGGTGCGGCTCGTCAGAACCCGCTGGGAATGCTCTCTCCGGCGCTTTCGCCGGATGGCAACCAACTGGCGTTCGCCTATCAGGGCGATGTCTGGGTAGTGAGAGCGGAAGGGGGGCAGGCACGCCGTCTCACCGTGAGCACGGCTTACGAGTCGCGTCCCGTGTGGTCCCCCGATGGCGAGCGTATTGCCTTTATCTCCAACCGCGATGGCAACTACGACATTTACGTCATTCCTGCCGCCGGAGGCTTGCCCCAGCGTCTCACCTATCATTCGGGCAACGACTACGTTGCCGATTGGAATCCCGATGGTAGCAAGCTGCTCTTCCTGGCGCAGCGAGCCTACTGGGGCGATGATATCTGGGAGCTTGACATCGCCAGCGGAGACGAGCGGCTGGTGCTGCGCGACCAGAGCGGATTCCACGACGCGCGCTATTCCCCCGACGGCAGCCGGATCCTAGTTTCGCGGGGCGCGACCTCCTGGGTGCGCAAGGGCTATCGCGGAAGCGCCGCCATGCACCTCTGGACCTTTGACATCAACGGTGGGGACCCCCGCCAGCTCACCGATTTCGCCGGCAGCGACTTCTGGCCCAACTGGTCCCCCGACGGCAGGTTCATCTACTTCATCGGCGACCGCAACGGCGAGCGCGAGGTCTTCCGCATCACCGCCGAAGGCAAAGGACTCACCAGGGTGGTTGGCATATCCGGGCGCGACATCTCGTTTTTGGACGTCGCGCGCGAGACCGGCGATTACGTCTGCTGGATTGATGGTCGGCTTTTCCGCGGAGAGCTCAAGGAGTCAGGGCGCACCGACGAGCCGGAAGTGATTCCCCTCCGCGCCGGCAGCGATAACAAGAGTGAATGGGTAACCCGCAAGGTCTTTCATAGCGCCAGCGAGATGAGCGTCTCCCCCGACGGCAAGTGGCTGGCCACTGTTGTGCGCGGTGACATCTACATCCAGCCGCGCGAGCCGAAGGAGGAGGAGAAAGCGGAGGTTCCCCGCATTACCGAAGCGGTCAATTTCACCGAGAATCCCGCTCGCGACTACGACATCCAGTGGCATCCGGATAGCGACCGGATACTCTTCATCAGCGACCGTGACGGCAACGAGAACCTGTATGTGCTGCATCTCAACGACCGGCGGGTGGAGCGGCTGACCGAGGCCGAGGAGATCGAGAAGAACCCCCACTGGTCGCCGGACGGCAAGCAGATTGCTTTCTTCCGCGGGCTGGACAAGCTGATGGTGCTGGAGGTGGAGAGCAAGCGTGCGCGCGAGCTGGCGCGCGGTTACTTCCGTGCCGCCGTCTGGCCGCGCGACATCGCATGGTCTCCTCACGGCAAGTGGCTCTGCTACGGCTCGATGGATCTTCGGCGGCATGCCGACCTGTGGATTGTCCCCGCCGACGGCAGCGAGGCGCCGCGCAACATCACCCAGTATCCGACCTGGAACTACTTCTTCCAGTGGTCTTCGGATGACCGGCACGTGGCGTTTTGCAGCTATCGCGGCGAGGTCGCCCGCGTCTATCTTCTCGATCTGACGCGGAAGCCGGTCGAGTTTCCCGACGAGATGAAGTTCGGCGAGGAGAAGAAAGAAGACGAAGGCGACAAGAAGGTGGAGCAGGAGGCGAAGCCGGACTCCGAACTGCTGCAAGAGACCGGCGAAGCCGAAGCGCAAGCTGATGAGGAGAACGAGGAAGAGGAACCGCCCGTCGAAATCGACTTCCGCGATATCGAGCTTCGCGCGGTCGCGGTCAGCCCGCCGCTTGACAGCGCGGGCCCGATTGTCTTCTCCCCCGACGGCAAGCGCCTGCTCTTTGAAGGCTCGACCACTTTGGGCACCCAGCTCTGGCTCTACAACCTGGAGACGAAGGAATCCAGCTCCACGGGCGTCGGCATGCCCTTCAACTATCTCGAATGGCGCGAGAAGGGCGGCGCCTACGGTCTCGATGAGAACGGTCGCGTCTACAAGATAGACATCGCTGGCGACCGCATCGCTGGCGTTAGCGGTGTCGGGGTGACCGCGCCGATGCTGCTCGACCGGCAGGCGGAGATTCTTCAGATGTTCGACGAGGCGTGGCGCAATCTGAAGCAGAACTTCTACGACCCCGACCTGCATGGTCGCGCCTCCGAAGCCCTCTACCGCAAGTACCGCCGGATGGTCGAGCAGGCGGTGACGCGGGAGGAGTTCCGCACCTTCACCTGGATGCTTCTCGGGGAACTCAATGCCAGCCATATGGGCATCTCCGGCGCCAGCAGCTTCGAGGGCATCGGCTCCGATACCGGCGCTTTCGGCGTCTACTACGACATGGCATTCCCCGGCCCCGGCTTGAGGGTGGCGCAGGTGCTCTTCGACGGGCCCGCCGACCGCGATGGCAGCCGCCTCCATCCCGGCGACATCATCCTGGAGATTGAGGGCGAGCCGGCGGGTCTTAACGAAGCAACCTGGAGGCTCCTCGACCAGACGGTGGGTCGCACGGTGCATCTTAAGGTGCTGCGCGCGGCGACGAACGAGGAGGAAGCGGTGCGCATCCGCCCGGTCTCGCTGCGCCAGCAGCGGGATCTGCAATATGAGCAGTGGGTGCGCGATAACCGCGCTCACGTGGAGGAGCTATCCGGCGGCCGCATCGCCTATATGCATATCCGCAGGATGTACGAAGAGAGCCTGAAGCGCTTCGAGCGCGAGCTCTTCGGCTACGCGCAGGACTATGACGCCGCCATCATTGACATCCGCTTCAACAGCGGCGGACACATCCACGAGGAGCTGTTCCGCCTGCTCGACCGGCAGCCCTTCGGCTACTCCTCGCGCGGGCGTTTCGCGCCGGTGCTCCAGCCGGTGGAGGCGTTCCTGAAGCCGAAGCTGGTCATCATCCACGAGCGGTGCATCTCCGATGCCGAGATATTCCCCTACGGCTTCCGCCAACTCGGTCTGGGCAAGCTGCTGGGAGTGCAGACCTACGGCGGCGTAATCGGCACCTGGACCTACGAGCTGATGGACGGCACGCGATTCGCCCTCCCCGGAAGCGGCTGGTACACCATCGATATGCAAAATATGGAGAACTACGGCGTGCCGCCGGATGTAGAAGTGAGTCTTGCCCCGGGAGATTTACCCTCCGGACGCGATCCGCAACTGGAGGCGGCGGTCAAGGAGCTGCTGAAAGAACTCCGCGGCGGCAAAGCCGCTTCGGGAAGCCTAACTTCTGGTAGGTTCTGAGCCCGCGGATCCTTCTCGCGCACGGAGGCGGGTCCTATTGATATTGAATAGAAGCCATTCCGTTCTCGGCTCTAGGAGGTGCTTGGGCAGAGAGCCCTCTTGATTTGACCGTTTAAGACGGCTTTGGTAGTATTGCGACCGGATATGGGAGAATCCTGATTATTTCCGTGGAGATCCCTAAATGCACCTAGGAACGGCTGCAACAGTTGATGTCGTCATCGTAATCGTCTACATGCTCGTAATCCTCGGCATCGGTACCTACTTCGGAAAGTATGTCAAGACTGCGAAGGACTTCTTCCTGGCAGGGAGGATGCTCCCGTGGTGGATCATCGGCTTTTCCATCATCGGAACCAACATAGGCTCTTACGACTACATGGGAGCGGCGGGAAACGCCTACAGAGTTGGCATCACCCAGGCGAATTACGAATGGATTGGCGCAATTCCTGCGATGATTATCTCTGCTCTCATCTTCATACCGTTTTACTGGCGGGCTGGGGTCTACACGGTACCTGAGTTCCTCGGGCGGAGATACAACGCCGCAGTACGGCTCATCATGGCGCTGATATGGGGGGTTGTCCTCATCTGTTTCCTGGGCATCTTCCTGTATGCGGCGGGTCTTCTGCTGAACTCATTCCTGGGCTGGAATGTTATGTGGGGCATTATCATCGTTGCCGTGATAATGGGCATCTACACCGTGGCCGGAGGTCTGACGGCGGTCGTTTATACCGACCTCATCCAGTTCTGTGTGATGATGATCGGCAGCATCTCGATAATGGTGGCAGGATTCATCAAGGTTGGCGGAGTCTCCGGTCTGATGGCGAAGCTGGGAGAGTATAATCCTCAGCACCTCAAGCTGTTCCTGCCGCTGGATAACCCCGACTGGCCCTGGCTTGGGATGATTTTCGGGCTGGCTCTTGTGCTGTCCCCGGCGTGGTGGTGCTGCCACCAGTCGATCATTCAACGCACCCTTGGCGCGAGGAGCGAATGGGACGCCAAGGCGGGGATGATGCTGGCGACTTTCCCCAAGACCCTGTTTGCGTTTTTCATCCTTCTCCCCGGCTTCTTCATCCTGCTCCTCTCATTGCCACAGGGGTTAGCGAATCCCGATCAGGCGCTTCCCGAAGCCATCAAGGCACTCTTGCCGGTGGGACTTACCGGGCTGATGTTCGCCGCGATCATTGCTGCCATCCAGTCCACGGTGGACTCGACCCTGAATTCCCTGTCCACCATCTGGACCAGGGACATATACCAGCGTTTCATCGTAAGGAAAGCCGCGGATAGGCACTACCTTGCCTTCGGACGCTGGCTAACGGTGATATTCCTGGTGGGGGGTATCCTGTTCGCTCCAATGACCAAGATGTTCCCGGGGATATACCTCGCCATGCAGTACATCCTTTCCGTCTTCCAGGGACCGACATTCGCGATTATGCTGCTGGGGATCCTGTTCAGGAGAGTTAACCAATGGGGAGGCTTGTTCGGGCTTGTGATTGGTGTGCTCTCGGCGATGATTATGCTTGCTCTTGATGTAGGTTTTCTCTACACTGCATGGTGGTCGTTCGTGATTGCCGTAGTCGTGAACCTCCTGGTCAGCTTCTTGACCAAACCAGACCCCATCGAGAAGTTGACCAATCTGGTTTATGGTCTTACCGCGAGACCGATGAAGGGAGAAGCCAATGTCTGAGTGGCTGCACAGCATACCCCTTTACTGGGCAGAGGTTATCGGCGTACTCCTGTTCCTCGCAGTGATAGTTTTCGCCTGGCTGATGCCCCGAGAGTTTGTATTCGGCGATGCACTCGATCAAGCCGGCTGGCGGGACTTGAGAATATGGGCGACCCTTATCTGCCTGATACAGATAGGGCTCTATTTGATATTCAACTAGGAATTGGAGTGGAGTGGCACTGGCTGGGGCTGAGCTCAATCGCAGTTCAGGGATGTGGGAAGAGCAGTCTTGCCCTGTCTGCCCTTATTGTGCTACTGACTGAGTGATGCATCATTATACGACGGAGAGGATGGATGAAATCGATGCTTAAGAGAACAGTTTCGACGATGCTCTTGGCAATTACCGTCCTCGCTTGCTGCCTTTTCGGGTGGCACGCTAGTTCCCAGAGCGCAACACCGGAAGCGCTGGGCAAGGCAGCCTCAGTGGAGGGTCGGGCGGTTTGGGTTAGTGCAAGACAGTTCAGTCCAGATAAGGACGAAGCCGTCGCCGAGATGGAGGCGACCTTCGATGAATGGGCTGGCTTGGGCATCAATAATCTATTCGTTTTCAGTAGCACTTATTCGGATGAGTGGGATGTCCTCGGCACGATACTGGAACTTGCCCACGCCAGAGGCATGAAGGTTCATCCCTGCTATTGTCCAGGCGGACACGTCCAGCTGGAGGGGGAGATAGCCAAACATCCTGAGTGGCTGATACAGGGATTCGAGGGGCACCAGAACCTGAATCCTTCCAATCCCGGTGCGCGAGAGTATATGCTGCGCGAGATTGAGGAGTTGCTGAAATACGATATTGATGGTCTGCACTTCGACTACATCCGCTTCCCGGTTCGCCAGGGATTCAGCTACGATAGCGCCAGTCGCGCCGCCTTTGAGCGGGAATTCGGACGCGACCCGCTGAGCCTAAGGCACCACAACTCTGGAAGCGCTATGTGGGTCGAGTGGATACGGTGGAATGCAAACAACGTGACGAACCTTCTCAGGGAGACGCGGGATTTGCTTAAGCGCGAAGGAAAGGAAGACGTTCTTATCTCGGCGGCTGTTTTCCCGGACCCCGACTCGGCGGCTTATATGATCGGCCAGGAGTGGGAGGTGTGGGCTCAGGAAGGTCTCGTGGACATACTGTGCCCCATGCTCTACACCAACAACCTGGATGTCTTCAGGAAGTACACCCGCAAAGCGGTGAATGTGGCCAAGGGGAGATGCCTGTTCTATGCCGGAATCGCCTGCCGCTCCTCGCACAACATCAACACTCCTGAAGGTGTGGCGAGAGAAGTGGAAATCGCGAGGGAAGAAGGCGCCGACGGTGTGGTCTTCTTCTCGGGTAGCAGTCTGGTTGATGACTTCATCGCACAATTGAAATCAACCGTATTTGCTGAATAAGCCAGCTCATTGATAGGTGGGAGGATGTGTACAATGCATGGATTACTGAAACACTGGGAGAGGATTCACTCGAAGGCGGTCATGCTCTGCATTGTTTTCGCTGTGGTGGCAGTGCTTCCCAGCGTGGGTGCGGCGCAGTCGGGCGGCTTATCACCTGAGAGAATCACTATTTCATCCCTGTTCGATGAATCCTGGGTTCTTCGGAAGGACATCCCGGTCTTTTTGGACCTCGAAGGGGTTGAATACACCGCCCTTGCCTACCAGAAGGAAGCCGATTTCAGGATAGCCTTTTGGGCTGAGCTGAATGAGGGGCAGAGATTCAATGAAATGCCGGCGGTGCTGACTTTCGACCCCATATGGTTCTTGGTCCACGGCATGCCCGTGCTGATGGATCCCCTCACGGGTGAGGAGCGGGAGATTGATTATGTCTTCAAGAACGATATGATGATATTTGAGGTGGGGGTCTCCGATTACCCCAGAGTGCTCAGGATGCATGTCACCTCGCGCAAACTGAGAAACCGTGGGGAGCTTACGATCCAGGACAAGCTGAAGCAGGCGAGGACATTGAGATGGATCCGTCCGCAGGTCGATAGCTGGTCAGAATTGAAGGACGAGCAGATAATCGCGCAGAAAACGATAGAGCCAATCATCTGCCACGGCGGCTACGACCCGAACAGCGTCAAGACAGCGGTCATCTGGGCAAATGACACAACTCTTTCCGGCAAATTCGAACTAATTGAGTGCTCGCACAACCGGCAGCATCCGGCGCCGCAGTCGGTGGTGTATGTGGGCGAGATCGAGTCAGCAGGCAGCCATATCTGGGGTGGTAACAACTACATCGCTGATTTCTCCGACTTCAAGAAGGAAGGGATGTATCGCGTCCGGCTCAGGCTGAATGAGACCGTGGAAGTGACCGATTCGAATGCCTTCGTGATCAGAAAAGACAGATACCTTGATCTGGCGAAGAAGGCTGGCGGCTGGTTCTACTACCAGCGCTGCGGTATGGAGATACCCGGATTCCATAAGGCTTGCCACACTCAGGACGCAATAATCAGGGAGAACGGCGAGATCGTCGATGTCACCGGCGGATGGCATGATGCCGGGGATTACGGCAAATGGATAGGCCCCGGCACAGTGGGGATTTGGTCCTTGTTGGCCCTCCAAGAGGAGTTCGGCGATGAGCTTGCAGGCGGGACAGGAACGCCGAAGTTCCTTGACGAAGCCGTGTGGGAGGGTAGATACATCTGCAAGGGATATTGGGACGGTATCTTCCATCCCGGCTTCACACCGGATATGGAAGACGTCTGCACCTGGCTTGGTGCGCCGCAGTGTGAGCCTCCGCGCATCCTCACCGAGGAGCAGGCGTTGGCGTATAGCACCAAGGGTCCGGGAATAAGCTGGACCGGTGCGGCGTTGGCGCGACTCGGAGGCGCGGTGATGCCCTACGACCCCGAGCTGGCGGAGAGGTGTCTCGAGGTGGCGGCGGATGTGTACGATATCGAGCGCCAGATTGACCTGTCGCAGCCGGAGTATGAAGAAAGGCACACTTCCTATTTGGGACTCCAAACCGGTCTGCTTCTGACGGATATCGAGCTGTACAAAGTCTGGGGCGACGATAGGTACGCAGAAGACGCGAAGCTTAGAGTCTCGAATATCCTGGCCGTTCAGGACGAACAGGGGTTCTTCTACAGGGATGAGGCGAGGACATCCGTCGATCCTGAATGCAACAATCACTTGTTCGCGTTGTATGAATTCCTAAGGGCATTTCCCGGCTCACGGTTCGATGCCGACATCAGGGATGCATTTCGGTGCTGGGCGGAGCATACTGTTGAGCATACTGGTCTCTCGAATTTTGGCATGGTAGCGGGCGAGACCGAAGAGGGCAAGCCATGGAACCTGAGATACGCGTATAGCAACAGGAGGCTCGGACGTTTCGCCTGGGGTCTGGCCACAGCGGCACTCCTGCTGGATGAGCCGAAGTATCTGGAGACAGCGGAGCGCAATATCCAGTGGATACTCGGTTTCAATCCCACCAATATCTCGATGATGGCAGGTGTCGGGCACAACCCCAGTTGCTACCATCACCGCTATTGCTTCATTGAAGGGCACCAGGATGGTGTCGTCCCTGGCGGCGTCATCAACGGCATCAAGAGCGGCGAGGGAATGGGTGATCCTGTGTATCTCGGCGATACCGACACGAAGAACTTCGTGATGGCCGATGTTCCCTTTGATTATCCGGTGATAGACACGGATGTCTGGGGATTTACATACTCCTATGCATCGAACGAGTACTGGGTGAGGAACAACGCGTGCTTCATTATGGGTGCGCTCCAGGTGGAAAAGGCGCTCCGCGTGCTGAGATGACGGGCAGGGCATTCGTAGGGCGTGCAAGTGCCTTCCTGTCTCCCGCGATTTGCCTCGTCCTGGTGAGCCCCCCTATAATGAACTGGTGAGCCGTGAGGGTCCGGGGCGCGCATCCGATGAGAGGCGAGAGCTTCGCCGCCCGGTCATGCGCCGCCGCCGCAAGTTCGCAGTGTGCCTGCTTATCGTCATCCTCGGTGCCGCGTTCTACCTCTGGGCAATGCACTTTTCCGGTCGACTGGTGCTTCTGCGGGAGGCGAGCGCGGAGGATATCACGCGAGGCGCTCTTTTCGGTCCCTTTTATATTCGGGGCGGAGCCGCGAGTCTCTATTCCTGCCAGGTCCTCGTTCCGGCGACCCAAGGTTCCTGGGAAACAAAAGTCGAACTTCTCGACTCTAATATGTTGGTGATACATCCGCAGACCGATTTCATCGTTGCCGGGTCGGCGAGTTTTGGCTCGCGGACAAACTATGCGCGCACCAGCACTTTCAAGCTGCGCGACGATGGCTATTACTTCTTGCGTTTCACCCAGGTTAACGGCACCTATCCCGAATCGATGACCGCTGCAGAAGCGGGGGTATCCGCGCCGCCGGTGATGCGCTTTTTCGTGAAGACCGGCGTCGTGCGCGGCTGGGAGCTCTGGCTGCCCCTGAGCCTGCTGGCGCTGGCGTTTGTCGCGGTGGTGATTCTGATGTAGAGCCGCCCGCCCGGCGGCTCGCGGGAACTGGCTCCCCGTGGTGATTCGGGCGTCTGGGGAGCGAAGATGTTAGACTATTGAGGATGGCTGTGCCGAAGCGGAAGCGGAAGCAGGAGCCGGCGAGCGTGGATTTCCCGCCGTCGGCGAAGAAGACCAAAGAGGAGAAGCACGTCTGCCCGAAGTGTCAGGGCGAGATGGTGCGCGGGGAGTTCAGCTCAGTCGCCAACTTCGGAGTCACGCGCGACGCGCACTTCGTTGCCACCTACGGCTGGATGCAGGTGAAATACGACCGCGCCACTCCTGTTGACTGCTGGATGTGCCTGAACTGTGGCTACATTGAGTTCTTCGGGCGCACTCCGCTGGCGGTACTCGACCCGGTGAAGCGCCAGGAATATATCAAGGAGATGTTCCCCGAGCTGAAGGAGAAGCTGGAAGCCGAGCGCAAGAAGCGCGAGGAGCAGGAGAGCTTCGAGAAGCCCCCCGAAGGCGACGAGCATAAAGGCACCTGAGACCGCATCGCCGATTCTCTGTGAGCCCGTGAGATTCCGTGCGCGTTGGCTGATAACTCGCCATCCCGGTTATCATAGCTTCAGTTGCAGGCGCCGCAGCTCATCTACGGCGACGGGAGCGTTTCTTGCGGAGTGCTGTCGCTTGCTGTATACTGAACGTGGGTCAGCTTTCAGTCATCAGACGGGACGACGGGCGTCCCCGCCCGTCATTCTCCCGCCCCGCCTGCTTCGTTTAGGGTTGGGGATCCGCCGCCTTTCCAGGCGGCAATTCCTTCCGAAGCCACGCTCGACGAAGCCCTCGCCGAGCTTGGCGCTCTCCCCACTCCCGAAGGCGTGGACGAAACGCTCTTTTCGCAGCTCAAGGAAGCACTCAGCGACGCGCTGCGTGGACGAAACGCTCTTTTCGCAGCTCAAGGAAGCACTCAGCGACGCGCTCCAAAACACCTGGACGACAGGCGTCCCGCCTGTCGGCACGGGCGAGACGCCCATGTTGTCATATTCCGTCGATGGCGAGGGCGTGTTCACCCTCACCTGGTCGTACCGCAACTGCGGGGACTATAACCAGGACGGCATCGTGGACATCAAAGACATCACCCCGCTGGCGGTGCACTTCGGCGAGTTCATCGACCCGGATAGCGGGCTGTGGGAGCATCCGGTCTGCGAGGTCATCGATGGAAACGCCGACGGCGCGATAACGATTCTCGATATCACTCCGCTGGCAGCGAACTTCTTCGTGAA
>MVCR01000104.1 GCA_002050035.1 Planctomycetales bacterium 4484_113 | reverse complement strand
GGTATGTTAGAATTGATATAGTTCCTTCGATGCGTGCCCTCGGCGGTGCGCATTGCGGGTGGGTCTAGACGGGGTGTGGCTCAGTCCGGTTAGAGCGCCACGTTCGGGACGTGGAGGTCGCCGGTTCAAATCCGGCCACCCCGATAGTATGATTTGTGCGAGTTGTCTTCGCTCTGCTTCTTGGGCGCCCAAGTGGGCAAGTGGGATATGCTATACTCTGCATCATCAGGGCATAAGTAGCCGGATCGCTTCCGAAGGGAAGCCGCGGTCAAGGATGAGAACCAATGGCTAAAGTACCAATTGTTCTGGCCGTGGATGATGAGTCGATCATTCTCGACCTCTATCAGCGCCTGCTTTCAAAGGAGGGCTACATCGTTGACACTGCCAAGACCGGACGGGAGGCGCTCGCCAAGATTCAGAAGAACCGTCCCGACCTAGTGCTTCTAGACATCGTAATGCCGGAGCTTAATGGCTACGAGGTCTGCAAACAGATAAAGCAGGATAAGAACACGAGCGATATCCCCGTGATTATCGTCACCGCGCTTGATGACCGGGAAGCCTTGCTTACCGGCTTGCGAGCAGGAGCCAACGAGTTCCTCACCAAGCCTCTCGATGCTGCCGAGCTGACTCTGCGAGTGAGCAACATCCTGGCGGTCAAAGAATACCAGGACCGGTTGAAGGACTATCAGGCGGATCTAGAACGGCAGGTCAAGGCGCGCACGGCAAAGCTGGATGAGACCATGAGGGAGCTGGCGGCGGCACATCTGGATACTATCTACCGTCTTTCTCGTGCTGCAGAGTACAAAGATGAGGCAACCGGCAAGCACATTCGTCGTATCGGTCTCTATTCCGGCATCATTGCGAAGGAATACGGGCTTGAAGAGGAAGAAGTCCGCGTGGTGACGCAGGCGGCTCCGTTGCACGATGTTGGCAAGATAGGCATTCCCGATGAAATCCTGCTCAAGCAGGGGAAGCTGACGCCCGAAGAGCGAGCGGTAATGGAGACGCACACTCTCATCGGAGCTGAGATTCTGGGTAAGAGCTGGGATTCCTACCTCCAGGCCGGCGAGGTCATTGCTCTAAGCCATCACGAATGGTTTGATGGCAGCGGCTATCCCCGCGGACTCAAGGGCGAGGAGATTCCCCTGTACGGGCGCGTAGTGGCTCTCGCGGATGTCTTTGATGCCCTCACTTCCATCCGACCTTACAAGCCTGCGTACGACATCCAGAAGTCCCTCAGGATAATGCGGCAGGAAGCTGAACACCACTTCGATCCAAAGCTGCTGGAGGCCTTCGAACGTGGTCTTGAGGAGATAGTCAAAATCCACGAGGCTCTGGGGAACGAGTAACCGCCTGCACCGCCAGCCAGCGGGTTTCATCTTCGCTTAGAGGGCTCCGGTCTCGGCGGCATGATCAATGAGAGGTTAGCCCGGTGACGAAAAGAAGCGATGGCAAACCTGCGCAAATGAGCCGGCGCAAGTTCGTGGAGGGAGCGGCAAAGGGAGCCGCGGCTGCTGCGATTCTCTCTCGTCTGCCACTGAGGATTTCCGAGGAGGCTCAGACCTCGAAGCCCTCCGGGCTCGCCACTCGTCCTCTGGGCAAGACCGGCTTCAAGACCACCATTCTCGGATTGGGCGGCGCGGTCTATCCCCGGGTGGAGAGGAAGAGCGCGCTCGCTGCCGTTGAGAAAGGTCTCGAACTTGGCATCACTTACTACGATACCGCGCGTCAGTACGGGAACGGGAAGAGCGAAGAAATCCTCGGAACCGTGCTTGCTCACGCTGACCAGGAGAAGCTATGGATAGCCACCAAAACCCTCTTTCGCAGCTACGCCAAGTCGAGGGACGAAATAGCGGGCAGCCTGAAGCGCCTCAAGCTGAAGAAACCTCTGGATTGTATCCAGCTCCACGCGATAAACGATATGAAGACGCTGGATACCGTGATGAGCAAGGGCGGCAGCTTTCAGGCGGCGCTGGAGGCGCAGAAAGCCGGCTTGGTGCGCTTCATCGGCTTCACCAATCACGCGCGACCGGAAGTGGCGCTGGAGGCGCTCCGGCGGTATCCCTTCGCCACCGCGCTGGTTGCCTGCGGCGTCGCTGACTCGTACATTGGCGACTTCGCTGCGCGCTTCCTTCCTACCGCCCGGAAGCAGGGCGTCGGTGCCATAGCAATGAAGGTTTTCGGCGAAGGACGATTGATTGGCAAGCTGGACCTCCGCAAGATGCTTCATTGGGTACTCTCGCAGCCGATAGACGTCGCGCTCACCGGCGTGGGTAGTCCGAAAGAAGTGGAGGAGAATGTTGCCCACGCTCTCGCCTTCAAGCCGATGACTGCGCAGGAGCAGGCGCTTCTGGAAGCCGCGGCGAAGCCCTTTGGCACGGAGGACCTGCTGTGGTGGAAGCGCGGAGTGAAGTAGGACTTCGCTTGCCTTGCAGACGGCGCGGCGATAGAATCGGAGTGTGAGGGCCTATCTCCTTATCATTGTGCTCCCTCTCGTGGCGGCGCTGGCTTGCTGCAATCAGCTTCCCGGCGGAAAGCCGTCAACTCCACAGTTCACGCTCGCAGAGCTCTTCGGCTGGACGGAGGAGAAGTTCACATCCACCTTCGGTGCCGCGGCAGTCGTGGTGGAGGGCAAGCATGGTCGCGACTATTACTGGGAGGCGGGCGAGGAGCAGCCGACGGAAGTGATCGCTCCGGACGAATTCGCCCGCCGGTATCCGGTAAGCGATTTCCGCCTCCTGCCGTTCTCCTTCATCGTCAGCTTCCAGCGGAAGCAAGTGGAGATGGTCTGCGTTGCGCGTTCTTACGAGCCGCCGGCGAGTCGAATTGGCTTGGGAGGGCAGAACCTGCGGGCGCTGAAGCGGGACGAGCTACTGCAGGAGCTGGGTCCGCCGGACGGAACCGAGCAGGTCGGTCTGCGCGGGGAGGAGACCGCGTATTCCTGGCAGTTCAACGCTGGGCAGAAGCCTCTTGCCGCGCTTCCCCGGGACTACCGACTGTCCATCACCTTCGATAAGTTCGGGCGCGTCACCAGCATCCGAGTCAGCTTCTAAATGCCCGGTTTGGCTGCCACTGGCACTTGCCGGAGGTTGCGCATTCACGCTCGGCACGCGGGGGCGCTGCTATGGACTTCCGCATGAAGAAGCCAAACCTTCCGCAACCGCGGCGCGCTAGCTGACCCGAAGGGATGGGGATCTGAACGGTTTCGGGGCGGTTGCTGCGGGCGTCGGGCTGCATTGCCTCCGAAGGGGATTCCGGTGGAAGAAGGCCTTGGCCGCCTCAGCGCCAGCGCTTTATGACGTTGAGCAGCTCATTTGCGAGCTTGGTGTCGATCTCCTTGAGGTAGACGTATTCCTCCAATGCCGCGCTGCGATTACCCGTTGCCAGGAGGGCGACCGCCAGTCCGGAATGAGCTTCGGCGTATTCGGGGTCTATGCGCACCGCATTTCTGCACGCTTCCACCGCTTCATCCCAGCGATTGAGCATGCCGTAGACGACGCTCAGATTGTTGTACGCCATGGCGAAGTCAGGCTCTATGCTTATCGCCTTCTCGTAGGCGGCCAGAGCTTCCTCGTAACGCCCCAGTTTGCCGCAGGCTACGCCGATACTGTAGTGCGCCTCGGCGTGATCCGGAGCCAGCTTGATGACTTCCTTGAATAGCTTGAGAGCCTGATCATACGCTCCCATCTTGAAACATTTCACGCCCCGGTTGAACAGGGTCTGGGGATCATCCCCCTTGTATGGCTGCGCTTTCTGCGCCGACTCCACACTTTCGGAACCACTGAGAACGCCCTCCACCTCTCTTACAATCTGCAGTACCTTGTCAAGTGGGAAACCGGCACCCTCCATCTCTTCAGTGAGCTTCGCCTGGTCGCGGGCGGCGATGTAGTCCACCAGCTCCTCGACCGAATGGATGCCCTCCAGTGCCGAGTCCACTTCCTCTTCGCTCATACCGAGGCCCTCCGGCGGAGGGCTGGTCGCGCGGAACTCGAGCGCGGTGCGCAGAAGGAACTTCCGGGATGCGTGAGGCATTTGCAGCCGAGCCTGGCGCATGGAGAACTCCACAGCTCTCACGGCGGAAGTCCGGGCTGCTATAACCAATCTGGTGAACGATTCATGGTCAATGTTGTGATTGCAGCGCACGATTTCGAGGGTGCGTTTCTCCGGTCGGAGATGCTCAGATAGCTGGACTAGCCATTTCGGGTGGAATGCCGGGAACATGTCAATTGTTACAATCCAGTTTTACATCCAAAGTAGGCTAAACCTTAATTCTATCACATCGCACGCGATGGTTCGCAAGCTGTGCGGTTCCGGAGGTGTAACCAGGTGGGAGAGAATCCTTGCCGAAAGGGTGAGCCCTCTTGCTGGCTCCTGAGAAACATCTGCCCCTGGTGAAACTTCGCGGTTCTAGCCAAGTTCGCTTTTTCGCGGTAAAATGAAATATCAGCTCGCGACAGAGAAAGCTGGATGTGGCACGAGGCTATTGGGCTCTCAGCCTGCTGGCGCTACTACTCACGCTCGCTTTCCTACCAATGCTGATTCGCTTCGAGCTAATGCATTCCTCGGACCCGGTCGGGGATTCCTCAGGCGTCGGGAGAGGCGCTGGCTCACTCGCTTTCTGCTTATCATCGCTGGCTCCCTCGTTATCTGGGGTCTGGTTCTACTGCCGCTGGTGGGTCGCTATCTGCGAGTGCACGAGCTTCTGGGCGATACTTCGCTGCTGTTCATCTCCCGCCTGGCGCTGGTGCAGGCTATCATCGGCATCCTCGCTCTGAGCGCGAAGGGGATTGCCCTGGCGATTCCCTATGTCAAGCGCTTCACGGCGAAGTTGAGCGACCTCACTTGGTTCCACTAGGCGTTCGGACTTCTTCGGGCGTCCTCCCATATCGAGCGAAGGTGATGGGCTTCGCACGTTGGCGGCTCTCAGTTGCCCTACTGGCTATAATCATCTCCGCCGATGCTTGGTCATCTCATCCGCTATTCGCTGCGAAGGCTCGCCGTGCGCTGGCTGACGACTCTTCTCACCACACTCGGCATCGGCATCGGCGTGGCGAACATCGTTGCGCTCATCAGCGTTTCCGAGATTGCGCGGGCGCAGGCGATGCGGCTGATGGGCGAATTGGGCGCGAATACTATCTTCGTTACTCCCTATTTCAGCTTTGAGGAAAGCCCCTTTGAGCAGGCTGGTGCCGGTATGGGCGCGCTGCCGGTGAGCTACTATGAATTCCTTCGCGACAAACCGTATGCAGAGGTAGTTTCGCCCTTTCAGGCGCTGGTCGCCTTCGTCGCGCACAAGGGCAATCGTGTTTTCACCACCGTCATCGGCTGCACGCCGGACATCTTCAAGGTGCGTCCTTACAAGCTGGCATCCGGTCGCTTCTACAGCGACGATGAGACCGCGGGCGCTTCTGAAGTCGCGGTGTTGGGGCACACGGTGGCGCAGAAGCTCTTTCCCGAAGGTCGCGCGGTGGGTCAGGAAATCGTGCTCAAGGGGAAGCGGCTGCGCGTTGTCGGCACCCTGGAGGAAAAAGGACGCATCGGCTTCGAGGACTTCGATAACCGCATCTTCATTCCCCTCAATCTGGCGCAGAAGCTCTTCGACTATCCCTATCTGCACACCGTCGCCATCAAGCATCCAGAAGGGATGAAAACCGAGGATGTAGTGAAGCAGATCAAGCAGGAGCTGGCGCAGTGGCGCGGCGTTGACCCGGAAAAGCAGGACGAGTTCAGCGTCTTCTCGATGAAGGAGCTCACGCGTGCCGCCAACGAAACCTTCAAGATTTTCGCGGTGGTTCTTCTGGGCGTTTCCTGCATCGCCCTGCTGGTCGCCGGCATCGGCATAATGACGGTAATGCTGATGAGCGTGGTCGAGCAGACGCGTGAAATCGGCGTACGCCGGGCGGTGGGAGCGCGCCGCCGCGACATCCTGGTGCAGTTCTTCATCGAGACGCTCCTGCAGGTGGTCGCCGGGCAGGTTGTGGGTTTCATTCTGGGAGCAGTCGGCGTTTACATTCTCTGTGCGCATGCCGACTGGACTTTCTTCATCACGGGAAAGACCATCATCCTCGCGCTCGGCTTCAGCTTCGGCGTGGGCATTGTCTTCAGCATTCTCCCCGCCTTCCGCGCCGCGACCCTCGACCCGGTGGAGAGCCTCCGATACGAGTGACCATGTTGGGGACCGTCGACCTCCAGGTCGGCGCTTCCTTTGTTCCCTCTGGACGACGGGCGTCCCCGCCCGTCATTTCCCGCAACCCTCGTGGCGCGCCTTCTTCGTTTCTGTGGGGTGGGGACCTGCGCCTCGCCTCTCCTGTCTGACGACTGAAAGCTGACTACCGAGGACTGCCTGCCGTAGCCGGTGCGAAGCCAGGAGCGACGGTCGCAATCCGCGCCCCTCAGCTACACCGCTGCTTCTTCAAACGCTTCGCGCACGCTTGACGCATCCGGGACGCGGTCGCGCAGGGCGAAGTAGGCGCGGTGCAGAAACGGCTTCAGCTCGGCTTGAATCTGTCGGTCCTCTGCCAGGAAGGCGTAGGCAAACTTGTGCACGTGTGCACGTGCGCCGCCGTCGGCTCCGCATCCTGGCGCGCCGCCCAGCCGGCGACCTCCTTCGGTCCCGTGAACTGCACTGAAAGCTCCATCGGGGCGAATTCCTCCCCCTTCCAGTCCTCCCGCAGCAGCTCCACCGCGTTCAAGAGAGGCCAAAGTGCGAACCGATCCATATACGAAAGCGCCACGCGCACCGCATGCGCATAGGTAA
>MVCR01000024.1 GCA_002050035.1 Planctomycetales bacterium 4484_113 | reverse complement strand
AGGATTAGCCGACAGCAGAGAATGGGCGCGAGCGGATTCGAACCACTGACCTTCTGGGTGTAAACCAGACGCTCTAACCATCTGAGCTACGCGCCCCGAAAGCACAAGACCCATTATACGCGAAGCCGTAGCGTTAGACCCGCCCGCTGGCAAGCTGCGCCGAATGGGGATATTGGGCCCGGCCGGATTCGAACCAGCGACCAAGTGATTATGAGTCACCTGCTCTAACCACTGAGCTACGGGCCCTTTGTCCAGTGGCTTGGCACTCGTTCCGCAGCACGTCTTCGCTGCTGGACCGTCATGGGCCTACCTCCAGGCACTTGCGCATAAGCGCCTGTCGCTTCACACTGCAATATTATAACTTGGAAGGAGAAGTTTTGCGAAGGCTCTGGACCACGCCACATCAGCAACCTGCCCGCCTGATGGCGCAGGACCTGCCGCCTCAGAAGTACACTGGGTTCTCCTCCCTCTCCCTGGGTTTCTCCTCGGGTGGCGGCTTCGTCTCGCGTTCTTCAGGAGGTTTCTCCTCCTCTGACACTGGTTCTTCCTCCGGAAGTGCCGACACATCGATCTCAAACGGATAGGTGTACTCCCCCTCAATCTGCAGGTCTTCTAGCTCAGAAACCGGTCGTACCGACGCACCGGGAATGCTTACCCCTGCTGCCCCGGGGGGCGTCTCAAACCTCTCCAGCGGTCGGTCTGCGTAGATGCCCTGCATATAGCTTTTCCAAATAGGCGCCGGTATGCTGGCACCGAAGACCCGCCGCATCTTTATGCGATGGTCATCGTTGCCCACCCACACTGCAGTCGCCACCCTGGGCGTGTAGCCGACAAACCAGGCGTCGCCAAAGTCGTCGGTCGTGCCGGTCTTGCCGCCCGCCGGCTGATACTGACCGGCACCGTTCTTGAAACGAGCCGCGGTGCCAGTGCCGCCGAGGATCACCCGCTGCATCATCAGAACCATCGTGTACGCCACATCTGGCGGCAGCGCACGATGGCTGCGCAGCTCCGAATCGTTCGTGTGATCTTCCAGGAGAACGCCGTTTCGATCGTAAACGCGCAGGATGGACACCGGCTCCATGTAGACACCGCCCCGGGGAAAGGTGGCAAAGGCTGAAGCTATCTCCAGTGGCTTTACGTTGCAGACTCCCAGGGCTAGAGACAGGACATCATCCAGTGGCGATTCCACTCCCATATCATGCGCCGTCGCCACCACATTCTGCGGGCCCACCCGGTTCATCAAGTCCACGCTCGCCGCGTTCCGTGAATACTGCAGGGCATAGACCATGTTCACGATGCCCCGGAATTCCATATCGGAATTGTGGGGCGTGTAAACCTGTCCCGGCCCCACAAAGTAGTTCACCTTCAGATCCCGCAGCTCGGTGCTGGGGCCAATGCCCTGCTTGAGCGCGGTAGCGTAGACAAAAGGCTTGAAGGCACTGCCCACCTGCCTCCCGCCCTGAACCGCACGGTTGTACTTGCTCTTCGCATAGTCGCAACCACCCACTAACGCCAGAATGTCTCCCGTATCCACGTCCAGCGAAACGAGCGCAGCTTGCGATACTCGCCGCGCGTCTTTGTACTTATCGATGGTCTCCTTAACCACCTTCTCGGCGATTTGCTGGTACTTCCAGTTCAGACTGGTGACGACGACGAGTCCCTGTCGCAGCACCTGGTCCTCTCCGTACTTCGCGTAGAGCTGCTCGCGCACCCAACTGGTGAAGTAGGGAGCGCGCATCATTCCGGCTCCGGTAGCAGGCTTCAGCGACACCTCTTCCTTAAGAGCAGCATCAATTTCAGCATCGCTAATACCACTAGCAGTCACATAACGCCCGCCATGCAGTTCGGCGCGCAGGCGATTCAGAACTTGGTCACGACGCTCGACCGCACCGCGCAGATTCACATAGGGATTCAGGGCGCTCGGTTTCTGCGGCAGCCCGACAATCAGGGCAATCTCAGCCAAACTGAGCTCGTCCAAGTCCTTGCCGAAGTAGGTCGAGGCGGCAGCCGCCACGCCATAAGCCCCGGCCCCGTAGAAGATGTTATTGAGGTAGCTCTCCAGAATCTCATCCTTGCTGAACTTCCTCTCCAGCGCCTGCGCCAGAATTATCTCCTGCACCTTACGGTTCAGAGTCTTCTGGCTCTTCACATACGGCAGGAACACATTGCGCGCAAGCTGTTGCGTTATCGTGCTTCCCCCCTGAACCAGTGCGCGATGACGGAGGATGGCAAGCATCGCTCGCAGATTCGCCGCTACATCCACGCCATGATGGTAGTAGAACCGCTTATCCTCACTCGCCAGCGTTGCGGCAATGAGAGGTTGAGGTATCTGCGCAAGCGGAACGAATTCGCGATTCTCGAGGTAGAGGTTGGCAAGCAGGGTGCCCTGCCCAGTCTTAGCGTCGTAATCAGAGGCGAAGACCTTGGTGGTTTGGAGACCTTCTGGCAGGTCAATGTTGACGATGCTCTCGATATTCGCCTGCACTCGGTTGTAGCTAACGAGAAGAAAAACGCTTGCGATGATTACCGCCAGAAGCGACAGAGCCGTAGCAGCCGCTACCGTCCTTTTCACGAGTTCAAACACTTCGCGCCTCGGGATGGGCGACCTGCTACTCCGCTCCTACCTGAAAGCGGAAGAAGCCCCGCAGGACGATGGTGTCACCTAGTTCTTTCTCGGCTTCAGCAATGATCTGGCTGACGCGCTTCTTCTCTTCCTTGATGAACGTCTGCTCTTCAAGCACCGCTTCGCGGAAGAACTTCTGGAGCCTTCCTTCAACGATCTTGTCCACCAAGTTCTCCGGCTTACCCTCGGCCAGGGTCTGCTCACGGAATATGCGCCGCTCCTTCTCCAGTCGATCCGGCGGCACTTCATCCCGCCTCAATGCCACTGGGTCCGTCGCAGCCACCTGCAGCGCGATGTCCCTGATCAACTCACGAAAACGAGGAGCACTGAGGGTATCCGGGCTTCCCACTTCCGCGCCCACCAGAACACCAATCGAACCGCCCATATGCATATATGCCTGCACCAGCGAGGGGCACCCGCTCAGGTTCAGCACTGCTACCCGTCCTAGCTGGATGTTCTCGCCGATCTTGCCAACGGCTTCGCTTATGCGGTCGCGCAAAGTGCCGTTCCCTTCGAACGGCTCCTCCAACAAGGACCCGGGGTCAGGACTGAACTGCGTGGTCTCGAAACGAGGCGAGTTCGCCACATGTTTCACCACTTCCTGGACCAGCGACTGGAAGTCATCGGTTCGGGCAACGAAGTCAGTCTCGCAGTTCACTTCCACGAGCAGTCCTGCGTCTCCCTTTTCGTTAACCCACGCGTAGGCAACACCTTGACGGGCTGCGCGACCGGCCTTCTTATCAGCCACCGTCTGCCCACGAATTCGCAGGAGCTCTTTCGCCCGCTCCCTGTCGCCTTCGGCCTCCACGAGAGCTTTCTTGCAGTCCATCAAGCCGGCGCCAGTTTCCCTCCGCAGTTCACTCACCAGACTCGCAGTGATTTCGGCCATTTAACTGCCTCCTGAAGATTGACTTTCAGCATCCGGTTCGGCGGGCGCCGCGCCTAGCAGCCCATCCCGCGAATCAGTAGCTCCCGTGGGCACAGAGACCTCTGCCTTGCCAGCAGGTGCAAGCACATCCGACACCTCCCCTTCTCCTTCTGCCACAGCCTGAACAAATACGGAGTCAGGGGGTAAGTAGCCCAGCTTTGCTTCCAGCACCGAGTCCGCCACTATCTGACAGAAGAGCCGAATGGAACGGATGGCGTCGTCGTTACCGGGCAGCTTGAGATCCACATCATCAGGATCACAGTTGGTGTCAAGGATGGCGATGATGGGTATCTTCAGCTTTCGCGCCTCGGCAACAGCGTTCTTTTCTTTTTTTACATCCACGATGAACAGGGCATCAGGAGGCCCACTGAGCTCCGTGAGCCCACCTAGGAACTTCTCAAGACGACTGAGCTCATCATTCAGGTAGCGAGCATCCTTCTTCGTCAGCTTGTCGAAGTAACCTTCGTCTCGGAGCTTTCGCAGCTCCCTGAGACGCTCAATCCGAAGTCTTATCGTGTCCCAGTTGGTGAGCAAGCCACCAAGCCACCGTGCCGCCACATAAGGCATCCCGCATTTTTGCGCTTCCTGCTTGATGGCATCCTGAGCCTGTTTCTTCGTCCCCACGAAGAGGATGATCCCACCTCGCTCAACCAAATCGATGATGTAAGCGTGGACCTCGTCGATTAACTGCACCGTCTGCTGCAGGTCGATGATGTGAATACCAGTCCGCTTCGTGTAAATGAAGGGAGCCATCTTCGGATTCCACTTGCGTGTGGGGTGGCCGAAGTGAACGCCGCACTCCAGTAGCTGCCTGAGCGAAATCATTGGCACGTAACCGTGAACCTCCATATTGGATGTCTAATCCAGAATTTTTAGGTTAGCACAAGCACCACAATGAAGCAACTGCTGGACGAATCCCGTTTGGGCAAGAAACCCCGAGACGCAGCGGTGGTGCTTTCCTCAAGCTGGGATGTCCTGATCCTCCATTCCCGGACGTCCATGGCAGTGTTTGTACTTCTTTCCGCTGCCACACCAGCAGGGCTCGTTACGCCCTATCTTCCGCCGCTTGCGCCTAACGGTTCCACCAGCCCCACCGGCAGGCGCAGTCGCTTGATATGCTCCGCGTATGTTATAGGCGCTCTTGCGTTCCACCGGCGGTTGCTTGACCTGCACTCGCAGTAGCTTCGCAACGCTCTCGGATTGGATGCGGGTCTTCAATGCTTCAAACAACTCAAACGCCTCCTGCGCGTAGACAACGACCGGATCCACCTGCGCATAGCCCCGCAGACCGACCCCCTCTCTCAGGTGATCAAGGATGTTGAGATGATCAATCCAGTTCTCGTCGATGGTGCGCAATGTGATGACGCGCTCGATCTCTCGCATAACATCAGGCCCAATCTCAGACTCTTTCGCTTCATAGGCACTTACGACGTGGGCGCGAAGAAGTTCCTTGATCTCCTCCGTGGTCTTGCCTTCCAGGCTGCCCGCAGTGAGTGTTCCCACAGGAACCGACTTCCCAAGCTCGGCGAGAATTCCCTCTCGGTCGATCTCGTACTGCTGGCGCGCACTCTGAAGCACATAGCTACTCACAAGAGCATCAACCATCTCTCCCAGGAACTTCATTACTTGCTCCCGCAGGTTCTCACCGTGCAGTATCTTCCTCCGCTCAGCGTAAATGACCTCCCGCTGCTTGTTCATCACGTCGTCGTACTGCAACACATTGCGACGGATTTCGAAGTTACGACCTTCAACCTTCTTCTGCGCATTCTCAATGGCGCGCGTGAGCAGGCGGTGCTCGATTCTCTCGTCCTCGCCGAGCCCGACCTTATCCATCAACCATGCGATACGCTCACCGCCGTACATCTTCATCAAATCGTCTTCGAGGCTGAGGAAGAAACGGCTAGAACCGGGATCGCCCTGGCGACCGGAACGCCCGCGGAGCTGATTGTCAATCCGGCGCGACTCGTGGCGCTCACTCCCAACAATATGCAGACCTCCGGCGGCCACCACTTTCTCGTGTCCACCTTCGCACTCAGCACTCGCTTCGGCAAGGAACTTCCCATAGGTCTCAGGGTCTTCCTCCCAGTTCAGACCGCGCGCCTTCATCCGCTCCCGCGCAAGGTACTCCGGGTTTCCCCCGAGCACGATGTCGGTACCGCGACCAGCCATATTGGTGGCAATCGTTACCGCTCCCACGCGGCCAGCCTGCGCGATTATCAACGCTTCCTTCTCATGGTGCTTGGCATTTAGAACTTCGTGAGGTATCCCTCGATTCTTCAGCATCCGCGCCAGGCGCTCACTCTTCTCAATGGACACCGTGCCGACGAGTACCGGCTGTCCCCTTTCGTGGCATTCCATAATCTCATCGATGATGGCGCGGAACTTCCCCTTCTCGGTCTTGTAGACGGCGTCGGGATAATCCTTGCGAATCATCGGCTTATTCGTGGGAATGACCACAACGTCGAAGTTGTATATCTTCTTGAATTCCTCTTCCTCGGTCTTCGCGGTGCCGGTCATTCCGGCCAGCTTCTCATACATTCGGAAGTAGTTCTGCAGCGTGATGGTTGCCAGAGTCTGCGACTCGCTCTTCACCTTCAACCCTTCCTTGGCTTCGATTGCCTGGTGGAGACCGTCGGAATAACGCCGGCCGAACATCAGCCGACCGGTGAACTCATCAACAATGACGACTTCGCCTTCTTTGACAATGTAGTCGGTCTCATTCTCAAACAAGCTGTGAGCCTTCAGCGCCTGATTGATGAAGTGGGAGACCTCAGTATTCTCGAAATCAAAGAGCCCGCCGCCCCGAAGAACATCAGATAGCCGCTGCTCTACCCTAGCTATGCCACGACTCGTCAACGAAACCGAGTTGGACTTGCGGTCGTATTCATAGTCCCAGTCCTTGTGCGAATCGTCCACCATCTTGCGCTGCTCGAAGATGTCCGTCGGCTTGTCCTCACCGGTAACATCCTTGCCCCGAAGAGACCGCACGATTTCGTCCGCGCGGTAGTACATCGAAGTGTCTTCGCCCGAAGAGCCGCTGATAATCAGCGGCGTTCGTGCCTCGTCGATAAGGATGGAATCGACTTCGTCAATGATCGCATAGTAAAGCTCACGCTGCACGAGGTCCTTCTCGTGGATAACCATATTGTCCCGCAGATAATCGAACCCGAATTCATTGTTAGTGCCGTAGATAATGTCTTTCCGGTAAAGTTCTTTCCGTCCGGGCACCGGAGTATCGTGCTGCAACGAGCCAACACTCAGCCCCAGTGTGCGGTAGATGGGCCCCATCCACTCGGCGTGGAACTGAGCGAGGTAGTCGTTCACGGTTACTAGGTGTGCCCCGCGCCCCGTCAGAGCATTGAGGCTCAGCGCTAACGTAGCGGACAGCGTCTTCCCTTCGCCGGTCTTCTGCTCGGCTATTCGACCTTCGTGCAGCACTATGCCCGCCATCATCTGCACATCGAAATGCCTCATGCCAACAGTCCGCTCCGACACATCGCGCACAATCGCAAAGACCTCGGGCAGGTGCTTCGTCATCAGTTCCTTCTGCTTCTCATACGGCGCTGGTTCGATTTCCGCCCGGATCTGCGCAATGCGCTCCCGGCACCACGCATCATCTCTGCCCGCAATCTGCGTTGCCACCTCATTGATCCGCGCGACCTCTTTTTCGAGCCGCCTCAGCTCGCGCTTGTTGGAGTCGAATATGACCTCAAAGAATCCCATACTTTAATCTACCAGCTCAATGATTCTAACATCGTCAAGTGGTCGCACCGAGAAAAAGCCACTCATAGCTCAGACGCCGTTTCCGCTTTCCGTCCGCGGGTATACCTTGGCAGCCGCTAACAGATCCGCGGCAGGAGTTCACCCGCCGGCATATCCAGAATGCGACGTCCCCCGGATGTGGTGTGCAGTTGCACCAGCCCTGCATCAGAAGGAGATACTTCTCCAATCCTCGTCGCCAGCGGGCAGTCGAGTTCAGCGCGAAGAAGCTCCACAACTCCATCAGCAACAGCACCATCTACGACGGCAAGGAACCTACCTTCACAGGGCACATACAACGGGTCGAATCCCAAGAGTTCACACACCGCATTCACCTGCTCGCGCACCGGCACGGCGGATTCTTCCAGCGCTATTTCGACGTGGCTAGCATCGGCAATCTCGTTGAGACTGGCTGCCACTCCACCCCGAGTGGGATCTCGCAACACGTGCACCGCCCCCCCGAAGCGCTCAAGTATCGGCAGTACCACTCGATTCAAGGGCGCAGCATCCGAAGCAATGTCGCCACCGAGTTTCAAGCCGTTGCGCTCCGTCATCACGGCAATTCCATGCTCACCAATGCCTCCGGAGACGATGACCGCATCTCCCGGCCTAGCATTGGAACCCCCGACATTGGTTTCGGGCAAGATGCTCCCTATGCCGGCGGTATTGATAAAGACCCCGTCAGCTTCACCACGTGGGACTACTTTGGTGTCGCCCGTAACGACACTAACCTCTGCGGCCTGACTCGTTCGCTGGATGCTCTCAAGGATTCGAGCCAAATCTGCTATTGGGAGTCCTTCTTCGAGCACCAATCCAAGCGAGAGATATGCGGGGCGAGCTCCCTTCATCAGGAGGTCGTTGACGGTGCCACTCACGGCAAGGCTACCAATGTCGCCACCCGGGAAAAAGAGCGGCTTCACGACAAACGAGTCAGTGGAAAACGCGAGGCGGTCGCCCTCAATCCTCAGCTCGGCGGCATCATCCAGCGGCGCCAGCTCAGGAGAGTCCAAATACTTGAGCAGTAACTCCCTTATCAGCCGGTGCATCAGGCTTCCCCCGGCACCGTGAGCAAGCAGAATGCGGTCTCCGCTATCTCCCGGAGATCTAGTCATCGTCACTACCTCCTTTGCTGGTTCGGCTCTGAGGCGAGTAGCGATAGAACGCGGCGCAGGCTCCTTCGCTAGAAACCATGCAGGGCCCGACAGGTGTGTCGGGCGTGCAGGCTCGTGCAAACAACCCGCACTCGGGCGGCGCAACCTTCCCGCGCACGACCTCTCCACAGAGACAACCTGCCGGTTCCGGCTGCGGCTCAATCTCCACGGGAAAGCGCTCCGCGGCGTCAAATTCAGAGAAGGCTTCCCGCAGCACCAGCCCACTCTTCGGGATGAGTCCAAAGCCGCGCCATGTCGCGTCTGCAGGCTCGAACAACTCATCCACGAACTTCAGCGCACGAGCATTCCCCTCCGGGCGCACGCCACGCCGGTATTGTATTTCTACGCGTGGCTCCCCGCTTCTCAACTGCTCCACTAGCATAAGGATTCCCTGCGCAACATCCGCAGGTTCAAAGCCCGTTATCACGCAAGCCCGATGATGTTTTTCCGCAATGAACCGATATGGCTCACTACCCAGGATCACCGAAACGTGCCCTGGCAAGATGAATCCATCCACATTAATCTCTGGATCGGCGAGCAAAACCTCCAGCGCCGGCGGGATAAGCTTGTGCGCGCAGAGGATGCTGAAGTTCCGCAACTGTTGCTCGCGAGCGTATTTCACCGTAGCGGCAACCGTGGGTGCGGTAGTCTCAAAGCCGACCGCCAGGAATACAACCTGCTGCTCTTGATGCTCACGCGCCAGATCGAGTGCTCCCAGCGGGGAATAGACGACTTCCACCGGATACCCTTCACCCCGCAGGAAAGTGAGATTACCGGAAGAGCCGGGAACTCTCATCATATCCCCGAAAGTCGTCAGCATTACGCCATACTCTCGCGCCATTGCCATTGCTCGATCGAGGTATTCCGTCGGCGTAACGCAGACGGGGCATCCGGGACCGGACAGCACATGCAGATTCGGCGGGAACACCGACGGCAAGCCCGCCCGATGGATCGCCATCGTGTGCGTGCCACAAACTTCCATCAGCGTCACCGGCGAAGAGACCTTCAGGGAACGGAGGCGACGCGTTAACGTACGCAGAAGTCCGGGTTCGCGCAACTTCTCCAGCGTTCTCACTGCCGCGGCGCCTCCCGATTCAGCGCTGCTTCCTCCTCCATCTCCGCCTCTGCTTCTGCGAGCTCATTGAGTAGTTGATAGGTTTCCTCAGCCGCCTCGAGATCCATAACCTGAATGGCGAATCCAGCGTGCACTATGACATAGTCGCCAACGGAGACATTCTCCACAAGCTGCAAAGACACCTCCGTTGAGACGCTTCCTGCTTCCACACGCGCGCGGTCAGGCGGTATCAGCGCAACCACTTCCATCGGTATGCCGAGACACATTATGAACTTCTCCTTGCCAAGTGGGCGATGCGTGCCGCCGTGTAAGCCTGCCCCAAGGACAGTCCGCCATCGTTGGGCGGCACCAGCCGATGAGTCAGCACCTCAAAACCATTCTCCCTGAGGAGCGGCGGAAACCGCTCACTCAGAATCCGATTCTGCCAGCAGCCACCGGAAAGAGCCACCGTTTTGATGCCGGTAGACTCACGAGCACGCTTCGCTGCTTCCAGAAACGCCGCTAGTAGTGTAGCGTGAAACGAAGCTGCGAGCTGCTTGAACGGACGCCGATGCAGGACTCCTTCGGCAATTGCCCGAACTGAGGGAGAGAAATCCAGCACTAATCGCACCGGCGCGGAAGGCGCCGAAGGCAGGACTGCGCTCCGGACATTGCCCCAGAGCACTGGGTATCCACCAATCTTCTGAGGCGCTTCCTCCCGAATTGAGAATGGCATCGCGGATGCCTGCGCTCCCGTGGCGAGCATTTCCAGCATCAGCGCAGCTTGCCCCTCAAACCTCACCCGCTGGCGCAAGTTGAGAATGCTCGCAACCGCGTCGAAGAGCCTACCCAGCGAACTCGTGGGAGGGCTGTTCAGCCCCGCATCGCACGCCTTCTTCAGTAATTCAAGGTCGCGGGACGAAACCTGATGCAAGCACGGCAGGTCTAGTGAACTCCACTCATCACCAAATGCCGATCGCAGATGGGAAAACGCCATCCTCCAGGGCTCACGAATCGCCTTGCTGCCCCCTAGAAGGGGGACATAATCAAGATGAGCGAAGCGGCTGAACGACTCCGGCGTGCAGAGCAAGACCTCACCACCCCAGATAGCACCGTCAAGACCATAGCCGGTGCCGTCAAGCGAGAACCCTATCACTGGCTCATCACGACCGTGCTCCGCCAGCACACTTGCGATGTGCGCGTGATGATGCTGCACCCCCACGGCACCGAAAGCCTGCTCGTCCAGCCCATCCCACATCCGCAGAAAGTATTTGGTTGACAGGTATTCCGGATGCAGGTCGTAGGCAAAGATGGTGGGGGATAGGTCGAGAATCTTCGTGAAATGCGCCACCGCCTCCTGGAAGAAGCCCAGCGTAGGCACATTCTCCAAGTCTCCAATGTGCTGGCTCAGGAAAGCACGCCTGCCTTCGGTAAGACAGAGTGTATTCTTCAGCTCACCACCCAGCGCCAGCACCTGCGGCACCGCCTCTGGCAGGAACACCGGCAGGGGCGCATAACCACGCGAGCGCCGCATCAGCGAAAGCTCATCGCCGACAAGGCTCACTACTGAATCATCGCTGCGCACGTGAATGTCGCGGTCGTGAACCAGAAAGGCATCCGCCACGCCCGAGAGCCGTTCGATGGCTTCATCATTGTCCTTGCAGATAGGCTCCTCGCTCAGGTTGCCGCTGGTCATCACCAGAGCCAAGAAGATCGGCTTGCCATCAGCGAAATCGCCGCCAGCTTGAGGATGGAAGAAGAGCAGGTAGTGCATTGGCGTGTATGGAAGCATCACGCCAAGATACGGATTGTCGGGAGCGACCGCATCCGCGACTCGGACGCCATCAGTATCGCTGTCCCGGCGAGCCGACAATAGAATCGGCCGCGCCATGCTTGTGAGCAGCTCTTCTCCGCTCGGAGTCAACCGCACTAGCTCGCTCGCCATCGCAACGCTTCCCACCATCAGCGCGAGCGGCTTCTCTTCCCGGCGCTTTCGACGACGCAATCGCTCTACCGCCGTTTCATTCGTGGCATCAACTGCCAGATGAAAGCCGCCCAGACCCTTCATGGCGACGATGCGTCCTTCCTTCAGCAGCGCGATGGTTTCAAGAAGTGGATCGTCCGGTAGAGGATGACCCTTCGCATCCACAAGCTGCAACGCAGGCCCGCAGACGGGGCAGGCGTTAGGCTGCGCGTGGAACCGGCGGTCGCTGGGATCGTCATATTCCCGCTGGCAAGCCGGACACATCTTGAACTTCGACATGGTCGTGAACGGGCGGTCGTAGGGTAGGCTCTGGATGATACTGAAACGCGGCCCGCAGTTGGTGCAGTTGATGAACGGGTAGAGATAACGCCGGTCGACGGCAAGTCGGCTGCGAACGCCTCAAGTTCATCGCTTGCGCCTTCAACTTCGATGACCACGCCATCGGGGTTGTTTAGAACATAGCCGGCGAGACCGTGAGCTTGCGCGAGATTATGCACGAAGGGGCGGAATCCCACGCCCTGAACGATGCCGGTTACTTCGATTCTTTCCAGCCTGCGCAAGGGCTCAGCCATTGAGTTTCATTTCCTCATCGACCTAGCACTCTTCCCCACGGAAACGAGGAAGTCGGCGAATTCTTCTATGCCTTCACCCGTCTTTGTTGAAGTAGTGAACACTTTCAACTTCGGATTCAGCGAAAGCGCGTTGGCCGCAACCTGAGAAGCTTCCACATCCACATAAGAGGAGAGGTCGGTCTTTGTCACCACAATTCCACTGGCAGAGACAAAAGCCGACGGGTACTTCAGCGGCTTATCCTCACCCTCCGCGACGCTCACAACTATCAGCCGATAGTCCTCCCCCAAGTCGTAGGCAACCGGACATATCAGATTGCCCACGTTCTCGATGATGAGCAGGTCGAGCTTGCCCAGCGGTAGCTTCGCCAAGCCCTTTGTCACCAACTCAGCATCGAGATGGCAGCCTCCGCCGGTTTCAATCTGCACCGCATCTACTCCTACAGCAGCGATGCGCTGCATATCGCGGTCGGTTTTCACATCGCCCTCGATGACCGCGCATCTCAACCCATCGCTCATTCGGGGAAGGGAAGCCTCCAGAAGCGCGGTCTTCCCGCTCCCTGGCGAGCCGATCAGGTTGATGCAACCTACGCCTTTCATATGCAGTTGAGAGCGTATTTTCTGGGCTATCCGGTCGTTTTTGCTCAGAACCCGTTTCTCCAGTGATACCTTAACCATTA
>MVCR01000103.1 GCA_002050035.1 Planctomycetales bacterium 4484_113 | reverse complement strand
CTTGAGGTACACATCGTAGAGAAGGAAGGCACGGTCGCCCAGCGGCAGGGCAATCTGCTGCTGGTGCTGGATATGGAGATTACGCCGCAACTCAAGCGAGAGGGGTTGAGCCGCGAGTTCATCAACCGGGTGCAGAATCTGCGCAAGCAGCTCGATCTTGACTACGAACAGCGCATCTATCTGACTTACCGGGCAGAGGAACCGGTGCGGTCGGCGATTGAGGAATTCCATTCCACAATCTGCGGGGAAACACTGGCTTTGAAGCTGGTGGAAGATAAAAGCTTGCAAGACGGCGCGGAAGTGCACACCACGCAGATTGAAGGGGAGGATGTGCTCATCCGACTGGATGTGGCGGAAAGGGGCGGAGAGGCTTGAGCTCCGGATACTTGCGTGCAGTCGCCAGGTTGCTGATAGCTGCGCTTGCGATGGGGCTTGCGGCACACGGAGATCCTTCGGCTGCTGAGCCCGCGCTGCGCGTGCTGGGTCTGCGATTCTCCGGTGTAAGGGCGATGAAGCTGCTGCGGCGGCAGGTGGCGATGGGTCCCCGCGTGCCGGCAAGCGTTCCCCATGCACACACACGGCAGCTTATCGAGCACGAGTTGGGGAAATATGCGGACAGCGTCGAGGAGCAGAGCTTCCTCTACCAGGAAGGGGCATCGCAACTGCCGATGACGAATATCATCGCTTATATGCATCCTGACGCGCCACGCCTGGCTCTGGTCGCGGCGCATTACGACACACGCCCGTTTGCCGACCAAGATACCGGCGCCAGCCGCGAGCTACCGATTCCGGGAGCCAATGATGGCGCCAGTGGAGTTGCCGTGCTGCTGGAGCTGGCGCGGGTGCTGAGCGGCGAGCTTCCAGATGATGCGGGGGTGGTGTTCATCTTCTTCGACGGCGAGGACTACGGCCACTCCCTGAGCACGATGTTCATCGGCAGCCGCTACTTCGCACAGCACCTGGACGCTTCGCTGAAGGCGCGGGTGGACTTCGGGGTGCTGCTGGATATGATTGGCGACCGCGACTTGCGGATACTGCGCGAGACGCACTCGGAAGCGGTTGCGCACCCCGTTTTCGAGGCGCTGCTGGAACTGCAGGGGGCGCTGGGGCTTGACGTGTTGTCAGGCTCGGGCAGCATAACCATCTTCGATGACCATCTGCCGTTGAATGCCGCAGGACTGCGGGTCTACGACCTGATCGACTTCACCTATGAGCCCTGGCACACGCAGGAGGACACGCCCGGCAAGTGCAGCTCGGAGAGCCTTCATGCGGTGGGCTTGCTGATGGAGAACCTGCTGCTGAACTTCGCCGCCGGGAACTTCTCGCTGCGGATGACCCAATAGGGCGGAGGATCTTCTGAGGCGGGACTTTCTTCAAGCACCGGGAGCGGCTCTGGGGACGTAGTGCTACGGCTTCCCGATAGCTTTGGTGCGGTCTCGGGTTTGGTGGAGGCGGCGATTCCTTGACATTGAGATGAGGCGAAAGTAGAATCGCAGGCGTAGGATGCGCGTGTGTGCGCGGGCGTTTCCTGATGCGACTTGGATGGTGCCCCGAAAGGGGTGTTCTTTATCTATGTCTTCCCACCGACGCGAGGGGCTGCTAGCAGGCGGTGAGGATGGCGGGGAAGTTACCGGAGCCATCTGAGTTGTTGTATTATCAGCGTGCGCGGGCGCGGTGTTGAGAGCGGGCCGTGGAACAGCAGCTATATATGCAGTATAACTGGGCGGCACTCTTCGGGGTAGCCGCCATCGTGTTCGTGATGATTGCGTTGGGTCTGGCGGCGCTGGTGCACCCGCATCGACCTGAGTTTACCAAGCTCACCACCTACGAGTGCGGCGAGGAGCCTTCGGGGCAGGCGTGGATGCGCTTCAATGTGCGCTACTACGTGATCGCGCTGGTATTTCTGGTTTTTGATGTTGACGTTGTCTTCGTATTCCCCTGGGCGATAGCATTCCGCCTGCTGGTGTTCGGGGAGCCGGGTCTTCCCTTTGAACCTATCGGACGGAGTGCGCTCGGAGAGATGGGGCTATTCCTGGGGGTGCTTCTCGTCGCTTGGCTCTACGCCTACAAGCGAGGTGCGCTGGATTGGGTCTGATTGACGGCTATGACGAAGGAACTTCGCGGGTGGTTCCCGGAGTAGTGCTTTCCAGTGTGGACTGGCTCATCAACGTGGCGCGTCGGAACAGTCTCTGGCCGCTCACGATGGGGCTGGCGTGCTGCGCCATTGAGATGATTGCCACCACTACCGCCCGCTACGATATCAGCCGCTTCGGGATGGAGGTATTCCGTCCCAGTCCCCGGCAGGCGGATGTGATGATTGTCGCCGGCACGGTCGTTTACAAGATGGCGGCGCGGGTGAAGCGTATCTACGAGCAGATGCCGGAGCCGAAGTACGTGATTTCCATGGGCTCATGCGCCAATTCAGGCGGTATTCATGCAGATAGCTACTCGGTGCTTCGCGGTATCGACAAGATAATCCCGGTGGATGTGTATATCCCCGGATGCCCGCCGCGACCGGAAGCGCTGCTTAACGGTCTTATCACTCTACAGAAGCGTATCGACAGGCAGACCTTGCGGAAAGGCGCTGACAACTTCGTCTTCGCCAATCGCCTGCGTGGCGAGCAGAAGCTGGAACCTGAAGCGGCAATGGATGTTCCGGGTGAACTGATGGAAGGAGAGGGCTTCAAAAGGGGATGAATCGCGTACCGGTGCAGACTGATTTGAGTCCGGTGTTCGCCGAGCGCCTGCGATTCGACTACGAGTACAGCCCGGAAGAGCAGACGCTTCGGCTGTCAGCAGAGCACCTGGATGAGCTGCTGCCGCTACTCGCCGAGGATGAGCGCTGCGCCTTTGACTACCTGCGCGACCTGACGGCAAAGGAGCAGCCGGCGGGAACGCTCCACGTGGTCTACAACCTGCTTTCCTTTTCCCACCGGCATACGCTGATGGTGATTGCGACGATTCCCCAGCTCGCGGGGGGAGAGTCACCCGAAGTCGTCAGCGCAACCGCGTGGTGGAACAGCGCCAACTGGCTTGAGCGCGAGGTTTACGACCTGTTTGGGATTCGCTTCCGTGGACATCCCGATATGCGGCGGATTTTCCTTGACGAGGCGGTGAGCTTCCATCCGTTGCGCAAGAGCTTCCAGCTTGAGAGGGTGAAGAATCTGCGCGACCTGGGAGAGATCGAGGGCAGGTTCGCCAAGGAAGCGCGTGAGCAGATGAAGGCGGAGGAAGCCCGCATCGCGGGGAACGACCGCAAGCGACCGGGCAGTTCCGACTCCGCGGCTGCTGCTGAAACCAGGTCCGGCGAGTGATGCGGTCATTGATGGTGAAATGAGCGAACCGATGCCACAGACGGACTTATGGCAGAAGCGGGCTGACACCCTTTTCACCGAGGAGATGGTGCTCAATATGGGCCCGCAGCACCCTTCCACGCACGGCGTGCTGCGCCTGGTGCTGCATACTGACGGCGAGGTTATCAAGAAGTGCGTTCCCCACCTCGGATATCTCCACCGTGGTATGGAGAAGCACAGTGAAATAAAGGAATACCGGCAGATAATTCCCCTGTGGGATCGAGCTGATTACCTTAGCTCGATGCACAACAGCTACATCGTGACCCTGGCGGCGGAGAGCCTGCTGGGAGTGGAGGTGCCGCGGCGGGCGGAGTACTTGCGCGTGATGATGATGGAATTGCAGAGGCTGGCGAGTCATCTCATCTGGTTCGGCACCTTTGCGCTGGATTCTGGCGCGGTTACGCCGATTTTCTACGCTTTCCGCGAGCGAGAGCTGGTGCTAGATCTGCTGGAGCTGGCGAGTGGAGCCCGGCTGCTCTACAACTACATTCGCCCCGGCGGCGTGCGCCTGGATGTGACCTCCGAGTTTATGCGTCGGCTGAAGAAATTCCTGGTGCACTTCCAGGATTACCTGGACGAATACGAGGAGCTTTACACCGGCAATGCCATCTTCATCAATCGGGCGCGCAATATCGGGATGCTCACGGCGGAGGAGGCGATCTCGTGGGGTGCGAGTGGTCCGACCCTGCGAGGGTCAGGCGTGAAGTGGGACCTGCGAAAAGATGAGCCATACAGCGCCTACGAGGAGTTCAAGTTTCCCGTTCCCGTGGGCGAGCGCGGGGACGTGCTCGATCGCTACAACGTGCGCTTCCTCGAGATGCGGGCCGCCAAGCTGCCCACCTCCATCAAGGTGCCGCCAGGCGAAGTCTATGTACGCACCGAAAGCCCTCGCGGAGAGCTGGGCGCCTATCTCGTGAGCGAAGGGGGAAAGACGCCGTATCGCTTCCACGTGCGCGCCCCCAGTTTCCTCAATCTGAGCGCGCTCGACACGATGCTGCGGGGACACATGATTGCCGATGTCGTGCTGATTCTCGGAAGCATCGATATCACGGTAGGAGATACCGACAGGTGATACCGGCGAGCACAACCGTGTGGGAGTGGTTCCGCGCCTGGCTGATGAGCCATGGCATCAGCTACGTGTGGGCTGATTTCTGGATGCTCACCGTGGGGCTCGTAGTGATAATCGTTTTCGTCGTCGTGATGGTGCTCGCGCTGGTGCTGGTGGAGAGAAAGGTGCTGGGATGGATACAGATCCGTCCGGGGCCGAATCGAGTCGGGCCGTGGGGTCTTCTGCAGACAGTCGCCGATGCCCTGAAACTCCTCTTCAAGGAAGACATCATCCCGATGAATGCCGACAAGCCGATGTTCGTGCTCGCCCCGGCTCTCGTCTTCGTGCCCACACTGATGGCTTTTGTGGTGATTCCGTTTGGCGTGGGCTTTGTGAACAGCCGGCTGCACTACATCGTGCTGCAGGACCTGAATATCGGTCTTCTCTATTTGATGGCTCTTTCAGCGCTGGGCATTATCGGGATTATCGTGGGCGGCTGGGCTTCCAACAACAAGTACTCGCTGCTTGGCGCGATGCGGTCGGTGGCACAGCTCATAAGTTATGAAGTGCCGATGGTGCTGGCGCTGATTTCCGTGGCGCTTTTTGCCGGCAGCCTGTCGCTGGTGGAGATAGTGCAGGCGCAGGGGAGCACTCCCGCCATCTGGCCGCTGCTGCCCGCGTTCATCATCTTTCTCATCGCCGGAGTCGCGGAGACGAATCGCTGCCCGTTCGATATCCCGGAGGCGGAGAGTGAGCTGGTTGCCGGCTATCACACCGAGTATTCAGGGATGAAGTTCGCGCTGTTCTTCCTCGCGGAGTACATCAACATCTTCATCGTGAGTGCGCTCATCACGGTTTGCTTCCTCGGAGGTTGGAAGGGACCGATGTTCCTGGGCGAGAGCTGGCTGTGGCTGACTTCGATGTTCTGGTTCTTTGCGAAGCTGAGCCTGTTCATTTTCGCCTTCATCTGGTTCCGCGGGACTTTCCCGCGTTTGCGCGTGGACCAGATGATGGCATTTGCGTGGAAATTCCTGCTGCCGCTGTCGGTTCTGCAACTGATGGTAGTCGGCTGGGGCATCGTATATCGCAATCCCTGGTTCAGCGCGAACCGGATTCCTTCGCTGGATGTGACTGCGGCGGGCAGGGCGCTGGGAGCGTTGCAGTATGAGTATCTGCCGACTTTCGCCGCTGTCGGGCAGATGACGCCACCGGAGAAGATGGCCTTTGCGTGGAGCGTCGTGGGAGCGATTGTGCTGCTGCTTTTCTTCGGCGGAATGCTCTGGCGCACTCTGCGGGGTTGGCATCCGAGCCGCGACTTCTATCGTGTGTATCGGGAGCTTGAGTCGTAATGGCAGGTCGTGAGGAAAACCGAAGGCGAGCCGAAACGCCCGAGCGTCCGGCGGGGGAGGAGCTGCTCGTTCATTTCTACTTCTCCGAGCAGGAGTCACAAGGCTTCAAGGTGCTTGCCGCATTCAGCATTTTCTGGTTCGCGGCGGTCTTCGGGCTGGCGCGCTACCTTGGTCTGTTCGAGTATGTCAGCACTTACCCGATGTGGCTCAAGGTGGTGATGCTGCTGTTTGCCGGCATACCAGTTCTGTTGGTGACCTATGTGACGCTGCGCTTCTTCTGGTGGCTGGCTCCGGCGCTGGCGAATTTCTCCGAGTGGGGACGAGGTCGCACATGGGCGCGGCACCTCTGGTTCTGGTTGCTGGTTATCGGCAGCTTCGTCGCGCTGGACCCGTTCGACATCATCCTGAAGAGGCTGGCACTGGTGGAGCAGGTGGAGCTTACCGGGATCGGGAGTTTCAACCCGTTGCAGGCGCTGTACTGGGGACTCGCGGCTCTGAGTGCGATTCTGCTTTGCTGGTACTACCTGAAGCAGGCGGCTGAACTCGCCTGGGAGAAGCTGAATGAGTGGTGGGAGTATGCAGTTAGCCTGCCGCTGGGTCTGCGCATCAGTCTGACGCATATGTTTCGGCGCAACTTCACCTTCTACTATCCGGAGCAGACGCTGGAGATTCCCGACTACTTTAGGGGAAAGCACCGGCTGGTGTTTGATGAACATGGCAAGCACCTGTGCATCGCCTGCCAGCTCTGCATGAAGGTGTGTCCCGATGGAGTAATCCTTGTATCGGCGGTGCGCAATCCAGAGACGAAGAAGCAGGAACTGACCGGCTTCCTGGTGGATAATTCCCGCTGCTGCTTCTGCGGATTGTGCGAGGATGTGTGTCCTACCGGTGCTATTCGACTCAGCAACGAGTTTGCATACTCTTCCTACGACCGGGGCGATCTGGTGCTCGACATCTACCAGGAGTATCTGGAGCGCAGTGCGCCCCTGCGCAACCGGCGAGCTGGAAGAGGAATGATCCACGGCAAGCGCACCACGGAACTTGCGTCGGCAGCAGTGGGTTCCAGCCAGGGCAGTTCGGGAGGTGCAAAGTGAGCGCCGAGAGCCTTCTCATCATCTACTGGTGGGTGTTCACCATTGCGGTAGTGCTAGGCGCTATAGGGACAGTGTCCTTGCGCAGCCTGTTTCATTCCGCGATGTCGCTCATTCTGACGCTTGTGGGCGTGTCGGGCTACTACCTGCTGCTTCACGCCGAGTTTCTGGCGGCGGTGCAGATC
>MVCR01000006.1 GCA_002050035.1 Planctomycetales bacterium 4484_113 | reverse complement strand
GTCTGCGCGGAGATGGACACGGAAGTTGCCGTCAGGATGGTGCCGATGAAGATCGCTTCGTAGGTGGTGAAGGGAAGCCCCCAGCGCATAAAGAGATAGGCGGTGCCGGAACCTATGACCAGCGGTCCCACGACGCCGCCCACGGCTCCCCAGAAGGCGACCCGACCCACGCGCATCATCTGCCGCAGGTCGGTCTCTAGACCCGCGAGGAACATCAAGAGGATTACGCCCAGCTCCGCCATCAGCTTGATGGGCTCGAATACCGGCGGCATATGCTCCACCTGCTCGAGCACGCTCGCACCAAGTTGCGGTTCCGGCGAGAGGAAGATAGGCCAGCCAAGTATGTTGAGAAAAGTGGGTCCCAGAATCAGACCGGCAAGAATAGTGCCGAATACCGCCGGCTGCCCCCAGCGCACCGAAAGCGAGCCGGCGTACTTCGCCACCAGCACGATGATTACGAGTATGAGCAGGAATTGCAGCGTCAGCGACATAGTTAGCCTGAGATGCGTATCCTAAGCGAGCCTTAGGTTAAAGTCAATCTACAGCCGCGTGGTAGAATCCACCGCGATGGAAATCAGCGTGGCTCACAGCCCCGATTCCGACGACGCCTTTATGTTCTACGCGCTGGCGACCGGCAGGATTGATACCGGCGACTTGCGCTTCCGCCTGCTGCTCAAAGACATTGACAGCCTCAACCGAGCCGCGGAGTCCGCCACCTACGATGTTACCGCCATCTCCTTCGCCGCCTACCCGCGTCTCGCAGCCTCCTACCAGCTTCTATCGTGCGGCGCCAGTCTTGGCAACGGGTACGGTCCCATTATCGTGGCGCGGCGTCAGATGAGCCGACAGGAGCTCGCGCACGCCACCATCGCCATCCCCGGACGCACCACCAGTGCGTATCTCGCCCTGAAACTGTATCTCGACGCCGAGCCGCAGGTCGAAGAAGTCCGCTTCGACCGGATAATGCAAGAGGTCGCCAGTGGCAGCTTCGATGCCGGCGTCATTATTCATGAAGGGCAAATGACCTATCGGGAGTTCTCGCTCGTGCGCATCGCGGACCTCGGTCAGTGGTGGTCGCAGGAGACGGCTCTGCCGCTTCCACTCGGCGCCAACGCGATCCGCCGCAGCCTCCCAGAAGAAGTCAAAGCCCGCACCGCCCGCTACCTCCGCGAAAGCATCGCCCTCGCACTCCATAATCAGGCTGCAGCCCTTGATTACGCTCTCCAGTTCGCACGGGACCTCACCCGCGAGCGCGCCGATGAGTTCGTCAAGATGTACGTCAATGACTATACGCTTGATCTCGGCGCTGATGGAATACGCGCGGTAGAAAGTTTTCTTAGAGCTGCACTAAGCGAGGAGACAGCAAATCAGCTCTTTCCACTTGAATACGTAATGCCAGCTTAGTCGACTGCTCACACATATCCGATGCGCAACTTCAGGGTATCGCCGGAGAGGTCTCAGTGTTTTATCAATGCACGGGAAAAGCACACCAGAAACTAGAATCACGCTTGCTCTACTCAATCTAGAGAAGTAATACGTTTAGTCATCATTGTAGTAGTGCTGTTGATGAGGGGGATAACCGAGTGCTTCGCGTTGCGGAAGCAGTAGGGGACTGGGTTTACCGAGGGCGGGATGAGCTAACAACCTGGGCGGTGTGGGGGGGAACATACGCGGATAACAACAGAAGGAAGCCGCAACGGTGGAACGGGCGTCGGTCAGCAACAGGAATCAGCAGAGGGTGCACGTGTTGCTGTGGTGGTTATCTACGACTTATGCAGAGCTTATGAGCGGAGGCGGCTACGGGCTGCTGATAGACTAGACGGCGGCGTTTACAAGCGCGTCACTTGCCCTGATGCTCACCGGAAGGTAGAATCTTCGCGGGGTGTTGTTTGTCCATGAGGAGCGACGCTCAAGGAGGACATTATGAGGGTTTTGCGGCGGAACTGGATTGTGCCGGTACTGCTGGCAAGCATGGTTGGGCTTCTAGTGATGGCTTGCGGGGGGCATTCACGCTCGTTGCCTCCGGCAACTCCTTCCACACCGACTGTCACTGACGGGGCGGTGGAAGGCGCGCTTCCATCTGGCCAGATGGGCACCGAGCTTCCACCCACTGCGGGTATTCCCCTGAATTGGCACAAGGGGCCCAGCGCGTGCTTTGGTGAACTGAGCCTGACCGCGTATTACCCTGAGGGTCGCAACCCGCAAAGCTACTTGCGAGGCTTGCGCCTGGTGCCGCGCGGAGAAGAGACGGGATGTTACGACCTCGTGGCGACGGGTGACCTGGAAAAGCGAAGGGCGCTCCTGTTTGAAGTTGGCTACCCGGAGGGGCTGATGCATCCGGTTGAAGTCTCGTTCGCTCCACGATACCAGGACGCGGCGGCTCTCACCTTTACCACGCTGGATGCTGAGGGGGTGTTGCCCCTGGGCGTCATTAAGCTGGATGTGATTACCGAGCCACCGGCTGGAGAGAGCGTGATTGCGACGGTGCGCTTCGCCTGTGGAGGCACTTGCCACAGCGCCAGCAAGGTGCCTACAGGACCGCTCAATAAGGTGGAGCTTCACGCGGGTACATCCGAAGGCGCGACCATTGCCTGGGACGAAAGAAACTGCGCGGACACGAATAACGATGGCGTGGTGTCCATCGCCGATATCACGCCGATTGCAGCTTACTTCACGCAGAGCGCGAGCGCCAGTGCGGGCGCGGAGATGGCGGACACCAATAAGGACACGGTGGTCTCCATCGCCGACCTCACGAACATCGCCGCCTTCTACGGTGCCGAGCTTGCCGGCTACGCCATCTATCGGGTTACCGCGACCTCGCCGGTGGATGCGGAAACCGCGCTTGCCGCCCTGCCGGATAGCAGCTTCTACGATTCGATTGATCGACCGGCGGGGGTAAGTGGGCCCCCGAGACCGCACTATGCATACACCGACGCGGATCCGTCGCCGAATGCTTACTATCAGGTGGCGCCGCGCAATCCCAGCGAGTTCGGCGTCCGCAGCAATACCGTGCTCGGCGCGGTGCCGGGCCCGGAAGTAACCATCACTGCACCCGAAGATGAGTCCGAGACTTCGGAGATTTCCGTCCATGTTGCGGCGACGATTGACTCGCTGAACGCGGTAAGCGAAGTGAGGTTCAAGGTTGTCGGCGAGAGTGAGCCCTTTGCCACGCTCACCGAAGCGCCCTGGGAAGCCGACCTTGATACCACCGAGATGGCTGACGGCTCCTACGATATCACCGTGGTTGCCGAGGACTCCTACCATCAGACGGGTAGCGATAGCGTGAGCATCACGCTCACGGGGCACAATCCGGTCGTTACCTGGATCAGCCCGACCGAGGGTGAGGAAGTCGGCAACGAGCTCAACATCTCGCTCAATGTCGCCGCACTCGCGGATATCACCAGTGTGGAAGTCTTCGTTGACGCGGAGGCGGACCCGCTGGTGACCTTTGACGCTGCACCGTATGAAGATGTTGTCGACGCATCCGGCTTTCCCGGTGGCGCACACACGCTTTCGGCAATAGCAACGGATGAGTACGATCGCAGCGGTTCGGCGGATCGCGGGTTCACACAGCTAGGTGCTAGCATCGAGATTACATCCCCGTCCAATGGTGAGACTATCTGGGGCGACGATGTGCAGGTGACTGTCGTCACCGATGCACCCGCTGGGAGCATGGTGGATATCCTGTTTGAGGACTGGTCGGACCCGCTGGCGAGCAAGAGCGAGGCGCCGTACGAGTTCACGATTCGCGCATTTGACCTTCCCGCAGGCACCCGCACCCTGCGCGCACGCGTTGAAGTTGCCAGCATCGTCCGCGAGGATACCGTCTCGGTGGAGATTCCCACGACCTTCGAGCAGGCGGTTTACGCTGCGGGTTTGCAGCCGAGCGATCTGAACTTCACTTATTACGGTGCCGCTGGTGACAGCTACGCGAATGCAGGGAACTTGCGGATGCCTGAATACAATTCTTATTGGAGAAATAACCATCTGCACCTGCCGGAGTATACCGAGAGCATCGTCTCCGACCTGACAGCATCTGATCAGTCGCTGGATGCTTTGGTGGTCTGGGCTGACGACCGGTATGGTCTCTCGTCCGGGTTGCCGAGCTTCACGCCTACGCTTGATCCCGACGAGCCTCTCGCAGTGGCGACGATGAGCCTGCTGGATGCTCTGGGCGATGCTTACGACGAGAATGCCATTCGCAATGACGCTTCAGATGTGCCCCTGGTGCTTCAGCGTGAAATCGCCCGGGTGCTTCAATACGTTGAAGCTGCGATTCCCTATCGCAACGATGCGCTTGCAGATATGACGATTGACCAGAAGCTTGACGATTACTACGCCTGGGCGCACCGAGTGCTGGTGCCCTGTGCGGGATCGGTGGATGGGCAGGTGGTGAGCGGGAACTTTGCCAATATGGTGCGGGCTGCGAGGCTTGTAGCTACCGGCATTGACGATGCGCTAGCGAATATGCCGGCAGACCTGAGCGGGACTTACGACTTCACGGTGGATGCAAGCGCCGGTAGCATTGTCGTGAACGACGCGTCTGCCCACACCTACGATGATCGCGATTACCTGCTAATTGTGGATACCGGCGGAAATGACACCTACAACGCACCTGCGGGAGCCAATAACTCGTCGTCCAACGGCATCTCGGTGTGCATTGACCTTGGCGGCTCAGACAATTACGCGGCCCTGGATGACCCGAACGACGTTGACCGGACGGCGAATCCGAGCAACGACAACACCAGCCAGCAGGGCGTGGGGCGCTGCGGCGTCGGGATGCTCGTTGACATTGGAGGGGGTGACGATACCTACAGCTCGGTGCGGCTGTCTCAGGGTTGCGGAATCTATGGCATTGGCGTTTTGTATGACGATGGCGGCAACGACCATTACACTGCCGAGGCAGTCTCGCAGGGCGCGGGTTTCAATGGGATTGGCATTCTCGCTGACCTTGGTGGCAGTGACAGCTATTCAATGTATGCTTACGGGCAGGGCTTTGGGTTCATCCTCGGCCTAGGGGTGCTTTACGACGCTGGCGCCGGTGCCGACGCCTATTATGCAGAGCCGGACTTCAACCCGAGCTTTCCAGAGTATCAGTCGCCGCAGAACAAGCAGAAAAACGGCAGTTTCTGCCAAGGGGCGGGGTTCGGCAGCAGACCGAGTGATCTTGCCGGTGGTATCGGGCTGATCTATGACGGTGGTGGAGATGATGACTATACAGGCGGAGTTTTCAGCACCGCGACGGCATATTTCTTCTCTACCGGTATGGTCTATGATGCTGGCGGAAACGACCTCTATCATACGCAGTGGTATGGCTGTGCCGGCAATGCGCACCAGTCTGCCTGCATCCTGTTGGATAAAGGCGGGAATGATAGCTACACCAACTTGCAGAGCTGCGGAGTTGCTAGCGGACACGATGTCTCCATCGCCTGGCTGGTGGACGAAGGGGGAGATGATACTTACGCAGGTGCCGGTCATTCCCTGGGCGCGTCCAACGAATGCGGTGCCGGCTACTTTGTGGACTTTGATGGCGTGGATTCTTACAGGTCGCCCAATGAGAAGCTGACCCTAGGGCGCGGATACTTCAGCAATGAGCTCTGCGCTCCCCCGCCGCCGGATGGCTATGGCAACTGGGCAATGCAACTTTATCGGCTTGACCACTACTATAACTTCGGGTTCTTCGTGGATGCTGGCGGCGATGATGATACTTACGACAGCAGGTTCGCCGATATCGATACGCTGGCTCCGGGAAGCGATACCGAGATGATCCAAGTTCACGCCGGTAACGGTTTGACGTGGGTTCGCGCCGGCTATGGGAGCGGGCCTGAGAACCCGCCGCCGTGGGGTACCGGTCAGAATGACTACGTCACCAATAGCTACTGGGCGAACGAATACGGCACTGGAGTGGATTGCGACGGCGGCACGCCCCTGTAGGGCTGAACGTTGAGTCGGCGCGCAGCGTCGCATATGGTATCGGCGGCGCAGGACAGCACGGATCTTGGAACGAGTGACTGGCGACGCCCGTTTGGTATAATTGGGATTGGTCCTTCGGAGACGCAGGACTGTTATTTTGCTGGTGAAAGAGCGAATTGCGCTGATGCTCGCCGCCCTCGTGGCGGCATTCCTGCTTCTCGCGGCGCCACCGCGTGCGCGAGCGGAAACGGCTGCGCGCATCGCTGAAGAAGGAGCGAGGCTTAAGAAGCTCCCGCAGGTTGAATCCACCACCATCACCACGCTGGACCTCGATGTCACGATTTTCGTCATCAAGGAGCGGGGCGAGTGGAGCTATGTCTTCGTGCCCCTCAAGGACGCCAAGGGTTGGGTGCTGACGAAGCTGGTGGAGAAGACCGGCGAGGAGGGGAAAGCCGACACCAAGCTGATAGTGAGTTACTCCAATATCAAGCCGTCCGATGTGGTTGCGGCAAAACAGGGCTCCGCCATCGAGGTGCAGAAGCAGGCTGGGAGTTCGCAGGTGGCGGCGGATGACTCTGGCTCCAGCGCTGCGGCGGAAGTTGCGGACGCCACAATTGAGTCCGTCTCGCCGCCGGAACTGCCACCGGAAGAAGCGGCAAGCTTCGACCCGGAGCATCCTCCCATCGGACTCATATCCGCGGATAGCGTGAACCTGAGAGCGGCGCCGGATCTCAAGTCGAAAGTCTTCCGCGTGATCGATCGCGGCACCAAGGTCTATATCGTCAGCTTCACCGGTCCGTGGTATTTCGTGAGTGTGCCGTCGCTGAAGCTGAAAGGGTATGTCTTTGGCTCGTTCATCTATCAGCTCAAGGAAGTTGAGATAACCGCCGATAGGGTCAATCTGCGGTCGAACCCGGCTCTTGATGCGGAGATTCTGGTGCAGCTCAAGCAGGGCGAGCGGTTCGTGCTTAAAGGCGAAGAGGATGATTGGTACTGGGTGGTTTCGCCCACCAAGGGCTTTGAAGGCTGGGTGAGTAAGAAACTGGCGCAGGTCAAGCCGGTGGAGCTTCCGAGCTATCGCGTCGTTGGCGACAAGGTGAACTTCCGCAAGACGCCGAATGTGGACGCCGATATCATCACGCAGCTTGACGCGGGCACCAGCGTCTCAGTTGTGGGTCGGGACGAGAAATGGAGCCTGGTCAGGCGCGGCTATGACGAAGGGTGGATCTATAGCCAATACCTGGTTCCGGAGAGCGATTACGGTCTGGCAGCGGGACGCGGCATCGGGCAGCGGCTGGTGGCGCGCGGGCTTGACCTCAAAGGCATCCCCTACCGCTGGGGTGGGGAGTCGCTTTCGGGAATGGACTGCAGCGGGCTGGTTTACTTCCTGCTGCGCGACCAGTTCGGGCTGCGCAACATTCCCCGCAGAGCATCGGCGCAGTACTACCAGATGGGCACTCCGGTGGACAAGGAAGACCTGCGCCCGGGCGACCTCGTCTTCTTCACGACCTACAAGCCGGGACCGAGCCATGTCGGGGTGTATCTTGGCGACGGTAATTTCATCCACGCGAGCAGCGCTGGCGGCAAAGTGAGAATCAACTCACTTTCCGATACTTACTACAAGCGCCACTACATCGGCGCCCGCCGCATCACCGAAAAAGACCTGAAGAAGTACGCACCGAAGAAATAGCGGGAATGGTAACTCGCAACCGGCGGAGACTTGAGCCGGTTCACGCTTTCGTGCTCCCCGTAGTCGCTCACACTACCTTGTCGCGTCCCTGGATGAGCTTAAAGAGCTCCTGGCGCGAGCCTTCGTTCTTATGGAAAATGCCCCGCAGCGCGGAGGTCGTAACGATGGTGCCGGGCTTCTTCACGCCTATGAGCTCCATACAGAGATGTCGCGCTTCCAGCACCACCGCCACTCCGTGCGGCTTCAGAGTGTCGTACATCATATCCGCCATCTGCCAGGTGAGGCGTTCCTGGATCTGCGGCTGGCGGCAGAGCTGGGAGAAGGCGCGCAGGATGGTGGAAAGCCCCACGATCTGTCCCTTGGCGATGTATGCGATGTGGGCGACGCCCATAAAGGGAAGCAGGTGGTGCTCGCAGATGGAGAAGAAGCTGATGCCGCGCAGCAGCACCAGCTCGCTGTGTTTCTCGGTGAAGAGCGAGGCGCGGATGAGCTCGTAGCCGTCTTCGCGCACGCCGCCGAGGATGTCCTCGTACATTTCAGCAACGCGACGCGGGGTCTCCCTCAGCCCCTCCCGCTCGGGGTCTTCGCCGATGGCGAGGAGGATTTCGCGGACGGCGCGCTCAATGCGTTTGCGGTCTATCGCTTTGGTGCTCATCTCAATGTTCAGACGGGCGCGGGAGCCTCTTCCTGTCGCTCGTATTGCTTCATCAGTTGCTCGAACTCGGCGCGGTCGAGGGTTTCGCGGTCGATCAGAACGGTGGCAATGCGGTCAAGCGCTTCCCGCGAGCGTTCGAGCACATCCCGCGCCTGCTGGTGGCATTCGGTGATGATGCGCTTGACCTCCTGGTCGATTTTCGAGGCGATCATCTCGGAGTAATTGCGATCCTCCATCAGTGCTTTGCCAAGGAACATGCTGGCGTCTTTCTTGCCAAAGGTCAGCGGGCCCAGCTCGTCGCTCATACCGAAGCGGGTCACCATCTCCCGCGCCAGCTCGGTGGAACGTTCGAAGTCGTTGGCCGCGCCGGTTGTGATCTGTCCGAAGACCAGTTCCTCGCTGGTGCGTCCGCCCAGGAGCACGCTGATGCGATTCAGCAATTGCTCGCGGCTGAGCAGGAAAGTATCCTCTTCCGGAAGTTGCAGCGTGTAGCCCAGCGCCAGCCCGCGCGGGATAATGCTCACTTTGTGCACCGGGTCAGTGCCCGGAAGCTGATAGGCGACGATGGCATGCCCCAGCTCGTGATAGGCGATAATCTTGCGCTCTTTCTCTGTAATGACTTTGCTGCGACGCTCGGGTCCGGCAAGCACACGGTCAACCGCCTCTTCAAGGTCGGCCATCGACACGTGGTTGTGGTTCTTGCGGGCGGCAAGCAGTGCTGCCTCATTAGCCACATTCCTCAGGTCGGCGCCGGAGAAGCCGGGGGTGCGCCGGGCGATAACCGCAATGTCAACATCGGAAGCCAGTGGCTTGTTCTTGAGGTGAATCTTCAGGATGTTCTCTCTGCCCTTGGCGTCGGCATTGTCCACCACGATGCGGCGGTCGAAACGACCGGGGCGCAGAAGCGCCGGATCAAGCACGTCCGGGCGGTTGGTGGCGGAAAGCACGATAACGCCGGAGTTGGGCTCGAATCCGTCCATTTCCACTAGGAGCTGGTTCAGCGTCTGCTCGCGCTCATCGTGCCCCCCGCCGATGCCGGTTCCACGATGACGCCCTACCGCGTCAAGTTCGTCCACAAACACAAGGCAGGGCGCGCGCCGCTTCGCCTGGTCGAACAGGTCTCTCACCCGTGCCGCCCCCACGCCGACGAACATCTCCACGAAGTCGCTCCCGCTGATGTAGAAGAAGGGCACGTTAGCCTCTCCCGCAATTGCCTTTGCCAGGAGCGTCTTGCCGGAGCCGGGCGGGCCGAGCAGAATGACGCCCTTGGGAATCTCGGCGCCGAGGCGTTGGTACTTCGTCGGGTCTTTGAGGAAATCAACGACTTCTCTCAACTCGTCCACCACCTCGTCGAGTCCGGCGACGTCTGAGAAGGTGATGCGAGTCTTCTCAGGGTTCACCATACGGGCGCGAGACTTGCCGAAGTTGAACGCCTGGGATGAGCCGCCTCCCTGCATCTGTCGGGAGATGAGGAACCAGAAGAAGAGGACCGGAATCAGGATCATCCCCATAAGCAGCAGGGAGTTGAGGGAGAAGAAACTGCTCCAGGCGGAGGCGCGCGTGAGCTCAACGGGAACTCCCTTCTCCGTTGCCAGTGCGATTAGCTCCGAGGGGTCTTTTGGTATGTCGGTTTGGAAGCGACGGGCCAGTTTCACCCCTTCCGAACTCGCTACCGGCTTGAGGTCTCCCTGTGCAGTTTCGGCATCCTTATTGATGACGAGTTTCTGCACCTCGCCCTGCTGAATGTAGGTAACGAGCTGCGTGTAATCGATCTTGGTGCGACCGGCTCCGGGGAGCCTGAAGAACACCCAGAGCAGCAGCAGCCCCAGGCCGACGATGAGCAGCACCTGTATCACTCGCGGGTTCATAGACTGTCTGCGGGCGCCAGGCGATGTGAGCGCCCGCCTTCTATCATCTTAACATACGGCGCGGTTCGCGTGCCTCGTCAAGAAGCTCTCTATCGGGCTGCGCTACCTGCGGAAGCTCAGATCCTTGACGTCGAGCTCGCCGAGTATCACTGCGACTTTGATCTGGCGCTCCTTCTTTCCTTCCTTCGCCACCAGCAGTGTAACCCGGTCGCCCACCTTGTGCCTCTGGACTTCGCCAATCAGGTCGTTGGATTTCAGGACTTTCACCTGGTTAATCTGGAGAATGACATCGCCCGGTGCCAGCCCCGCCTTGTCCGCCGGACCGCCCGCGTTCACCTGCCACACGTAGACGCCGTGGTCGAGGTCTATCTTCAGCTCCTTGTAGGTGTCCTTGGTAATCTCCTGGATAACCACGCCGATGGCGGGATAGGTGACCTTGCCCTCCTTGATAATCTGCTCAATGGTGGACTTCACTTCGTTGATGGGGATGGCGAAGCCGATGCGTTGCGCATAGGGCAGAATCGCCTGGTTGACGCCGATGACTTCGCCCTTGGCGTTGAGCAGGGGTCCGCCGGAGTTGCCCCGATTGATGGCGGCGTCGGTCTGAATCAGCTTCTGGACGCGGCGTGAATCCACCGGCAGTTGGAGCTCCGAGGGATCGCGGGCGGTGGTGGAGATGATGCCGGCTGTAACGGTAGCTTCCAGCCCGAAGGGGCTGCCGATGGCGATTGCCGGCTCGCCGATACGCACCTTGTCCGAGTCGCCGAGCGTGGCTACGGGCAGGTCTTTTGCCTTTATCTTCAGTACCGCGATGTCCTTGAGCGCGTCGGTGCCTACACGCTTGGCATCGTAGGTTGAACCATCGTTGAGGGTGACGGTTATCTTGTCGGCATCCTCCACCACGTGAGCGTTGGTCACGATGTAGCCGTCCGCGGAAACGATAAACCCGCTACCCACGCCCTTGATCGGTACCTTGGGCAGGTCTTGTGGGAACTTGAATTCGAAGCCGAAGGGGAATATGTCCTGAAAGGGGTTGAATTGATCGTTCCGGTTCTCCCCGTCGGGCGACTTGAATTCCTTGAAGATGGCGGACTGCTCCTGCTTGCCTTCAACCTTCACATTTACCACGAAGGGGAGCGCCCGCTCCACCAGGTCGGCAATCCAGTATGATGCTCCTTCCGCTCCCTCATCCGCCTTGGCGGGCGGGGAGGGGAAGCGCGCAGCGGTCGCGTAGTTGGCTCCATCAGTCTGGAGCACCGGTGCCGACCGCAGATTCTGCGTTACCGAAACCTGGTAGACAATCACCAGTGCCAAGACAACCAGAAGAACAACGGCGAAAACGCGCCAGAACTTCTCACCGCTAGTCATCATGTTTTTCGCCTCCATTAAGCAAGTTGGATTACCGCCTCTGCTCTACCGATATTCTACCGCAAGCCAGAGGCGGCTATTCTATACGCGTTGACGCGGTTGGCGAGATGTTTGTTCGCATTAGCTTCGCCCCAGGGATTAGGGGCGGGAAACTGGGATTTCTTGGCATGGGGAGAAATTTCTGGATTTTGCCGGTGAGCGGTAGAATAATCTGCGGCTCTGTGCTATATATAATATTAGTCGGTGCGACTAAGATACGCTCCGGCTCCCTGGGCAGGTGCTGCGGTGCATCGCCGTCCTGGGCAATAACCCAACTGAGGTGTGAATATGGCAAAGGTAATCGGCATTGACCTGGGAACAACCAATTCGTGCGTCGCCGTCATGGAAGGCGGCGAAGCCAAGGTCATTCCTAACTCAGAAGGCGGTCGCACAACTCCTTCCGTTGTGCACATCAGCAAGCAGGGCGAACGCATCGTCGGTCCGGCGGCAAAGCGGCAGGCGGTGGTGCACCCCGAGCGGACTGTGCTTTCGATCAAGCGCAAGATGGGTTCTGATTACAGGGTCAAGATCGACGACAAGGAGTACACGCCGCAGGAGATATCGGCGATGATCCTGGAGAAGCTGAAGCGCGATGCATCCGCGTATCTTGGAGAGCAGGTGACGCAGGCGGTCATCACGGTGCCGGCTTACTTCGAGGATTCGCAGAAGCGAGCGACCCGGGATGCCGGCAAGATCGCAGGTCTTGAAGTCCTGCGCATTATCAATGAGCCGACCGCGGCGGCGCTTGCCTACGGGCTCGATAAGAGCGAGAAGGAGCAGAAGATCCTCGTGTTCGATCTCGGCGGAGGCACTTTCGACGTCTCGGTGCTGGAAATCGGCGAGGGAGTCTTTGAAGTCAAGTCCACCAGCGGCAACAATCACCTTGGCGGTGATGATTTCGACAACCGCATTGTGGACTGGCTGGCGGAGGACTTCCAGCGAGATTACGGGATTGACCTGCGCAAGGATCCGCGGGCGCTGCAACGGTTGAAGGAAGCCGCGGAGAAGGCGAAAATCGAGCTTTCCTCTTCTTCCACCACCGACATCAGCCTGCCCTTCATCAGCGCCGACGCGGAGGGCCCCAAGCATCTGGATGCCACGCTCACCCGTGCGAAGTTCGAGGAGCTCATCGATGACCTGCTGGAGAAAACGGTTGGACCGGTGAAGCAGGCGATGAGCGATGCCGGTCTGAGCGCGGGTGAAGTGGACCAGGTCCTTCTCGTAGGCGGTTCCACTCGGATCCCGGCGGTGCAGGAGCTGGTAAAGAAACTCACCGGACGGGAGCCGAGCAAGAGCGTTAATCCGGATGAGGTGGTCGCGGTTGGAGCTGCCATTCAAGGGGCGGTGCTCAAGGGCGAAGTGAAGGACGTGCTCTTGCTGGATGTGACCCCGCTGTCGTTGGGCATCGAGACTCTCGGTGGCGTTTTCACGAAAATCATCGAACGCAACACCACGATTCCGACGAAGAAAAGCGAGATCTTCAGCACCGCGGCAGACAATCAGACTTCGGTGGAAGTTCACGTGCTTCAGGGCGAGCGCGAGATGGCGGCGTACAACAAGAGCCTTGGCAAATTCCACCTGGTTGGCATTCCCCCGGCTCCACGCGGGGTTCCGCAGATTGAAGTGACTTTTGACATCGATGCTAACGGTATTGTGAACGTCTCAGCCAAAGACCTGGCAACGAACAAGGAGCAGAAGATAACCATTACCGGCTCGACCAATCTCTCTGAGCAGGAAATCGAGCGGATGGTACGGGAAAGCCAGGAGCATGCGGAAGAAGACCGTCGCAAGCGCGAGGAAGCCGATGCGGTCAATAAGGCGGACAGCCTCATCTACCAGACGGAGAAAACTCTGCGCGAGCAGGGCGACAAGATTCCGGATGCCGACCGTCAGGCGACTGAACGAGCGCTGGAAGACCTGAAGAAAGCGATGGAGAGCAAGAATGTCGATGATATCAAGGCGAAGAGCGATGTCTTGCTCCAGGCGAGCTATCGGCTCGCCGAGTATATGTATCGGGAGGCAGGAGCGCAGCAGCCCGGATCTGCGGCGCCGGAGGCTGAACCCAGCACCGAAACAAGCGAACAGTCTGGTGGCGACGGCGATGTCGTCGATGCCGACTATAAGGAAGTTGATTAAACCACGAGAAAAAGGAGGTAACTTACCATGTCACTGATGAGAATCTTTGGGAGGGAACATCCTGTGAGAACCCTGAGGGACGAGCTGGATCGTCTCTTTGGCGACTTCTTCGAGGAGAGCTCGATGGAGGGCAAAGGTTCGCTCGCCCGGTGGGCGCCGCGAGCCGATGTCAAGGAGGACGAGAAAGCCTTCTATCTCAAGGCTGATCTCCCCGGGATGAAGAAGGAGGACATCGATATCTCGGTGGAGAACAACCAGCTCGTCGTCACGGGCGAGCGCAGTTTCTCGAAGGAAGAGAAGAAGGAAGACTACCATTTCGTCGAGCGGAGCTACGGCAAGTTCTACCGCGCGTTCACGCTCCCCGGCTCGGTGGACGTGGACAACATCAAGGCGACCTATCAGGACGGCGTTCTTGAGGTGGAGTTGCCGAAGAAGGAAGAGGTGAAACCCAAGAAGGTCAGCATCAAGTAGAAAGCCTATCCGCCCGGAGGGGGCTTGCCGGCTCCCTCCGGGCTTCTCCCGTGGAGTAATTATGATGATTCCTGAAGGTGCAGATGAGACAAAACGGAAGGCGGATGCCGCGAGTGGAAACGGGCCGGGACCGGATGAACTTGTCCCTGCGGAAGGTGCTGCGCCTTCCGAGGACGAAGCTCCGGCTTCCATGCCCTCTCCCGAAGATGTGACGGAAGCGGAGCCGGCCAGTCTCGAGGAGCAGCTAGCCCGCGCCCGCGAGCAGAGCCAGGAATACCTGGACCTTGCTCAGCGAGCGCGCGCCGAACTCATTAACTTCAAGCGGCGGATGGAGCGCGAGCAGGAGGGGACTCGGCGTCTGGCGGTTGAGGCGCTGATAGTTGACCTGCTGCCCGTTATGGACAGCTTTGCCCATGCGGTCAGCGCTTACGCTAGTGAATCGGATGAGGACAATCCCCTGCTGGCTGGACTGCGTCGCACTGTCGCTCAGTTCGAGCGTGTGCTGGCGAAATACGGGGTTACACCCATTGCCGAGGCGGGGGTTCCCTTTGACGCGCAACTGCATCAGCCGCTGCACAAGGAGGAATCGTCCGACGTCAACACCGAGACGGTGGGTGAGATCTATCAGCCGGGAGTGAGAATCGGGCAGCGGGTGGTTCGACCGGCGACGGTGAAAGTGCTGCTGCCAGAGGGTGATGCGGAGGGTGAGGAAGCGCCGCCGCAGGAGAGTGATGGAGACAAGGATGCCTCCGACGAAGGATAAGGACATCTATTCGATTCTCGGGGTGAGCCGAGGCGCCAGCGAGCGGGAGATCAAAGCCGCCTATCGGAAGCTCGCCCGCAAGTACCATCCCGATATGAATCCTGGCAATCCTCAGGCGGAGCAGAAGTTCAAGGAGATTCAGGCGGCTTACTCCATCCTCTCAGACCCCGAGAAGCGAAGGGACTACGATCGCTATGGAAGCGATTTCTTCCGACATATGGGCACGCCTGGAGGTGCTTCGGCGGGAGGCAGGGACGCTCGCTACCGTACTATGGACTGGGATGAGTTCGTGCGCACCTTCGGTGCCGGAGGCGGGTCTTTCGGCGACTTCGACGACGTTATCAGCGATCTCTTCGGGCGCACCACACGGACGCGGCGACCTTCGCAGGCGGTGCCAGAAAAGGGCGCTGACATCTATCAGAATGTAACCGTCGACTTTATCGATGCCGCCAAGGGCACTGCGGTGAACATCAAGGTGAACCGCGAGGTGCTCTGCTCGCGCTGCGGCGGCACTGGAGCTGAGCCGGGCTCTCAGCCGCAGACGTGTCCAGTATGCGGTGGCAGCGGGCAGATTGCTGGCAAGCGTTCCATGATGGGTCTGGGCGCCCGCGTCTGTCCCCGTTGCGGAGGCACCGGTCAGATACCCGGCAAGGTGTGTATGAAGTGTCGAGGCACCGGCCGCGAGTCCAAACTGGAGAAGCTGGAAGTGCGCATCCCGCCGGGCGTGCACACGGGCAGCAAGGTGCGGGTGCCGGGCAAGGGGTTGCCCGGCAGGAACGGCGGACCCTATGGCGACCTGCTGCTTAACGTGCAGGTGCGGAAGCATCCGTATTTTCGGCGCGAAGGCGATAATCTGTATCTGGACGTGCCCATCACGGTGACGGAAGCCGTGTTAGGTGCAGAGTTGGAGATACCGGTTCTGGAGAAGCACGTGAGGCTGCGTATACCTCCGGGGACGCCCAGCGGAAAGGTGTTTCGCCTGCGAGGCAAGGGCTTCCCGCATTTGGGAAAGGCGGGACACGGCGATCTCTACGCGCGGATAGAAATCGTCCCGCCGGTGGGTGTGGACATGCACAGCCGCGAGTTGATACGCGAGTTCGGCGCGGCAAACCCGCAGAATCCGCGACTGAGGAAATTCGGCTTCTAGAGTCATGGGGAAACGGGATAAACAACCGGCAGCAAACGAAGAACCGCTTCTGACCATTGGCGCGGTCGCACGCATGTTCGGGTTGCATCAGCAGACGCTGCGGGAATACGAACGCGAGGGCTTGCTCCACCCGCGACGAACCGCTGGCGGCACGCGCATGTACTCGCCCGAGGATATCGAGCGCCTGCGGTTCATTCTTGTGCTCACGCGGGATATGGGCGTGAATCCGGCGGGTGTGGAAGTCGTGCTGCGCATGCAGGATCAGATCGTCGAGATGGAACGCTTGATGCGCGCGCTGCTGGCGCAACTGGATGAACCGGTGCGTCAGCGAGCGCTGTCGTTCCTTGAAGGCTCGGAGTTCGGACTGGTGAAGGCGGCTGTGCCTGGCGAGGGCTTGATGGTGCGCAGGCGCGTGCCGGTAGAATCGCCTTCGAAGGGGAAGGGGAAAAAGACCACCGAGGAGAATGGGACCTAATGATTCCTTTCGAGAAATTCACTGATAAGGCGAAGCAGGCGCTGCAGAAGGCGCAGGAGATTCTGCTCGATACCAAGCAGGTGCAGCTCGATACCGAGCACGTGCTTTACGGGATTGCTTTTGTCGAAGAATCGATTCTGCCGGAGCTCCTGCGGCAAGCAGGGGTGGATGCGGAGAAGGCGCTGGACAAGATTCGTGGCGCGGTGACCCACCGACCGCAGGTGGAAGTTGCAGGCGGAGTGGGGCAGATCTATGTGACCCCGCCAGCAGCGCGTCTTTTTGACCTCGCCTTTGAGGAAGCGAAGCAGATGGGCGACGAGTTTGTAGGTACCGAACATCTGCTCCTGGGGATGTTTGAGCTGCGGGAAGGAGCCGCCTATCGGGTGCTGAGCTCGCTGGGACTTACGAAGGAGAAAGTGCTGGCGGGGCTCAAGGAGATTCGCGGATACCGGCGCGTGGATTCGGCACAGGCGGAGGAAACCTACCAGGCGCTCAAGCGCTTCACGGTTGACCTCACCGAGAAGGCGCGCCAGGGCAAGATTGACCCCATCATCGGACGCGAGCCGGAGATGCAGCGCGTGATTGAGATCCTCTCGCGGCGCACCAAGAACAACCCCGTGCTCATCGGCGACCCCGGTGTCGGCAAGACCGCGATTGTTGAAGGGCTGGCGCTAAAGATTGCGCAGAAGCGCGTGCCGGAGCCGCTGCTGGACAAGCACGTGCTGCAACTGGATATGGCGGGTCTGGTGGCGGGCACCAAGTTCCGTGGCGAATTCGAAGACAGGATGAAAGCGGTACTGGACGAAATCGTGAAGCGCAAGCGCAGCGTGATTCTGTTCATTGACGAGCTGCACACGGTCGTCGGAGCGGGGGCTGCGGAGGGCGCCATCGATGCGAGCAATATCCTCAAGCCGGCACTGGCTCGGGGAGACCTGCAGGCGATCGGGGCGACCACCATCACCGAATACCGCAAGCATATCGAGAAGGATCCGGCGCTGGAGCGGCGCTTCCAGCCGGTAATGGTGGAGGAACCCTCACCGGAGGATACGCTGGCGATTCTGCGCGGCATTCGGGAGAAGTACGAAGAGCATCATCACTTGAAAATACCGGATGACGCGCTGGAGGCGGCGGTGAAACTGTCCACGCGCTACATCACCGGTCGCTTCCTGCCGGACAAAGCCATCGATGTGATTGACGAGGCGGCGGCGCGGGCGCGCCTACGGGCGCTGTCTGAAACCGCCCGCATTACCGAGTTGGAATCGCAGCTTCAGAAACTGCAGGAGCAGGAGCGGCAGGCGGCGGAGAAGGAGGATTACGAGACCGCAGCGCGCTACAAGCAGGAGGAGTCTCGGCTGGCGAAAGAAATGGAGGCGGAGAGAGCACGGCTCAAGGATGCCGGCAGCAATGCGGTGGCGACGCCGGAGGTGATTGCCGAGGTCGTAAGCCAGTGGAGCGGCGTGCCGGTAACACGCCTCACGGAGGCGGAAAGCGACCGCCTGCTGCGGATGGAGGAAGAACTGGGCAAGCGCATTGTCGGACAGAAGGAAGCGGTGCACCTGGTATCCGAGACCATCCGGCGGGCGAAGAGCGGGCTGGCAGATCCCAACCGACCGCTGGGATCGTTCATCTTCCTCGGTCCCACCGGCGTGGGGAAGACCGAGCTGGTGAAGGTGCTGGCGGATTTCCTCTTCGGCAGCACCGATGCCATCGTGCGCATCGATATGAGCGAGTATATGGAGAAGCACAGCGTTTCGCGGCTGGTGGGAGCGCCGCCGGGCTATGTCGGCTATGAAGAAGGTGGACAGCTCACCGAGCGGGTGAAGCGCCAGCCCTTCTCCATCGTGCTGCTCGACGAAATTGAGAAGGCGCATCCGGATGTGTTCAACATCCTGCTGCAGGTGCTGGATGATGGGCGGCTGACCGACAACAAGGGCGTAACCGTGAACTTCAAGAACACGGTGGTGATTATGACCAGCAACATCGGCAGCTCCGAGATTGCGGAGATTGCCGAAGGCGGCCGCCTCGGATTCAGAAGCCACGAGACCTCCCGCGAAGCCCTGCGGGAGTTCCACGAACAGGCGGGTGAGACCGCGCTCAATCTGCTGAAGAAAACGATGCGTCCGGAGTTCCTCAATCGCATTGACGAGATTGTGGTTTTCCATCCGCTGACGCGGGAGCAGGTGAAGCAGATTGCGCTCCTGCGCGTGGATGACCTGCGGAATCGGCTGGCGGAGCGCGAAGTGGAGATGGAGCTGACGGATGCCGCGCTTGAACAGCTTGCGGAGGAAGGATATAATCCCAGCTTCGGCGCGCGCCCGATGAAGCGCGCAATCCAGCGGTTCATCGGCAGCCCGCTTTCGCAGAAGCTCATCGCGGGTGAAATAAGCGAGGGCTCTCGCGTGGTAGTAGATTTTGCCGACGGCGAGTTCCGCTTCACCGTCGCTGCGAAGGAGGGTGCGGGTTAGTTCCCGCCGCCTCCGTCTGGAGGACAAAGCGATGCCCATCTACGAGTACAGATGCGAAAAGTGCGGTTACACCTTCGAGGTGTTTACCAGCTTCTCGCATAACGGCGTGCGCAAGTGCCCGCATTGCGGTGCGAGGGCAAGGCGAATTATTTCCGCGCCGGGAGTCATCTTCAGAGGCTCCGGCTTCTATTCCACCGACCATCGGTCAAACCACGGGTCGGGAGGCTCATCAAGCTCGGGCAAGGACATCACGCCCAAGAAGGAAAAGGAGAAGGAGAGCGAGAAGGAAGCAAAGCATCCTACATCTAAGACGGCTGATGCGGAGTAGCTTGCACTAGCCGGACGGGAACAGCCCTTCCCGCTTGAGCAGCGCAGTTACCTTCTCTTGCAGAATCGCCAGGACACGCTCGTAATCTTCGCTTGACCCGCCGACGGGGTCGGGGATGTCCCAGTTCTCACAGCGGGCGGGAACTTCACCGCCGAATACTCGCTCTACGGGATAGCTGAATTCCAGACTCACGATGAGCCCGACCTGCTCTAGCGGCACTTCGTCGGTATGCTTGGAGCGCAAGCCCTCGGCGCTGATGCCGTGCTGGGCAAGAACTTCACGTGTGCCGGCTGCAATCTCGCCCACGGGCGCGACTCCGGCGGAGAACACCGCCACGCTATCTCCGGCGAGATGCCGGCAGATTGCCTCCGCCATTGGCGACCGGCAGGAATTGCCGATGCAGATGAAGAGGATGCCTTGCTTTTCTTTCGCCTGCTGCATAGAGGGGGTGTTAGAATAGCATCACGCGAATTCGGTGTTTGGAAGTTCCCTGATGCTGAGAAGATGGCTCTTCATTTTCCCTGTGCTACGCTTGACGCTCGCGCTATCGGTGGGCGATGCGCTGGCGGATGAGCCGGGCTCGGAAGCCGCCCAGGCTCGGCAAGCAGGAATGGTGGAATTGAGGCAAAACTGAAGTGACCATCCTCCCCACACGGCCAATCGCGACCGAAGAGCAGGCTCCAATGTTCCTCAAGGTCGTCGGAGTCGTCGGGCGATCGGATATCGCGCCAGTTAGCTATTTCTTCCGCTTGCGGGTTTTCTTGCCGCGCTTCACCTCGCGGAAGCGCAGGCGGATGTGCGTGCCGGTCAGCTCGAAGTGACGCCTGAGCGTGTTCTCCAGGAAGTTGCGATACGCCTGCCGCAGCAGCTTCTCGTCGTTGATGTCGAAGACGAAGGTCGGCGGCGCGCTTCTCGCCTGCCGCACCGCGTGGAACTCCAGATTGCGGTTCTTCACCACCGGCGGGGGATAGATGGTCGTCTCCTCGTCGATGACCTCGCGCAGCGCCTGCGGATTCACCTTCCGCTGGAAATTCGCGTGCGCCGAGACTATCGCCTCCATCAGCTCGCCCAATCCGGTCGCCTCAAGCGCGCTGACAAACACGAGCGGAGCGAAGGTGAGCTTCGTTAGCTCCCCGAATACGTGCTCGGTCATCGCCGCCCTCGTGGCTTCGCTATCCTCAAAGAGATCCCACTTGTTCAGCGCGATAACGACTCCGCGACCGTAATCCTCGATGCGCTTGGCGACGCGCTTGTCCATCTCCTCGACGCCGCGCTCGGCATCCAGCACCAAGAGGCACACCTCGCCCATCCTCGCGGCGCGGTCGGCTCGCGTGAAAGAGTAGTAGTCCACATCATCCATCCGCGAGAGCTTCTGCATCCCCGCGGTGTCGGTTAGCTCGAAGCGCCGACCTTCGTATTCAAACGCTGCGCTGATGGCGTCGCGGGTGGTGCCGGGAAGCTCGGAGACAAGGATCTTGTCCTCCGCCAGAAGCGCATTGACAAGGCTGGACTTGCCCACATTCTGCTTCCCCATCACGATGACGACGATGGAGGGTTGCGCTTCCTCCTCCGTGGACGGCGCAGCTTCCTCTTCTCGCACCTTCCCCCTTCGCTTTCGCTTCGGCGGCGCGACAGTTATCGCATCGGGAAAGCGCTGCCAGTCCACCGACGCCTTCATCGCATCGCAGAGCTCATCCACGCGGCGACCGCTGATGGCGCTGATAAGCACCGTCGGCTCAATGCCGAGCCCGTAGAACTCCGCCGCCGCCGCTTCGTGGGTTATGTGGTCAACCTTATTCACCGCGAGGATGACCGGCTTGCCCAGCCGCATCAGCACGCGGCGAAATTCAAGCTCTCCCTCGGAGATGCCGGCTCTCGCATCGGTGACGAAGATGATGAGGTCGCAGTCGGCGACGGTCTCCCAGGTGCGTGCGGCGACCAGCTCCTGGAGCGGGTCTTCGCTCTCCTTGCCGATGCCGCCGGTGTCGATGACATCGAAGTGCGCGCCGTTCCATTCGCACTCGCCGGCGATGAGGTCGCGGGTCACGCCCGGAAGCTCATCGACAATCGCCAGCCGCCGCCCGATGAGCCGGTTGAAGAGCGTGCTCTTGCCGGTGTTGGGGCGACCGACGATGATGACCAGCGGTTTTTCGCGCGCCTTCCCCATCGCGCCTAGATTGTAGCCGATGGGTGGAGTGGAAACCGGTCCCGCCCGCTCGGCGTGAAAGCTCGCCTTCCGGTGGCTTTGCGTGCTTCTGGTGCGAGAGGAGGAACGCAGGGCGTCATGGAGCAACAGAAAGCGCTCTCGCCGCTAATACGCTTTGCTTCGATGTACGATGAGCAGCACCGTCACTGTACGAGTCTCCTCGTTCACCTGGTAGACCACGCGCCAGTCACCCACGCGGTAGCGGTAGCAGCCTTCAAGCTTGCCGCGAAGACGGCGGACATTCGGTCCCGCCAGGGGGTGGTCGCGAAGTTGTTCGAAACATCGCTTGAGCCTGGCAGCAAGCTTCTTGTCCGCCGCGTCGAAGCTACGGTGCGCATTCCGTGTCAGTAGCAGCTCATACATCGCGCCGCAGTTTGCTGAAAGCGGTGACTTCCCCGGCTTCAGCTTCGCGCAGCGCCTGCTGGAACGCTTCCTCGAATCCGGGGATAGCGAGCAGCTCCGCGGTGGCTTCGGATTCCTCCCGCTCCAGAAGATACGCCAGGAAATCGTTGACCACGCGCAGCCGCTCTTCGGTCAGCGCGGCCAGCCGCTGCCTCGCCTCCTGCAGAAGTGTGTTCTTATCCATAGCGAACTCCGCCTCGGTGGACTGCGCCACGTCTGCGCCGCATACATTATACCGTCTCCCCGACGCGCGTGAAAGAAGCCGAAGCAGCGTGCTCGCCGGCGGAGTAGCGCGAGTTGGCATTGACGGGGGAAGCGGATGGCGAAGAGGGAGGATAACGGAGGGCTCTAATCCTGTTGCCTGAACTCGAACTTCCGCTTGAGGTCGTTCATCATCTTCTGCGAGAGCTTGCCGTCGTGTTGCAGTCGTCCGACGATGATGCCTGGCGCGACACCTATCTCTGCGGCGTAGTTGCGAACCTCATTCTTCGATAGGTACTTGTGCACCGGTAGCTTCCTGTAATCCGATGGACTGATGAGCTGGTTGGCGGCGAATCTGTCGGCTTCTTGTTCCGCCGCATCAGTTCCACCATCGCCTTTCCAGTGATCCACAAACTGCTCACGCCGTCCGTGGAGGAGAATGTGCCCCAGTTCGTGGAAGAAGGTGAACCAGAAGATGTCATCTGTTTTGAATCGCAGGCTCATTTGTATGACTGCCTTCTCTCCCATCCATCTTGTTGCCCCGTTAACGTAGGTCTTGGGCAGATGCGGCACCATCACCCAAGCAACGCCGCACTGAGCGCAAGTTTCGCGCAGTTCTTGCTGGAATTCCTCTGGCGGCTTCAGTGTGAGTGAGCGGAAGTATCCAACTTGTCCTTTCAGTTTCCGTTCGTCGAAGGGCGCGGTCTCGATTCTATGTGCTAGGAGCTCACCTCTGCGGAGCCACGCGGCAAGAGCAGTCGGAGAAGCCTCTTTCAGTCGGGACTTGCGGTAAGCTGCGGGTTGGACTCGCCGCAACTCATCAAACGACGCTATTCCGAGAAACTCCAGGAGTTCCTTCACCTGACGCGCTTTATCGCGATGTCTCTCTATCCAGCCGAACTTGACCATCTCGCGGATGGGGAACGCCGCAAGCATACTAGCCTGCGAGTTCAAGCGCCGGAGCTCAGCCAACCTCGCCTTGTTGAACCGATAGTCCTTCTCCAATCCGAGCCACAAGTAAGCCGGGCTGCCGAGAGCTTTCTCCAGTTGCAGTGCAGTCTCGGGAGTGATCTCCGTCCTTCCCTGAATGATATCGTTTATCGTTTGGGTTGGGCGCCCGGTGCGCCTTGCTAGCTCGGCCTGCGTCATTCCGAGTGCTTCCACTGTCTCCCGCAGAAGCTCTCCCGGTGGAATCGCAACATCCGGCCAGACCCTGTTTGTTCGCTCAGTCACCATAATGTTTGCTCACCTCCTCAATCCTGATGGTGTCTTGTTCCACACCCTCAAGAGTGAAGACCAGCCTCCATCTGCTGATGAGCGTGATTGCGTGCTGCCCTTGACGGTTACCGGTCAGAGGATGGTACTTGAGTTGAGGCATGCTTTTCAGGTCGTCGATTTCTCGTATGTTGTACAAGATACCGATCCTCTCGACATATCGCCTTGCGACCTCGTTACCCCACGCCCTTTCGCCCTCCCTTATCGACTCGTAGCGCTTCTTGAGTTTCGTGCTCTTGAACTCTACCCGCAATATTATACCTCATCCGCTGCGAAAAGCATTCACCCCAAGGGTGAATGAAAACCTAGATTATCGTATCATTGTTCCGAGTTCTCGTCAAGCGGCGAGGCCTTCTATCGCTTCACACCCATTCTACTCCCGCGCCAAAATGCCGGTGGCGATGTGAATAGACCAAGCCTTCTACCCCCCATACCGGTTCACTATCGGCATCTTGCGACCGGTTACCTTTCACTCGGTTCCAGTTCCCAGCATTGTGTATACTCTCAAATGATGTCGCTCTTCAGAATGTACGTGGACGAGGTGGGCAACCACGACCTGAAACATGCGGAAGACCCCAACCAGCGCTTCCTCAGCTTGACGGGGGTGATGGTGGAATCCGAGCACATGCGTAACGTGGTCAAGCCGGAGCTTGCAGAAATGAAGAGGCGCTTTTTCCGCGGCGACCCTGACGAACCGGTGATTCTGCACAGGAAAGACATCATCGACAGACGAGGTCCTTTCAAAGTCCTGCGGGACGCTGACTCGGAGGCTGAGTTCAACCATTGGCTTCTTGAAGCCCTCACGCGCTGGGACTTCGTGGTGGTAACAGTGGTCATCGACAAGCTCGCCCACCGCGAACAATATCGGGTGTGGCGACATCATCCATACCACTATTGTATGCAGGTTCTCGTTGAAAGGTTTGTGCTTCATCTCGACGAATCGGACGCACGGGGAGACGTGATGGCGGAGAGCCGGGGCGGTAAAGAGGACCTGAAATTGAAGCAATGTTACTCTCGATTGTACAGTGAGGGGACGGACTTCGTCGCTCATGAGATGTGGCAATCTCGGCTGACCTCTAGGGAACTGAAAGTTAAGCCCAAAGCCGCGGATATAGCGGGACTCCAGCTTGCTGACTTGATTGCTTATCCGTCTCAAAAACATATCCTGCGCGAAAAAGAACTAATCCCGCAAGGTCGTGAGGTCTTCGGCGATAGAATTGTTGAGATTCTTGAACGAACTAAGTACCGCAGGGATAAGTCTGCCGGAGCCATCTGGGGCTTTGGCAAGAAATTGCTACCCTGAAAAGAGAACGCCCCTTGCGGGGCATCCTCCGATGACCTTAACGGTCATCCACCTCCAACTAGTGGATTACTTACAGTATACCCTATCGCGTCGGCTGGGGCAAGTGGGTTTGGCTACCCCCCATACCGGTTCACTATCGGCATCTTGCGACCGATGCCGAAGGCTTTCTTGGTGACTTTCAGCATCGGCGGCGCCTGGCGGCGCTTGAACTCCGCCTGGCGTGTCAGCCGCAGGCATCGCCTCGCTTCCGTCTCGGGGAAACCCTTGGCGACAAGCTCGGTCAAGCCCGCGCGCTCCTCGATGATCGCGTCCACCAGCGGCGAGATGACCTCGTAGTCGAACGGATCCACCTGGCCCTCTGCCAGTTCCGCCGAGGGCGTCTTCGTCAGCACACGCTGCGGAATCGGCGCGCCCAGGTTCTCATTCGCCCAGCGAGACACCGCATAGACTTCCAGCTTGCTGAGGTCGGCGATGGGCGCGAGCGCCCCCGCCATATCGCCGTAAAGCGTGGAATAGCCCAGCGCATATTCGGTCTTGTTCGCCGGCGCGAGGACGAAGCGATTCTGGTCGTTGGAAATCTCCATCAGAATCTTCCCGCGCTCGCGCGCCTGCAAGTTCTCCCGCGTGACGCTTTTCTCATAGCCGCCGAAGGTATCGGCGAACCGCTTCTCGGCGACCGCGATGCTCTCTTCAATCGGCATCACCTTGAAGTCAATGCCGAGGTTCTCCGCCAGCGCCTGCGCGTCTTCCAGCGAATGCGCGCTACTCAGCTTCGACGGCATGGCGACGCCTAGGACGTTCTGCGCACCGAGCGCATCAGCGGCGATGACCGCCACGAGCGATGAGTCAATGCCCCCCGAAAGCCCGATGACCACCTGGCTGAAGCCCTGCTTGAGCACGAAATCGCGCACCCCCAGCGCAAGCGCATGAAACAGGTCGGCTTCTTTGACGACCACCGGTGGTTCGGTGCTGCCGATGAAATCTCCGCTTGCGGGGTCGAACTCCACCATGACATCCGCTTCCTCGAAGGTCGGAGCGCAGGCTGCCAGTCTCCCATCGCGTCCCACAGCCATCGAGCCGCCATCACAGATCACCTCGTCCTGCCCACCCACGAGATTGCAGTAGGCGATGGGCACTCCATTCTCTGTCGCACGCCGTCGCAGAAGCTCCACCCGCTCAAGCAACCTGCCGGGACGAAACGGCGACGCGCTGATGTTGACGATGAGCTCTGCGCCTAACTTGCAGAGCTCCGGCACGACTTTGACCGCGTATTCCTCCTCCCGCAAATCCTTGCAGATGGAGACGCCCAGCTTCACGCCCTGCCAGTCGAAGATATGCCAGCCGCGCGCGGGCTCGAAGTATCTTTCCTCGTCAAAGACATCGTAGGATGAAAGCAGCGTCTTCGCCTGCGTGCCGACAAGCTTCCCATCGGCAATCAGCGCCGCGGAATTGTGGATTCCCGCATCCGTCTTCTCCACGAAGCCGACGACTGCGAGAAGCCGCGGATGCTTCGCGCTTGCGGCGATGATTTCATCGAGCACGCGCAGGTTCGCCTCCACGAATGCAGTTTCCAGCAGCAAGTCCTGTGGCGCATAGCCGCAGGTCGCAAGCTCGGGAAGCAGCACCACATCAGCGGCCGCATCGGCAGCCGCATCCAGCGCCGCGAGGATGAGCTCGCGGTTGCCGTCGAAGTCGCCGACGGTGAAGTTGCGCTGTGCGAGGAAGAGCTTCATCGTGG
>MVCR01000005.1 GCA_002050035.1 Planctomycetales bacterium 4484_113 | reverse complement strand
CCACGAGGAGGTCTATCTTCTCCTCCACCTCGGCAAGTTCCTGCCATTCCTCACCGTCAGCGAGCTTATGCGCCTTCTCCGATAGCTCCGCCAGTTGCCGATGGAGGAGCTTTCTGGGGTTGAATGCAACATCGAGTAGAAGGGGCCGGTTTCAACCGCCTTGCGCGAGTTCTTATCCTTCCGCGTGAAGTATCTCTTGAACGCGGCACGCTCCCGAAGTTCATCCTCAAATCTCTTTAAGTAGCTCCAGGCGTGGGGATACTCTCTCTGCATCTTCAGCACTTCAATTCCCCGTCGTGCCTTTGGGTCCTGGACCATCAGAATCCACGCGGAGGGCTTTGCACGCCACCTCTGGACATCGCGCCCGCGCAGAAGCGGATAAACCAGCTCTTCTTCCAGTAGAAACGGCTCGTGAATCTGACGAATCCCGCTCTTCTGACCTTCGGTTAGGTTGAGTGCGCGAATGAGCTGCTTTCCCGTATGCGGGTCTTTCCCCACAGGCTCAACATCCTTCAGCCAGTAAACGGCGTTTGCGCCGCCAGTATTGACTCCCTCACGAGCCTGATAGTCCGACTTCCCGAGCACCTTCTTCAGCGCGTCCAGCGCCTTTTCGCGGGCGGTAATCCACGAGGAGGTCTTGTCCTTCGCGTCAACTGGCTTGGCGTGATAAGGAAGCCGGCGCGTGAGCTTCTTGACCTCTTCTAGGGTGAGATTCAGCTCCGCACGCAGGCTCTTCCCAGGAAGCTTCTGCCATACGGTGTAGCGCTTCATCGGATAGGTTGTGGGCAATCCCCTTCGCAGCACAATCATCGCCGACCGATTCGTCGCTCCCTCGAAGGGCTGGAAGTCGGTGAAGTCATCGGCAGATTCGACGCGCACCGGGATCTCCTTGGAGCGGTGGTCAGTCAGAATCCTGAAATGACGGAATCCTTGCGCCGCACCGGTCTTAAAGACGGACTGCGTGATGACAAAGCCAAGGCGTCCGCCATCCTTCAGATAGCGCCGCATTGACTCATAGAGCATCAGCGTGGAGAGGTCGCGCTTGCTCTTGCCGAGGATGGTTTCCATCCCGCCCTTTTTCTTGAGCCGCCAGAGCCCGCAGTCCGCCCAGAGATGCATGGTTTCCTTCCGGTAGCCATCCGGCAGGCTTTCCCAGTTCACCCACGGGGGATTGCCCGCGACAAAGTCGAATCCCTTGAGGAATAGCGGCATATAAGCGTTCTTGATGATGGTCGCCCAGATGCTGTTTCGTTTCTGGTTCTTTAGCTCAGTGAGCTGATTGTAGACCCTTTCGAGAATCTCGACATTCACTTCGCTTGCCTCGCCGCTATCGTCAAACAGCTCATCGTCCAGGTACTTCTTGCTCAGCTTAAGCTTCTCAACGAAGCTGTCAAAGGCGAAACCCTTCTCTATGTGGTCGTGCAGGAACTGCGCGAGCCAGCTCATTCCGGCTTCGGAACTCACGGCGATGGGGAACTCAAAGTCCCCTACCACGGTGTGGAATCGGCGAACATTCGGATTGCTCACGTCGTTTGAGGACTGCGGAGGGTAAATGGAGTCGGCGAGATAGATGGGAATCTCTCGCCCTCTCGGGTAGTAGTGGAGAATCTCGTCAATGGCGAAGATGTAGTTTGCACGGGCAGCGGTAACCGCGAGCGGATTTAGGTCAATCCCCTTGATGGTCTCAAGAATCGACTTCATGAGGGTTTCATCGCTGATTCTCTCGGTTTCCCGGCCGTACTGCATCTTTCGCTGGATGGCGAGAACAAGGAAGGTGCCGGAACCGCAGGCAGGGTCGAGGAGCCTCTCCTTCGCCTTTCCCTTGTAGCCGACGCGGTCGAGCGTCAGCTCCGCAAGCCAGTCGGGAGTGTAGTATTCGCCAAGGTCGTGGCGGATGTCGCCAGGGATGAGGAACTGATACAGTTTCTTCAAGAGGTCTCGCGCGCCTTCAGGCTTTACGCGGAATGTTGCGGGGTCGTACTCACTGAGGGTGTCGGCGAGACGGCGCACTGCATCCGCTAGGGCGTCATTCCAGACGTGCAGATACCATGTGAAATAGGGGTCTTCAGGGAAGTTGCGGATTCCCCAGTAGCTGGTGAAACGCTCGCCCGCCTCAAGGTCCTTAAGATGGCTGCGCAACTCCACAGTCGTCATGATTGGGATTTCAGAAAGCGGGTTCCCGCCGTTGGTCTTCTTCGAGACTATGACCGCGTAGGCGATGAGCTTGATGAGGAAGGCGTAGTAGGTGTGCACCGCGAAGATGAGTCGTTCGACATCCACGCCTTTGTAGGGGACGCCCATATCAGTGCAGAACTTCTGTAGGGTCTTTTTTCGCTTTAGCTTGCCTGAGCCCTCCTCATAGTCGCAGCTTTCGCTAAAGAACTCACGCCACTGGTTGAAGATGCAGCCTGCGAGTGTCTTGGGGTCCTTCTGAGCTAGGCTGTAGAAGAGAGCTCCTATTCGCTTGGCGTGCTCCTTCCCGCCGCCGAAATCGCTTATCAAATTCTCCGGCGAGATGGCTTTGCCGTAGGCGGAGGCGGCGAGGATGCGCAAGAGCTTCTCCACTGATGCCTGAGTTACTTCTACGGGTGACTCCGCTAACCATCCGGCGTGCCTGACGTGGCGGACGAATACAATCAGCCTCCCGTCAAGGATGATACCCGCGAGCTGGCTTGTTGAGGACCCCGGGTGTCTTGAACTCCAGGATGAGATGGGAGAAATTCGCGTCGGTTCTGCCGGTATCGAAAATGAACCGCTCCTCTCGCACTTCAGACTTCAATTCGTGTTTCTTCGCTACTTCTTCGAGGGCATTGAGGATCGGCCTGCGGAATTCCGCCTCGTTTGCGGCTCTGCGCGCTGCATCATGGATCTTCTTGGTGAGAAGTGGCGCTTCGTCCAACACCGCGTCCAGCTTGTTGAATAACCTATCCAAGCTTCCTACTCCAGCTTGGCGATGTCGGTGCGGTAGTGCATACCGTCGAAGTGGATGTTGCCGACGACTTCGTAGGCGAGCTTACGGGCAGCGGATAGGTTGTCGCCTCGGGCCGTGATGCTAAGCACGCGACCGCCGGTGGCGAAAAACTCCGCTCGTTCCTCCCCTCGCCGCAAAGTGCGCGCGACATCCCGACCGATATCGCTTTCATCCTCGGCTTCCTCCACGGGCACGAAACTGCTGCCCTTGCTGACCCCGGCAAAGAAAACATTCACCGCCGGCAGTCGGCGGTAGATGGTGCCGTCGGTGAATTCCTCGCGCAGCTTGTAGAACTGCGATACCCGCTCTAATCCCTCGATTCGCGCCGGTGCTGACTTGCCGTAGGGGTAGTTCTTGGACGCCACAACCACTGTGACTGTAGCTTCATCACTGAAAGCGGATTCAATCCGGTTCAGCGTGCCGCTCTCCATCGCGACCATGATGTCCATCAGATCGCCCGTCAGCAGCGGCATCGTTGCCTGCGCCTCCGGGTCCCCCATGCGCACATTGAACTCCAGCAGCTTGAGCCCGTCTTCGGTCACGATCGTGCCGAAGTAGATGACGCCGCGGTAGTCGAATCCCTCGCTCTGGCAGCCAGCGATGAATGGCGTCAGGATATGTGTTTTCCACTCCTCAACGACCTCAGGGGTCGCATAAGGGGTTGGCGCCATGCAGCCCATTCCGCCTGTGTTGGGCCCCTCGCCTCCATCTTTGAGCTGCTTGTAGTCAGATACTGGCGGTATCATCACGGCTTCTCGCCCGTCAAAGAAGCAGAAGAATGAGATCTCATGCCCTTCCAGGTACTCCTCTACTAGCACGTGCTTGCCGGCGCCTTTGAAAACGTCTTTGATCATCAGCCGGTCGAGCGCTTCCTGCGCGTGCTCAAAGTCCTTGCACACGATGACCCCTTTGCCCGCGGCGAGTCCATCCGCCTTGATCACTGTGGGATAGTCGGTGTTTTTCAGGTACGCCACCGCCTTCTCATAGTCGGAAAACAGCTCGGCTTTGCCCGTTGGTATGCCATAGCGCTGGCAGAATCTCTTGGCGAAACTCTTGCTGGCTTCGAGCTGGGCGGCTTCGCGATCCGGTCCTACAATGCGCAAGCCCTGGTTGCGGAACCTGTCCACAATGCCCGCCGCCAGCGGAGCCTCTGGCCCGACCACTGTGAGATTCACTTCCTCCTGACTGGCGAAGCGCGGGAGAGCATCTATATCGGTCGCCGGGATGCTCTTCAGATATACACGACCGCGCCCGAACGGGTCCCAGACGCCGTAATTCTCCGGCGTGATATAGAGACGCGTAACCTTAGGCGAAACCAGCAGAGTATTGGCGATGGCGCATTCACGTCCGCCGTTACCAATGACCAGAACCTTCAAGAGCCATTCCTCCTTGTTGTCATTCGTAGTCGCCGATGGGGATATCCTCGCTGGCGTACGGCTCGAAGCGCAGGTAAGGATGCAAGTAGGTTAGCTTGACCTGTCCGGTTGGACCGTTGCGGTGCTTGGCGATGTTCAGATCGACCACGCTGCCCATAACCTCTGAAGTCGCGTGCTCGCCACGCTGAAGCTCATAGTAGTCCTCGCGGTACATCATAATCACCACATCCGCGTCCTGCTCGATGGAGCCGGATTCTCGCAGGTCGGATAGCAAGGGTTTGCGGTCTGAACGGTGTTCCACCTGGCGCGAGAGCTGGCTGCAAGCTATGAGCGGTATCTTCAGTTCGCGGGCGATTTGCTTGAGCCCGCGGCTGATTTCCGTTACCTCCTGCACCCTGCCTTCTTCGCCCGGACGCATGCCTTCCATCAGCTGGAGGTAGTCTACCATAATTATCTCCACCTGATGTTGTGCCCACAGGCGTCGGGCGCGGTTCTTAAGCGCTCGGATGTTGAGCATCGAGGAGTCGTCGATGTAGATGGGCAGGGAAGCCATCTCCTCGTAGCAGCGTCGGATAGTGCTCATCTCCTCGCGGTTGAACTCTCCCCGGTCAATGCGACTGCTAGAAATGCCAGAGGTCATGGCAAGGAGCCGCATTGCAGCCTGCTCCTTGCCCATCTCCATGGAGAAGATACCGACAGCCTTGCCACGGGTGGCGATGCGGTGCGCGAAGTTGAGAACCAGTGCTGTCTTGCCCACGCCCGGTCGAGCCGCCACAATGATAAGGTCGCCTCGCTTGAACCCTCCGAGCAGGCGGTCAAGCTGCGGGTAGCCCGAATCAAGACCGCGCAGCTTTTTCAGCGTGGATATCATCTGGCCATCGGGGCCAACCCTTTGCTCCTCCTCGTAGGCGGACATGAACTCGCGTAATGCTGTATCCAAATCCGAGAAGCGACCACTCATGAGTCCGGCGTCAATCTGCAGAATGCGACGCTCGGCGTCATCGAGGATCTCTTGCACGCTCTTCTCCTGGCTGTAAGCCTCCTTGAGCAACACGTTGGATTCAGAAATCAGCCTGCGTAACAGTTCCTTCTCACGCAACACCTGGGCGTGCGTTTCTACCGCGCTGGCATCAGGAACCGCCGTCACTAGGGCGTAGAGATAGCTCTCGCCTCCTACCCGCTCCAGAAGCTCGCGGCTGCGCAAATCTTCAATCACTGCCAGCGGGTCGGGCGGCACGCCGCGTAGATGTAGCCGAGTAAGCGTATCGAAAATTATCTGGTGTGCGGGATAGTAGAAACTCTCGTGGGTGAGAATCTCCATCGCCACCGGCAGAGCGTCTTGCGCATCCTGAAGAATAGCTCCCAGAACCGCCTGCTCAAGCTCCTGCGAGTGCGGTAGCACTCTTCCCAGAAATTCGACGCTTTCCCTCTCTACATCCAAGCCGATTCCCGTTCAACAGTATTGCGGTTGACCTTCCGCGCTGGAATTCTCGACGCCGAAGGATTGCTGCCGATTATAAACGCGCGGAAGATGATTGCAAGTGATTGAGCGCAACGACTAGGTGAAATTGCGCGAGCGAATCTTCAACGCGGAGCGACACGACTTATCAAGAAGAATTCAGCAGCTCACAGCGTCCTACCGAAATCGTAGCCCACACTTGAAAGGTCACGCTCGTCTACCGCTCCGTCGCTATTCGTATCCAGCCACGGGCGATAGTCGGGGCTGGACGTGTTGAGCCCGAATGCGGAGACGATGGTTGCATGGTCACTCTCATCCACGACACCGTCGCTGTTCGCATCCGAGCGCAGGTTGTAGATGAAAAGCGGCACCTCAACTGCCGGGCTGGGCACGTCATTTTCATTGAACACCTGCAATCTCAACACCGCCCGCTGGTTGTTGAGGTGGCTCACGTCGATGTGCGCCTCAAATGGCGGAGCATTCACCGTGCCATCGATGTCGCCTCCGCCGTCGAGGAGCAGCACGTAGTCGAGCTCTTGCGGGTCACCCGAGGCGCTGGGAGTGAAGACAAGCTCGGGAAGCTGGGGTACGATGCCAACCGTGGCGCCTGAGCTGATGCCCGGGTCCTGAATCATGGGAACGGAATCGGTGTAGCGTGTCGCCAGCACGATGTGGTCCACCCACCAGCCGGCAGGTGCACTCGGCTCCTCGCCAACGGTGTTGCCGTTGGTGGTGATGAGGAAGCCTACATGCACCTTTTGCCCTGCCCAGGGGCTCAAGTTAACGTGTACTCTCTGCCAGTCCTCACGGTAGCCGGTGTAGGTGGCATCATTGCCCGCTTGGGTGTCAGCCACAGTGAAGTCGCTGGCGAAACTGTCGCTGCTGACCACCACGGAAACAGTATCGGGGCCCGATTCCAGATTGTAGTGCTGGAAGAACACCAGGGTGGGCGCTGTCTCCTCGGTTAAATCAAACAGTGGCAGCACCGCCAGCGCCTGCAGGCTGTCGTCGTATCCTCCGCCGTCGCGGTGGGTTCCGTATGCGGCCGCACTTCCCTGATAGCCGCCGTTAATCTGGCTTAACCATGTTGTTGCCGGCAGGCTGCTTCCCGCCATCTCGGTGCCTCCGCCATCGAAGTCCACCACCTGCGGGAATGCGCCATCAGTGTTGTCAATGATGAGGTCAAGCTCGAAGATGTCGTCTTGAGGAACATCAATGCCGTGCGCCACCGCTTTCAGGCGTACGCTGGCGAAGCCGTATCCGCTGGTATCAAACTCAAAAGAGAACGGTGCCGCATCAATCGTTGCGCGCAGGTCATCGTCGATGTAGTAGTCCACCGAAGAGACGTTGGTCGCTAGGGTGGGAGTAAGGGTAACTACTCCCGAGAGCACCGCCGGATTCGGGAACTCAAACTCAATATCAGGCCCCCCGATGGTCAGGTCGCAAACAATATCGTCTCCCTCCCAGCGGATATGGCTGACTTCAACATAGGTGTTTTCCCCATCATAGGAGTGTGAGTTCGGAATCGTGTCCGGTCCGAAGCGGTCGTAGACGACTGAGTTCAAGGTTTCCGGCCACGGGTCGTAAGTGCCGCCACTATATGACTTGTTGGTCCCGTAATCACGGTGGTCCACGATGGTTTCCCAGCTATCGTAGTTGATCGAGTAGGTAGCGCCGCTTTCCTCCAAATCCAGGAACTTGTGTTCCTCGTAGTCGTTGCAGCCGTAACCCCACTTGCCCACATCCTGATCGCTAACAAGCCCGTTGTATACATTCTCGTCCACGTGCCAGATAAGCAGCCCAGGTGGCACTTTGCGCAAGTCAAGGGGCATCAATTGAAGGTAGACCTTCGAGGGGTAATAACTGCTGTTGAAGTGGCTTACTATCCATTCCCCGTTGGTGCCCCGGTTCTCTATGAGGAAGTACTCCGGTCCCTCAACGCCGTTTTTCCACAAACGATAGATGTGCCCCATCCCTGATTCCCGAGGGGGGATGTGCACGTCGTGCATATTGGTTGTTACATTAATGGGCGTGTCCCATCCCAAGATATATCTGTTCAGCGCCGAAAGCCCCTGGCAGGGGTAGACGTAGTTCCCTGCCGCCATCAGCTCCCAGAAGCCGCACCCGTTGCTCTCATCTCCATCGGGCCCCGGATTGTCCCTTTCCGAGTAGTCGCCCCCGTAGTCGTAGTAGTCAGGAAGCCCCAGAACATGGCCGGTCTCGTGGAAAGCCACGAAAACGTTCGGCTCTATGGCGGAGTCATCAAGCACGACCACCCGCATCACCTTAACGTTGTCGTAATTGAAGTCACTCTGATACCACGTCACGCCGATTCCTGGAAAGCCCACATATTCTCTGATCTCCACGCCGGTGAACTTGCGAAAGAGCAGATACACGCAATCCACGTTGTGGTCTCCATCACTGTCGTAGTTGTTGAAGTTCAAGTCAGCATCAGCCTGATTCATCAAATCAAGCCACTGTGTGCGGGTGAGTTTTAGCATGTTTCCGAAAATCTGCGGGCTTCCCGACACCTGATAATAGGTGTCCTCATCCGTCGGGTAAATGTCGCCGTCGATATGTAGCTGGTTGTAGGATTGCCGCTCATAGAAGTCGTGCAGACTGCCTTCGATGTCGATATCGCTGTCCGGCTCAAAGAGGCGGTGGTTGATCTGTGTATTCGTCCAATGATGATTCCCCGCGGTGGATGCATACTGCACCTTGAGCACCAGCGCCTTTACATTGCCGGTCGAGGGCGCAATCATCCCCTCGTGGTCGATGTTCACCGTGCTGGATGATTTCCCCGCCACAGGCTCATCCATCTGGTATATTCCTGGCTGGATGCCGGCTTCCTTGAGCAACGGATACTCGTCAATCGTCTCCTGCGTGTAGACGATGCGCCCCTCCGGCAGCCGGTAGGGCCCCTTATATCGAGCGTCCGCCGGCAGGCCCGTAGAGTTAGCTTCTCCAGCCAGCGAGTAGTCGCCATATGCGCCGTCAGCTAGCGAGCTTGCGCTCGGTCCACTCCCGCCGCTTGCAGAGGGAACCGATGAGATTAGCGAGCGGCTATGCCCGCAGGATACAAGCAGCGTAATCAGCAGCAGTGCGATGCCGCACTTGCCGAGCAATGATGCCGTATGCTTCATAGTCTGGTTCTCCAGTGTCGTTCCTGGCGCCTAGGTGGAATCAGTCGGGGATTCCCCAAATGTCCTGCACCGGGATGGTGAAAACGATAGCGTTCTTTGGTTCGTCAATGTCGCCGACTACCTTTTCGATTTGCTTTCGCGCCTTGGTCAGCACTTTCTTATACCTAGCGAGCACGACCAATGTCTTGCTTTCCGCCTTGTTCGACACGAGCAGATGGTCCATCAGGGTTGCGATGGAGAACTCCTCAATGTGATGGCGATAAGTGTCGGCGCTGATTCCTCGGGAGCTCAGAACCGTGACTCCGCTGATACCCACTTCCATCAGCGCGTCGAGAATTGGCTCCAGGTATCCGACCTCACGCAGTATGACCACGAGCAGGTAGCCCTCTTTTATCATCGACGCTGTATTCTACCCGAATTGGGGAATTGACGCTATAGGCGCGGTGGATTCCCGCGAAAACCACGCGCTCTGATGCTATAATCGCAAACGACTGGGACTTGAACAAGTTTGCGCCCGGGGGATTCCTAGTAATGGATGGAATCGCTCCCAAAAGCTAAGATGCGTAGTTTGTACTTGAAGTTGTGGTTATTCAGTGGGTTGTTCCTGGCTATCCTGGCTGCTTCCGGCTGCCAGGGCACCGGGCCCGTGGGCACGCCCATCGAGCGGACCGAACCGGAGAAGACGGCAAGCCAGCAGATGGAAGAGCAAGCCTCCTCGCTGAGGGAGCGAAAGCTCATTGGCGCCTTTGGAGGTCAGCTCATCTTCCGCAACTTGAAGCTCACCATTCCTTCGAGAGCCATTTCCGCCGATGCCTATGTCCAGGTGCAGATGGCGACAGATGCCCCCGAGGGCTTTGTCCGCGAGAGTGCCTATTTGCTTACACCGAACGACCTGGTGCTCGCCAAGCCAGCACTTCTCGCCATCCACTACTTCGATGATGACCTCGCGGCCGACGAAAGCGAGGACGACATCACGATTGTCCAGGAGATAAGCGGTCAGTGGATGCCGCTGGCGGCGGTCAGCCTAGATACATATAACAACGTCGCCAGCACACGGATTACGAAGTTCGCGACCTACGCTTTGCAGGTAATCCCTCACGAAGCACCGTTCATCAACGAGCCGCCAGTGGCCAGGTTGACATACGACTTGGTCACGGCGGAAGAAGCGGCGGCGAAGGAGAAGGCGGCTGAAGAAGGTGCGGCTCAACAAGTACCTCCCGCTGCTGCGGAGCCACTGGCAGGGGAAGCGCGTCAAGAGGCATTGGCAGGCGCTCCGAAGACGGAAGCACCTGCAACGGAGACGCCAGCGGAAGCTCCCGGAGCGGAAGCGCAGCCCGAGCCCGTTCATTCTCCCCCCGAGGATGCGGGCAGCGCTCAATCGTCAGAGAAGCAGTCCCCCACTCGTGGTGAAGGGGAAGTCTCAGCGGGAGCCGGAGAAGCGACTGGTACGGAAGGTCAGGCCTCCGGGAAAACAGAGGAGACGGGCGTGGAACCTGAAGTCCCTCCCGAGCGCCTGGTGGAGCCTCCGGCGGCGGAACCAGGGAAGAGGGGATTCCTGGTCGAGCAGGAACCCACCCCAGAGAAACCGCCGCCAGAGCCTGGATACACCGTGGAGTACTCCGCTGAAGAATCTACCGACGAGGATGGCAAGATCGCCGGCTACTTCTGGGACCTGGATGCTGACGGCGTGATTGACGAAGTCTCCTCGCAGCCTCAAGTCACTCAGCACTACGATACGTACGGTTCTGTGCTCACCGTCCTCCGTGTTGAAGACGACCAGCAGCCGGTGGGCAGCGACATTGCTTTCGCCGCGGTAGAGCTACCGAAGGGTGCAGCTGATCCTGTGATGCCACTCGCCGTGCATGCGATGGTGTTTCCGGCCCAGCAAAGGGTGGATGGCAAGGTGGTCGTGGGCGCATCCGTTACCGGCGGGGCACCGCCTTACAGCTTTGCTTGGGAGCTTCCAGAAGGGCAGACCTCAGATGAGCAGGCGGTGCTGCTCCGCTTCGACAGCCCTGGGAAGCGGACGCTCAAGCTGACGCTTCGAGACGCCGAGGGCGTCGAAGTGCATCGCCAGGTCGCGGCAGAGATTCTCCCCGCCAGCCGGATGGCGGAGGGACGGATTCGCCTGCGCCTCAAGCCGATGAGCGTTTCGCTCGCCCGCCCTGGTGATGCGAGCTTTTCGGTGGAAGTGAGAAACGGTCAGCCTCCGTATCGCCTGGAGATTGACACCGGCGTAGGGGAACCGATCACTGCTGAGCAGACCGATTTCAGTGTTCGCTTCGAGAATGCTGGTTACTACATCCTCACCGTGCTACTGACTGATGTCCAAGGTCGAAGCGACAAGGCGTTCGTGCCCGTGAGCGTGGGGGCTGATGAAGAGGAAGCTCTAGCGGGCGTCCAGCCTGCGCTGGGACGGCCTAGCTTCATACCGGAGTTCGCTCGTGATGGGCTTGAGGTTGTCTTCAAACCACGAGAGGTTCCGCGTGGTGCGAGTGTGAGCTGGGATTTTGGCGATGGCACCCAATCCAGAGTGGGGAGCCCGAAGAAACGATATGCGAGACCGGGGGTTTATCGTGTGCGTATGACGGTAAGCGATGGCTTCCGGACATACGAGCGGGAGCGGACCGTTCCTGTGGGGGGAGGCGAGCTGATGGCTTCCATCGACCTGCCAGCCACTCTTCTCGGGATAGCCCCCTTCACCCTCAAGCCTCGTGCAATTGTGAACGGCGGCGTTTTCCCTCTTTTCTACCGCTGGAAGGTGAGTGACCTCTTCGGCGAAGGCGAGAGACCCCGCTTTATCCTCGACCAGCCGGGAGAGTATCAATTGCAGCTTACCGTCTCGGACGGCAAGGGAACCTCCTTCGACACTGACCCGGTGAAAGTGAGGGTTTTCCGTGCTCCCCCCGCGTACCGGTATCCGATTGCGTTTGTCCAGCGGGATGAGAAGGCAAACATGCTTCAGATCAAGCTAACCGAATTCGACGGCAGCGCTCGCACGGCGTTTCCGCCCTTCGTAGCCAACCCGCAGGAAGTGGAGCTGTCTCCCGGCGGCCGGATGCTCGCCGTTTCCTCTGCGGGTGGTTTCCACCTTTACCAGCTGGGAAACGGCACCGAGGTTTTCAGCTTCGCTCCAAGTCACGGTCGGGTGGCCAGTCTCCAGCTTGCGACAAGCCCTGAAGTCTTTGCCTTCAACCTTGAGACCGACCTCGGCACACGCGGCTACCTCTATCAGAAAGAGTCCGGCATAGTTCCTGTCGGCGGCGATGGCGAGAGAGTACTCGACATCACCCCGGACGGCAAGGCGATCCTCACGCTCGATCGAGAGGGGCTCGCGCGCCTCTTCCGACTTGATCCTTTCACTGGTAGCGTCGGTAAGCCGATGCAGATGATGAAGGGCGTGGTGGAAGGGAAGCTTCTGGGAGATGCTTCCTCGGCGGTGCTGCTGGGCTCGGACAATCAGGTCTACAGCGTCGCAGTTTCCACTGGAGAGCGGGCGCAGCTCACCGCTGACTCAAGCCGGAAGTTCAATCTTAGGGTTAGCCTGTCTGGAAGCGTGGTCGCCTACAATCTCGAAGGCGGTGAAATCGTAGTTGCGCAGGACCTTTCCTCAACGGGAGGGGCACCTTCATTTCCGCTCAACATCTCCAGGCTCAACGGCTTCACCCCGTCTGGCTGGCGACTGAGCCCAGACGGGAAGCTGTTGGTGGGCTATGGTTCCTTCGAGGGGTCGGAGGGTCTGTTTCTCGTTGACCTCAGCCATGACCTCACGAAGGCAACCGCTCAAGAGCTAGCTCCGCATTTCCTGGCGGAAAGCACGCCGCAGTTCGCCGTGGGTGCCAGTTTGAAGCCCTTCGACCAACTGCTGGCTCCGGTGGAAGAGGGCACTACCGAACCCTCTGCAACTGAGTAGCTCCTCATTGCAGTTCGCGTTGGCGGAATTGCCATCTGGTCAGTTACTCCATTCTCTTTCGGGAGCCGCGAACGCCGTTTCCACACGGGCTGCGGAGATTCGCGCAGGTAGGCAAGAAAGTGCTGGGCAATGTGGTATTATTGAGTGGATTCGAGTGATTCTCTGCGGTTGACTTAGTGATATTCATCACGATTACAGGTGTAGGTGGGGTATGAAGCGGGAAGTGAGTAAGCCTCGTGGAAGGCGAGGCCATCGCCCGCCGCGTTGCCCACGAGCAGCGAGTCACTCTTGCCGAGAAGGAAGCCGTGAAGCCTCCTCTCAACTGATACTATCCGGCATGGAGGATTGATATGTCTGGGAAAGTGGTCACAATCGATGGAAACACTGCTGCCGCGTACGTTGCTCACGCTACTAACGAGGTGATCGCCATCTACCCTATCACGCCCTCATCGGTGATGGGAGAGCTGGCCGACGAGTGGTCGGCACATGGGCGACCGAATATCTGGGGGCAGATACCAACTGTGATCGAACTGCAATCCGAGGGAGGTGCTTCCGGTGCCATTCATGGCGCTCTCACTGGCGGGGCTCTAGCAACCACCTTCACCGCATCGCAGGGGCTCCTGCTAATGGTCCCCAATATGTACAAGATCGCGGGTGAGCTTGCGCCCACCGTCTTCCACATTGCTGCCCGCTCCATGTCCGCGCAAGCCCTCTCCATTTTCGGCGACCATCAGGATGCTATGGCAACCCGCATGACTGGATTTGGCATCATCGTCTCCGGCAGTCCGCAGGAAGTTATGGATAATGCCCTGGTAGCACAGCGCGCCACATTGAAGAGCAGGGTTCCTTTCCTGCATCCTTTCGACGGCTTTCGCACTTCGCACGAAATCTTGAAGATTGAGGAGATCTCCTTCGATGTAATGCGGCAGATGATTGATTACGAGGACGTGCTGGCGGTTCGCAGCCGCGCGCTGAGACCTGAGAATCCTTCACTCCGCGGCACAGCGCAGAATCCGGACCTTTACTTCCAGGGCAGGGAGGCGGTCAATCCCTACTACCTCAAGTGCCCTCAGATAGTGCAGGATGCCTACGACCGTCTGGCAGAACTCACCGGCCGCCAATATCGTCTTTTCGAGTACTATGGAGATCCGGAAGCGGAGACAGTGATGGTGATAATGGGTTCCGGCGCGCAGACTGCCGAAGAGGCTGTGCTCCACCTGAATCAGGTCGAAGGCACTAGGTACGGCCTCATCAAGGTCCGTCTGTATCGTCCTTTCTCCACCAAGCACTTCCTCGATGCTCTTCCCAAAACGGTAAAGCAGGTTGCGGCTATGGACCGCACCAAGGAGCCGGGCAGTGACGGTGAGCCGCTGTTCCTCGATGTGGTGGCGGCATGCACGCAGGGCGTTCGCGAAGGCAGGCTGCCGGCGATGCCACTGGTGCTTGGCGGGCGCTACGGGCTGTCATCGAAGGAGTTTACGCCGGCCATGGTCAAGGGCGTCTTCGACCACGCCAGAAGCGAGGATCCTATCCGCAATTTCACTGTGGGAATCGAGGACGATGTGACCCATCTGTCGATTCCCTATCCGGAGGAGCTGGACTCGGAGGATCCTTCAACCTATCGAGCGAAGTTCTACGGCTTGGGATCTGACGGCACCGTGGGCGCAAACAAGAACAGCATCAAGGTTGTGGGCGAGAATACGGACAAGTTCGCGCAGGGCTTCTTCGTCTATGACTCCAAGAAGGCTGGCGCGGTGACGGTCTCGCACCTGCGATTCTCCGACAAGCCCATCAAGAGCACCTACCTCATCACAAAACCGGACCTAGTCGCCGTGCATAGTCACGTTTTCTGGGGCAAGGTGGATGTGCTGAAAGGCATCAAAGAGGGCGGCACCGTCATCATCAACACCGAGACTCCGATTGAGAAGGTGTTTGAGAGCCTTCCCCGCCGCGAACAGGAGACAATAATCAATAAGCACCTCAAAGTCTACGCTATCAACGCATACCAGATAGCCAAGGACCTGGGTCTTCCGGGGCGCATCAACACAACCATGCAGGCGGCATTCTTCAAGGTGGCGGAAGTACTCCCGGAGAAGGTCTACACTGATGCCATTGAGGGCGCGATTCGCAAGACCTATGGCACCAAGGGCAAGGAAGTCGTGGACAGCAATATCGCTGCCTTCCGCAAAGGACTGGAGGAGATTAGAGAAGTCCCGATTGCCGATAGGATAACTGCATCGCGGGCAGAGTATCTATGGGAGCAGGATATTGCCGAGCCGTCGCTGAAGCGCTTCTATGAAGATGTCATGGTGCCAGTTGCGAAGACGGAGGGCGACAAGGTGCCGGTCTCTCGGATGCCTGTTGATGGTGCTTTCCCGACTGCCACCAGCCAGTATGAAAAACGCTCGATAGCCATCCAGCTTCCGCAGTGGGACCCTGAATCCTGCATTCAGTGCAACCTCTGCTCGTTTGCCTGTCCACATGCGGCGATTCGTCCGAAGGTGAGCAAGGCTGGCGATATCCAGCTTGACGAGAATGTCTACGTCACGCTTCCCTTTAAGCATAAGCTGGCGGAGGATGATGACCGCTACCGCATCCAGGTTTTCCCCGACGACTGTACCGGCTGCGAGGCGTGCGTCCATGTCTGCCCGGAGAACAAGAAGACCGGACGCAAGGCGCTGGTGATGGTTCCGAAGGGAGAAGTGGTGGAAGAACTGCGGCAATCTGTTAAGGAGTTCTTGCGGCTGCCGGAGACCGACCAGAAGTTCATTCGACTCGATGTCAAGGGCTCGCAGTTCAGGCGTCCGCTGTTTGAGTTCAGTGGAGCTTGCCCGGGATGCGGCGAGACGCCCTACGTGAAGCTGGTCACTCAACTCTTCGGAGACCGTATGCTTCAGGCGAACGCGACGGGGTGTTCCTCCATCTACGGCGGGACCGCCCCGGTCTCGCCTTACAGTGTGGATGAACGTGGGTTTGGCCCCGCTTGGTCAAGTTCCCTCTTTGAGGACAACGCCGAATTCGCGCTCGGCATGCGCCTTGCGCTCAATCAATTGCACGCACGTGCTTACGCTAGCAGAGAACGGCTGCTCGCCGAGGGGAAAGCGCCCGCAGAGGTGGCTGACCGACTGGCGAAGTTGGCAACTCTTGAAGAGCAAGCGGTTGACGAAGATTCCATCCGGGCGAATCAGGGCTTGGTGGTTGAGCTTATGGCAGTACTCAGGCATGGCGACGGGAAACTGACTCCCGAACTGCGGGAGCTTCGCGAGCTCCTGCCGTATTTCATCAGGAAATCGGTCTGGGGCGTGGGCGGCGACGGCTGGGCCTACGATATAGGCTACGGCGGTCTCGATCACGTGATGGCTTCGGGTGAGGACGTCAACCTGTTGGTGCTGGACACCGAGGTCTACTCCAATACCGGCGGTCAGCGATCGAAGGCGACCCCATTCGCAGCGGTAGCGAAGTTCGCCAGTGCCGGCAAGCGCAGTGGTAAGAAGGACCTCGGTCTGATGATAATGGCATATCGCTCGGCATACGTGGCGAACATCTGCTCGGGCGGGAATCCTGGCCAGACGGTCAAGGCCATGCGGGAAGCAGATTCCTTCCCTGGGCCTTCGCTGCTGATTGCCTACTCGCCGTGCATCGAGCATGGGATAGATATGACCAATCCTGCGGAAGCGGGCCGGCTCGCCGTGCGCTCCGGGTACTGGCCGGTTTATCGATATGACCCACGAAGAATCGACGAGGGCAAGAATCCGCTGCAACTCGATATGAAGGACCCGACTATCAGCTTCCGCGACTATGCCCTCACCGAGAACCGATTCCGCCGGCTGCTCCGTGAGTTTCCCGAGGAAGCGGAGCGTGTGCTCGCGGAAGCCGAACTTGAAGTGCGCCGTCGTTACCTGTATTACAAGATGCTGTCGGAGCTGGACTTCGCGGAGTTCATGGCGCAGGCGCCTGCCGCGGCTGCGGGGGAGAAGTAGGCTCGCGGTAGAACCCGCGGTTGTGTTTGCCCGGCATGCCCTGGCGCGGGTTACTGCGTTCAGCCTCAGGTATTCCGCGAAGCGGTGCGATTGCGGTATTATCCCCAAGCTGATGATACAGGTGCACACTGAGGTCTGCGGTCCCCTGGGAAACAACGTCTATCTGCTATGGGATGAAAGCACCCGCGAGGCCGCACTCATTGACCCGGCGATCGGGTCGGAAGGATTTGCTGATTTCGCCGAGAGCGAACGCTTAGTCCCGAAGTATATTTTCAATACGCACGGACACTTCGACCACATCTGGAACAACGCTCTCTTCAAGCGGGAATGGCGCGTTCCGTTGATATGCCCTCGCGGGGATGAGGCGGTTTTCCGGCACGCAGCACAGGCTGCTGTCTCCTGGGGCTTTGGTACGCCAGAGCTCTCACCGCCGGTAGATGTCTGGTGTGGTGATGGCGACGAGTTCTTGCTGGGTGCGGAGAAGATACAAGTTATCAGTACTCCTGGGCACACGCCGGGGCATGTTTCCTTTCTCACCACTGCAGGGCTTTTCTCCGGCGACGTCATCTTCCGGGGCGGTATCGGTCGCTGGGACCTGCCCGGCGGTGATGGGAAACTGCTGCTCACTTCCATCCGCGAGAGGCTGTTTAATCTTCCTGATTCGACGGTGGTTTTTCCCGGTCACGGCCCGCCGACCACGATCGGCGAGGAGAAGAAGGACAATCCATACGTGGGAGAGGATGCGGTTTTCGAGCCTTAGGTCGGTCTTACCTGTTGTGCTTGCGCTTCAATCGAGGGTAAAACTCCAGGAGGACTTCCTTTCCCAGGTTCCTGCCAGTTGCTTCGGAGATGCCTTCCAGCCCTGGGCTGGAGTTGATCTCCAGCAGGGCGATACCATTGCGGCTACGCAGCAAGTCCACACCCGCCAGTCCCAGCTTGAAGAACCGGCTGACTTTCTCGGCCAATTCGGTCTCTTCAGGAGTCGGGATGTGAGCCGCCGTCCGAGCTCCGCGATGGACATTGGCACGGTAATCGTCGCGGGCCGGCATCCGTCGCATTGCCGCCAGCACCCTCCCTCGCACAACGACCAGCCGCAAGTCATGCTTCTCCCGGCGACTGATGCACTTCTCGAGATAGACGTCGTAGCCGAGCGCGTTGAAGGAATTGACAAGGGCGCTTGCGGTTCCAAGGTCGTGCACCTTCATTACGCCCAACCCTTGCGTTCCCCGGATGAACTTCACCATCAGGGGTAGACCTCCCAGCCGCCGCACTTCCACTCCCAGCTGCCGGGGGAATCGCAGATAGGCGAAGGGCAGGGTTGGAAAGCCGGCTCCGGCAAGCTCCATCAGCGCATTTGGCTTGCTGCGAACACGCTCAAGTGAATGAGCGCGATTCACCATAGTGAATCCAGCCTGCTCGAGTGCCAGCACGGTGCTAATCGTGCGCTCATCGGAAGTTGAGCCGACTCTGGGAAGCACCAGTCCCGGCGGTTCCAGTGAGTCCCCCTCGGCAGTATACACATGAAGTGATCCTGATGACGGAGTGGGTCTCTCACGGAGAATGCGCAGCTCGTCAGGAAGTAGCACGCGTGCTGGAATGCCCAAGTCATCAGCCGCCCGGAGAAACGAGGAAACTGTAGGGAGGTCGGGATGACGAGTGAGTAGGATTAGCTCCTTCACGCTTTACCTTTTCAAGGCACGCATCGAAGATGATCCCTGCGGAGCGAAGCCGTTGAGTTTGCGAACCGGGCTTATTCCTCGGATTCCTTCTTCAGTGCTTGTTTGGCTTTCTTCACGCCCGTGTCCACGCTATCTTTCACTTTCGCGGCGGTGGCGGTCACCTTCTCCTTGAGTTCAGCGCCTTTCTGCTTTCCTGCTTCGTACGCCTCGGCCAGCTTCTCCTTGGCCAGCCCGTAATACTCGCCACCTTTCTCTTTAACCTCCTGTCTGAGCTCGCGACCAGACTTGGGCGCAAAGAAGAGCCCGAGCGCGGTTCCAGTAAGCGCTCCGAGAATGAAGCCAGTTATGAGAACGCCCAGGTTTCGTCCTGTTGCGTCTCCATGTTCGTCCGTGCACATATCAATCCTCCTAGATCCAAATACATTATAGCACAGAGGAGAGGAGTGGGAGACGCAGTGCTTAGTTACTCTTGGGACCTTTCTTCCCTCGAAGGTCTTCCCAGCCCGCGGCGATACCTGCCCCGACGGCCGACACCACCTGCTTGAGGAGGTCCAACTTCTGCTTGGTCTGCTCGGGCAGTTTCAGATAAGCATCCACCCGGTTCAGGGCTGCGGTGAAGCTCTTCATCGATTCGTGGAATCGGGCGATGGCATGCCGGCTCTCTGCCGGCAGTGCGACGAACTCCTCATTTGCCAGGAACTGTTGAAGCTCTCTCGACGCTCCGGCGACGTTCTCCGCAGCGTTGCGGAGCTGGTCAAAGAGCAGTGAGAGCTTATGTGCCAATTCTTCATCGCGGAGTGCTGCGGTAAACTCAGCTAGATTCTCCGCGGTTCTGTTCGCAGAAACGGAAAACCTGCGATACAAGGTAAAGGCCCACCATACGGCGATAGCAATTGCCGCGGCCGCCGTGATGAGCACCACAGCTTGGATGTCCTGCAGCAAGGAACTGACCAGCGCTGGATTCATCGGTCGATTATACCAGAGCTGTCCCGCTGCCGTGATATAATGCTCGCGACCTCAGCGGGGGTTTCGGGTGACCGAGATGAAGCGTACACTCCCATCCCTGCGGGCAAACTGCGCAATTATTGAGGGAAGATGAAACTACTGGTTGGAGCTGACCTTCATAACAACGCCAGGGGAATGAATTGGTTCTGCGAGCTCGCGGATGCCGAGGCTCCGGATGTCGTGGTTTTCCTGGGAGATTTCATTACCTTCTCGCCGATGAGCTTCGCTCGTCAGGCTATCCGAGATCTGGCATCGCTGGCAAGCAAAGTGGTGGTCGTTCCTGGCAACTGTGATCCGCGGGACATCCTGCTTGATTTGGAGAAAGCGGAGGGTATTGTCAGCTTGCACAATCGCCAGCTGGAGATTGGCGGCTTGAGATTCGCTGGCAAGGGCGGTTCCATCCCCTGTCCGAGCCCAACTCCGTTTGAGGAAGATGACGAAACCTTTGCCGACAGCTTGTCTCGGGTGGCTGAGGATACCGAGATACTGGTGCTGCACCAGCCTGCTCATGGCTATCGGGATGCCGTTTCAGAGGGGAAACACGTGGGCAGCCAGAGCCTGCGGAAATTGGTGGATCGATTGAAACCGCGGCTGGTGCTGTCGGGGCACATCCACGAGGCACGGGGAATTGACCGGCACCGTGGCACTGTGTTCGTGAATCCGGGTGCTCTCCTGGCAATGAGCGCTGCGGTCGTCCTCTACGGTGAGGATATAGAGGTGAGCTTCCGCAAGGATGACGCTTAAGGCTTGACCGTCTGAAAACCTGGCAAGAAGCACTGGATTCGCTTAAACTGGTCAGTGATGACTGAGGAGAGCCGCCTCGGAGATATCTTGCGCCGCTATTGGGATTCCCTGCCCAAGCGCGTGAAGCAGCTCGCGGCTGAGGAGCAGGAACTGCACCTCGCCTTTCTTGCTCTGGACGAGTCCTTGCGGCCATATGCAACCCCTTCCGTCATCCGCGAAGAGGTGGATGCCGGGCAGAGTCGACGGATTCTGGTGCTGATGGTCTCCAGCAGTGTGGCTCGGATGGCTCTCAAATCGAGTGCTCGTGAGCTGCGTGCGCGGTTGGAGAGAGACTACGGAGTCGAAGTGGATGAAGTTGAGGTACATCTCCGGCCGGAGGAGGAAGTGAAGCGGATCAGGAAGCGGCTCATGGGGGAGTGAAAGCGTGGCCCGTGCGCCTGCGGCTAACGGCGCATTTCCCCGAGCACCAGCCGGAGAAGCTCGTCCACGGGGAGCTGTTCGACTTCGTGTCCCGCTTTCTTCAAGGCTGCTAGCGCCGACGATATCTCGCGCGGGCTGAAACCGAGTCCTCTCAGTGCATCGGCAAGGTCTCTCTGGGCACCTGCGACTATCGCGATTTCGGGGAGTCTCTCGGCAAGTTCCTTGAACTTCCCTCTGAGTTCCAGCACCAAGCGCTGCGCGGTCTTAGCTCCCACTCCGGGCACCGAAGTGAGAACCGCCAGCTCCTCGTTCTCAATGGCTGCGACGAGGCTTGCCGGTTCCAGTTCCAAAAGGGTCATGGCAACCCTCGGTCCTATGCCGTGGCTTCGCAGAAGCAACTCGAAGATGTCCCGCTCGTCCGACTGCAGGAATCCGTAGAGTGTGGGCTTGGGCTCCTGAGTCGAGATATGCAGCACCGTGTGCAGACGGACTTCTTCGTCAAGCTCCAAAGCCTGGGCTTCCCGGCGCAGCATCTCCACCGCAATGCCCATATCCCCAACCTTGAGCACAGTGCGCCCATCACCTGTGCACTCCACCACGCGTCCCTCTATGAATGCTAGCATTTCGCGTTTCTCCATCCTATCCCGTGAAAGTGAATCCTCTGCGCATCGCATGGAGCAGCGCCACCGCAATAGCATCGTATTCGTCGTCCTTCGTGTTCTTGTCTGGGGGGATATCCACCATCTGCTCCACCATATAGCGCACCTGCTGCTTCTTCGCCTGCCCTTCGCCTGTCAAGCCAGCTTTGAGCTCCGTGGGTGCATATTCGGCAACAGTGAGTCCGGCTTGCTCGCCGACAAGCAGCACGACCCCTCGCGCATGGGCGACGCCCAGGGCGGTCTTCGCGTTCTTGCCCCAGTAGAGTTGCTCAACTGCTAGCTCCTCAGGTTGCCATCGCTCTATCAAGGCGGTCAGCTCATCGCTGAGCTGTTTAAGGCGACGCGAGAACGTAAGCTCGCGCGACGTATGAATGATCCCGCTTGAGAGCAAATCGGGAGGGTGGTCGTTGCTCACTTCGAGAATCGCATAGCCGATTCGTTCGTAGCCGGGGTCGATGCCGAGGAGGATCATCCGGCGACCTTCTCCAGCAGCCGGTCGCTCATTTCCCAGTTGGCGTAAACCTGCTGCACATCGTCGTTTTCGTCCAGGGCCGAGAGCAATCGCATGAGTTTCTCTGCGGTGCTTTGGTCTGTCACCTTGACTACGGTGTCTGGAATCATGGTCACGGTTGAGGACAGGACGTGAACTCGGCGAGCTTCCAGGAAGTCGCGCACCTTGCCGAAGTCACCGGGGTCGGTGTAGATGTAGTAGGCGTCATCCTCTTCCTTGAAGTCCTCGGCGCCTGAATCGATCACCAGCTCCAGCACATCGTCATCATCCAGACCTTCCTTGGCGATAGCGAATTGGCCCTTGCGCTTGAATAGCCAGGAGACGCAGCCGTTCTCGCCCAGATTGCCTCCATGGCGCGCAAATGTCTTTCGTACTTCTGAAACCGCGCGGTTGCGGTTGTCGGTGAGCACGTCAACCATAACCGCGATACCCTGCGGTCCGTAGCCCTCATAGGTTACCCGTTCAAAGGCACTTCCTACGCCTTCCCCAGAGGCGCGTGCAATCGCCTTGTCAATCGTATCCCTAGGGACATTGGCGTCCCGGGCCTTGCTGATGGCCAGCTTGAGGGCTGCGTTGTTCTCAGGCTCGGGGCCTCCCTCCTTTACGGCTACGGTTACTTCGCGAATGAGCTTGGAGAACAGCTTGCCACGGCGGGCATCTTGCGCGCTCTTTCTAATACGGATGTTGGCCCACTTGTTGTGACCGCTCATAGTGGTTCGTTCACTCCTGACCCTCATATTGTAACGAAGGCGGGGCGAGAATGGAAGTGTCGGACACCGCCACGAGTGGCGGGTGCGGGGAATTGCTGCTACACTGGGAGGAGCGGGTGTTCCGAGAACTCGCAGTGTGCTTGGGTGGCTCGGAGCTTACCGAAATCGCAGGATGAGAGAAACCCTCGCTGGAGAATTGGATGCCCTGGAAACTGCACAAGCGGTGAGGCGTGCTCGCGCACTGCCGCAGCCTTGGCGGCGGGTTCTGCTTCTGCTCTTGGACTGCGTCGGGCTTGGCCTATCGCTCTTTGTCGCTGGGATGATACTGAAAGTTTCCGGTTGGTCCCCACCTTCCGGCCTTGCCGCTGTCTGGTCAGTATTCGCGGTTTTCGGCGGCTGGATTCTTCTGTACTACCTAAACCGCCACTACGACACACGTGTGACTCATCGCAGGAGAGCGGATGTCGCAGGTTTTCTCAAGACAACCCTTCTCATTGCTCTGCTCGCGAGCCTCGTACTGGGTTTTTTCGGCGGGAACCATTCAACGTTGTGGCCACTGCCACTTGCGGGAGGGTGCCTGTTTGGTGTTCTCGGGCTGTTGCTGCGTCTTTTGGGATGGCGAGTGCTGGCGGACAGGCGGTGGAAAATGCCGCTCCTTGTGATGGGTTCTGAGCTGGCGTTCCGACGCGTCTCGGAAATCGTGGCGTCGCAGCCCTGGGGGCCTTTTCTTCAGCCGGAGAGAGTTGGAACTCCCAATCCATCTGATGATGGCCCAGACAATGCCATGGATGATGAGGCATTGGTCGGGCTCGATCCGGCTGCCGGCTCGTCTGTAGCTGTGGTGGCGGATGAAGAGAGAACGCGAGTTTTGCCGCGTCAGTTAGATGGACGGACTGGGGTTAGGGCGGTGGTGTGGTCTCTGAGCGAATTCGCCGGGCAGACGGCGCGGCTCATTCCGGTCGAAGCGCTGACTGAAGAATGGGCACACGCGCACCTTGCCCCGCCATGTGCGGCGACATTGGCTGCCAAGCGGACTCTAGATCTTGTGCTGGGTTCAATCTTCTTCCTGTTGGCACTCCCGCTGGGACTTGTGATAAGCGCTTTCATTGAGCTGGATGCTCCCGGGGCTGTCTTCTACCTTCAGCCGCGAATCGGGTGTCGCAATCGCCGGCTACTGGTGTTCAAGTTCCGGACTATGAACCAGCCGCGTGAACTCAGTGATTCCCAGTGGGCTTCAGTGAATGATTCCCGTGTGACTCGCTTTGGGCGTATCCTCCGTCTCTATCGACTCAACGAGTTGCCGCAGCTTTTGAACGTGCTTTGGGGCAATATGAGTTTGGTGGGGCCGCGACCGGAGTTGCCGGAATTCGTGCATCTGCTTGGGCGGAAGATCCCCTGCTACAGCTACCGCCATCTGGTCAAGCCGGGGATGACCGGTTGGGCGCAGGTCAACTTCCATTATGGTGCCAGCGTCGATGAGGCCCGGATCAAGCTGGAATATGACCTCTATTACGTGAAACACTGCAGCGTCTGGTTTGACATCTACATTCTGCTGCGAACCATCGTAATTGTTCTCGGTGGCAAGGGTCGTTAGCTGAGGCGAAGGATGGTTCGGTTGCCCTTCCGGCTTGAGTTGTAATCGTCCTTCTGCTACAATTCAGAAGGAGAGTACAATGGACATACTGGCGACGCTGATTCTGTTGGTTGTTGCTTTCGTTTCGGTTGCGATGATTCTCATTACGCTCGCGCTGAATACGAAGAGCGAGGGCTTGGGCGCGGCCATTACGGGTCAGGCGAGCGATGCCTACCGGGGCGTGGTTGGCGTAGAGGAGAAGAAGCGTCAGCTCTTGAGGCGGCTGGGATACACTTTTCTCATTCTCAACTTCGTTCTCGCCCTCATATACAAGCTCTTCTAGTTCCTGCGGCGGATTAACCTCCTGTTCGTTTACCGATAGTGCGTGATTCCACAAGCGCTGTGATAGGATGAGTAGCACGATGATCCCTTCGCGGAACCTAGGACTTGTTCTGCTGCTGAATTTGGGGTTCCTCTACCTTGCCCACTGGGACTACCGGGGATACTACTGCTTCGCCGGTGGCCTTGCTCTCATCGCGCTGGTGGCTCTCATCGACTACCGCCGCCAGCGGCGTGAGTCACCTCCACTAGTGACTCGTCGCAGTCCTGACATCTGGGGCGTTAATCTCAAAGGTCATTATGAGGTGGAAGTGGTGAACAACCTGCAGCGGAGGCTGAGGGGCGAGTTTGCAGAGGATTGGTCGGAGTCGTTCCCCAAGCGGATGCCAGACTCGAAGTTCAACCTGGTTCCCGGGGAGGCGAGGCTCTTCCGTGTGGAGTTCGCCGCCCGTGAACGCGGCGAGATGAAACTCGGTCCGAGCTATCTCCGCTATGGCAGCCCCTGGGGTTGGTGGCTAATGACACGTAGCTACGACCGGGGGGATTCTATCAAGATATACCCGAGTATCACTGATTACATCGCGTTCGAGCCTTTCTTGCATCGAAGGCGGTGGTACCAGCGAGGTTTGCAGGTGCTGCGTCAGCACGGCGAGGGCACGGATTTCGATAGCCTACGGGACTACCATCCCGATGATGCCTACAGAAAGGTGAACTGGAAGGCTACCGCGCGATTGAGCCGCCCTATCGTGACGCAGTATCGTGCGGAGCAGAACCGCGAGATTGTCGTGGCTCTGGATTCGGGACGGAATATGTTCGCTCCCATCGGTGGGCGAACCAGGTTCGATTTATATCTGGATGCGGTGGTGCAAGTGAGCTATGCCTCTCGGCTTCAGAACGATCGACTAGGGGTCCTACTCTTTGACCGTGAGGTTCGCTTCTATCACGCGCCCACGCGCCGCCCAGAGGTACTGGCTGAGCTCTATCCCTTCCATCCCCGTCACCGCGAGAGTGATTTCGCCAATCTGTATGCCTTCCTTCAAATGAAGCATCCTCGACGGGCCCTTATCTTCATCCTGACCGAGATTGCCGATTGCGTTTCCGGCGCTCGCGCGATGCTGACACTGGAAATGATGAACCACCGGCATCAGGTGATTGTGGTGATGCTCGACACTCCCGAGGTGAGTGCCTTGGCCAGTGAGTCGCCGAGAGACGAGAATGGCTTTTACCTTCACGCGGCGGCGCTGTCCTACCTCCAGGAGAAACAGAGAGTGTGCCGCAGGTTGAGGCGTGGGGGAATCGAGGTCGTGCGCACTTTCGCCGAGCGACTGAATCTGGAACTAGTGAATCGCTACCTCAGCCTGAAAGCGCGTCAGCTTGCTTGAATCTGACAGGCGGAGCATCTGTCTCGGGGATAGTGGGCAGGGCTTCTAGCCGACGCAATTGCGAAGGGGTTAGTGTGTATGCGACTCCATGCTATGCGCGGGGCGGCACGAGTTTGATGGGCGACAGTGCTGGGGTATAATGTAGCGGGTACCCCCGAGCGGGGTCAGGCTTATCCTTGACAGCCAAAGGGTAGGTGAAGGATAATATCGCGGTTAAGCATTATCTGGAGGCGCAAGATGACGCAGTCCCGGTTTTCGCGTGTGTCGCGGATATGGATAACAATCGCTCTGATGGTGCTGGCGTTACTTCTCTACGCCTGCGGAGGTGGTGATGACGAAAGCACCACGACGCCGACGCCTCAGAACGTTGAGCCCGGCAGCGCGGCGCATCCATGGGAGCTTTTCAATGGAGTGCAGGCTTACTTTGTTGATAACACCTATCGAGTCGTGAAATCCTCAGAGAAGCAGGACTTCACGGATGATCCGAAGAACTACGACCCCATCTTCGGTCTGATTGCGGAAGCGCAAATGAGCTTAGATATCGCGGTGTTGCGGGTCAACCGGCAGGAACTGGTGGATGCTCTTCTGGCAAAGGCCTCGCAGGTGCCTATCCGCATCGTTACGGAGAAGGCCTATGCCGAGGACAATCGGTACCGGCCCTTCATTCTGCAACTGGATGCTCACCCCAACATCGAAGTGCGGACGGATAACGATGGTGAGCCGCGCCTGATGCACTCTCGCTTCATGGTCATTGATGGAGCGAAGGTTGTAATGGGCAGCTACAACTGGTCGGTCGAAGGATGCGAGCGGACAATCGGCGATGTCCTCATTATCAACAACGCAGATGTTGCGGCAGCTTTCGAAGATCAGTTCGACCAGATGTTCGTGGAGCACAGGTTCGGCGCTGAAAAGCGGGATTCCATTCGTCACGCCTTCAGCGTGGCCGGCGGTATGGGCGTGATTGAGGTCTACTTCGGACCCACCGACCAGCTGTCCGACCTGCTGATGAACGAGGTCGAGCAGTCAAGGACCGTAATCGGCATGGTGCAGCAGTTCTCCAGCGTCAGCTTCGCCAATCTCCTCGGGCAGTGGCTCGCTGGCGGCGTTGGTGCCGGTGCCCCTGAGGATCGGATGATGTATCTGCTCGTTAACGATATCGGTGCCTTCGGTGATGCTGAAGAGAATGCGATTTATGACTACCTGTTGAGTCTCATTAGTGGAGACGACGCGGTTCCGGCGACTCTGGTGATAAATCAGCCTCCCGATGCTGCCTGGGTTAACGTGGGTGCTCAGGTGAACGACAAGGTGCTTTACGCCGACCACGCGATGGGTAGCGGAGTGCCCGCGGTGGCTGTAAGCACTGGAAACTGGACTGAGCAGGGCTTCAGCCTGAATGACGAGGCAATGGTGATTCTGCGCGGTCTGGTTCTGACCACCAAGTATCACTACATTTTCTGGATGCAAGCTCCAAACTATGGGGGTCAAATGGTGCCGGCTGATGTTCGTGAGACCGGTCAGCTTGCCCTAATGTATCCCTTCACCACTAACGGTACCGGCACCGATGTACCGCGCGACCCGAGCTTGGCGGATGTCTCCACCGGGCTCATCCACGGTAGGGTTCGCAACTTCGTGGAGGAGTACACGTACCAGGATGAGAATGGTGATATGGTAACGATTCCCTTGGATATCCAGTGGACGGTTACTGGCGAGTACTTCTTCGGCAGCACTCTGAGTCCTTACGTCTATCCGACGTTTGACCAGAACGAGTTCACCAACCCCGACCACAGCTACATCCTTGTTGTGCCCGCAGGTCGGATCACGGTTACATGCGTGGTGGTGGACAGCGAGGGAGGTCCGCTGGGGCTGTTCATTCCGCAGCAGAAGCAATTCGATATCGCACCGGGAGGAGTTAGGCATATCGATTTTGATATCTCCGCGCCGCAAATCGCCACCGGTGGCGGCGGCGGTGGCGGCGGTGGTGGCGGTGGCGGCGGCGCGTTCTAACCGCTGCTACCCACTGATTCGCTGGCACATTCAATGAGATGATGTTGCAAAGGGGACAGATATGATGAATCTGGCGAAGAAGTTGCTGTGGGTGCTGTTGCTGGTCGCAATGACCGTCACGGTAGCATGTGGCGGCGGTGATGACGGAGAAGGAGGCGCTCCGCCTGCTGGTGGGGGCGGCGGCGGTTTTCTGCCCACCCCGCCTGCTGGTGGTCCCCCGGCTGGGGATCCGAATGAGCAGACACCTTTCAGCCTGGGGCGGTTCACCCTGCCTGGCAACGCTCCTTTCGGTGATATCAGGGGAGTGGGCGTTTCCTCCCACTACGTGTACGTCGCCGAAACCGCTGCCATTCACGCCTTTGACCTGAACGGCAACTACGTGAATACGGCGGCGACTCCCAGCATCGCGGTGAGCATGGTGGTTATCCCGCCTGATCCCAATCCGGGAGACGGGGATGAGACGCACTACCCATTTCCCGAGTATCCGGTAGTGATTCAGGAGCAGTGGGGTCCTCCCGGAGGTATTGCCTCAGTCTATGCTCCGAATCTGGACGATGATGTGACGGTCGAGCACGCGGATTATCCAGATGTGCTGAAGCGCTATGACTTCCCCCGGGTCGAGGATTACCTGCGTTACGGTATCCAACCCACAACTCCGGCACCGGACTCCCTCCCTCCATGTCCCATGCTCATTGCCCGCACCTATGATGCCGATGTGACCCGAGAGGGTACCATTGTTGTTATCACGGACACGGACAATCCTTGTACCCCTCCCTTCCCTGACTGGCCTATGACGATGTACTTCTTCGATCCGCAGGAGGACTACCTCATCTCCCCGCGACCAACGGGTCAGATCGCAGTGGAGGATGACCAGGGGAACGTCAGCATGTCGCGAGCCCCGTTCCGGTGGGGTGGTCTCGGCGACCAGGTGGGCAGCCTGGGGCAGCTTGCCATTTCCAACAAGTATCCACAGTCACGCACCGATACCCAGCGTCTTTACCTCGGGGATAATATCCTGGAATGCGATTTCGTGGGCGTGAGTGCGGTCTTCGTGGACAAAACCGCTGTTCCCTATGAATACACGATAGGCGGGATCGTGGACAACGTCTACGGCTACAACCGCATTCTGGGGCTGCCTGGTGGCGCGCTGCCGGGCAGCTTCGCTCAAGGACCTGCAGTTCAAGTCTCAGATTGGTGATGGTTTCCGTGGCGCCTCCGGGAATCATCTGATTGCCCCCAGTGAGGTGGCGATATCTCTGGACGGCACTATTTTCGTAGCGGATACTCTAGGGGGAGGGATTGGCTGGTTGCGCGTGTTCGGCGAACCGGTGCCTCCGCAGTTTGGCACTGTGGGTGGCTTGGTTCGCAACATGGGGACGCAGCCGCCATCTCCCATCTCTGAAGCTACCGTATCTATCCTCGATGCCAACGGTTTGGTTGCAACGCAGATGACCAACATCAATGGTGAGTATCGGTTCGAGAGCTTGCCCCTGGCGACCTACTTCCTCACCGCGGATAAGTTTGGCTACACGACTGATTCGGCCTCGGTGGATCTGGTAGCTGACCAGACGGTCATCGTCAACTTCAATCTCTATCCGCATCTGCCGCCAACCGTGGGCTACTATGTGGGCGCAGTGTACAACGATGTGACTAATCAGGCGATTCCTGAAGTGACGGTGCATCTCATCGGGACTTCCCTGTCTGCCACAACCGATATCCATGGGAGATTCAATATGGATGACATTCCAGCTGGAGACTACCAGGTGGAGTTCATGCATGAGGATTACATAACCTTGACGCGCGACTTGCACATTGTGGCGGGCCAGACGACAAGGCACGATACGATTCGTCTGACGCCGCTTCCGTCGTAGGCAGGCATCCAGGCGTTTGCTAGAATGGCCCCGCTGCCGTTTGGCAGCGGGGCCTTTGCCATATGCACCTCAGCATAGTCATTCCGAATTTCAACGGTGAGAAACTGCTTCCTGATCTGCTCACTGCGCTTCGTGACGTTGTTGATAATGTTCCTTTGTCTGAAGTTATTGTTGCCGATGATGCTTCGACCGACGAGAGCATCTCTCTCATACGCGCCAGTTACCCATGGGTAAGGATCGTTGAGGGAGAGCGGAACCTGGGGTTCGGCGGTAACTGCAATCGGGGAGCAGAGGCAGCCGGTGGCGAATTCCTAGCTTTTGTCAACTCAGACATCAGGTTGGATAACGATCCCTTTGCGCCTCTCCTGGATTTACTCACGCGGAAACGGGAAGTATTCGCAGTAATGCCACTCATCTTTGCTGAAGGGCTAGGAAGGGTGGAGAACGTGAATACTATCTGGAAGCGGCGCGGGCTCGTATGGCTCAGGTCTCGGGATGAGCTTCCCCTTGCCGATATCGGGAGACTGCAATTAGCGCTTGAAGGAGAGGCGCCCGTGCCGGTGCCTCTCTGCGGTGCCTTCTTCGTCTGCCGGCGCGAGCTGTTTCGTCAGCTGGGTGGTTTCGCCAGCGAATTCGCTCCGGCATACTGGGAGGATGTGGACCTGGGTCTGCGGGCAGAAGAGGCCGGTTACAAAGTCGCCGTTGCTCCTCAGGTGGTCGTGCGGCACTTGCACTCACAAACGATGGATCAGGTGATGACAGACCGTCGGAAGCGGAGCCTTCTCCTGCGCAACCAGGCTCTTTTAATGGAGCGGCATCTTGAAACCCTGCGACCGTTGCCGTGGTTCCGCTGGTACCTGGCGTTGCGCCTACCCCAGCGGATGCTCGCAGGTCATTGTGCAACTGTGGCCAGTTACCTGCGTCTCATATTCAGGCGGCGTTAGGGCTGGGTGTGTGCTAGAATGGGGGCAACTTCGTTAGGAGGAAGTGACATGACCGATGTAGTAATCCTGGATGCCGCTCGTACGCCTATTGGTAAGTATGGAGGTACGCTGAGGGACGTGCCGGCGGTTGACCTGGGGGCGCACGCTATCAGGACCCTGTTGGAGCGCGATGGAATCGCTGCCGAGCGGGTTGACGATGTGATTATGGGTATGGTGGTAATGGGGGGGGCCGGTCAGATTCCATCCCGGCAGGCGGCGATTCGCGCCGGGCTTCCGCCTACTATTCCATCGTTAACAGTCCACAAGGTCTGCGCTTCGGGGATGAGGGCCATCACTCTGGCGGATACGATGATTCGGGCAGGGCAGGCCAACCTCATCATCGCCGGTGGAATGGAGTCGATGAGTCAGGTTCCCTACGCTTCTTATGCCACTCGCTGGGGCAAGCGCATGGGCGATGACAGACTGGTGGACTTGATGATTCACGACGGTCTCTGGTGCGCCTTTGACAACATTCATATGGGCAATGACGGCGATCGTACCGCTGCTGAGTTCAGTATCACGCGGGAAGAGCAGGACGAATACGCCTGCCGCAGTCAGAATCTTGCTGAAGCCGCGATCAAAGAAGGACGACTGGCTGAGGAAATCACTCCCTTCCCGGTACCCCAGCGCAAAGGCGATCCTGTGATGTTTGAGCAGGACGAGTTCCCGCGTTTCGGCACCACCCTGGACAAGCTGGCGAAGCTCAAGCCTGCCTTCTCCAAAGATGGTACTATCACCGCTGGCAACGCTCCCGGCGTCAATGATGCTGGCGGCGCCGTGGTGGTCACTACCCGTGAGGTGGCTGATTCCCTGGGAATTAAGCCACTCGCCCGCATCATAGACTATGCGTGGGTTGCCGTGGAGCCGCACCGGTTCCCGGTTGCGCCGGCATACTCGACCCAGAAGCTCCTGGAGAAGACGGGCAAGAAGCTGGAAGACATTAAGCTGCTTGAGTTCAATGAGGCGTTTGCGGTGGTGATTCTCGCCTGCGGGAAGATTCTGAACTGGGACTTTGAACGGGTCAACGTCAACGGTGGTGCCATCGCACTCGGTCATCCCATCGGGATGAGTGGAACCCGGGTTACGATGACCCTGGCCTATGAGCTGCGCCGGCGCGGAGGTGGACTCGGTATAGCCTCCATCTGCTCAGGAGGTGGTCAAGGCGATTCTATCCTGATCGAGGTGGAAGGCTAGAGCGAAGTACGCAGTTTCATTGCGGCAGATGGTGACGCAGAAAGCGGAGCCAGTTGCCTCCCAAGACCTTTGACACAAGCTCATCGCTGAATCCGCGCTCTGACATCGCCTCGCCAATTCGCGGAAGGTCGGCAACGCTATCGAGACCTTCTGGTGTGTTCGCAGGTGTCAGTCCGCCGTCAAAGTCCGATCCGATGCCAACGCCACCTTCGCCAAGCTGTTGGATCAGGTGCTCTATGTGCGCCATGACCACCGTCAGCGGAGTCGGCGGATCGCCATCCTGCCATCCCGGTTGAAGAAGAGCGTTTCCGAGCAGCACGCCTACCACGGCTTCACGCTCAGACAGGAGCGCGAGCTGTTTGTCGGTGAGATTGCGGAAGAGGGGGCAGATTGCGTCTGCGTTTGAATGCGTGGCGACGACCGGTCCATCCCATACTTCCATCACTTCAAAGAAGCTCTGGCGGTTCAGGTGTGAAACGTCGAGAATGAAACCGAGCTCCGCCATCCTGGCAAGTAGGCGTTTCCCTGCGGGCTTAAGCCCTCCGCGCTGCCTGGCTCCAGCCGCCCACTGATTGTCATCGTTCCAGGTAAGGCTGAGAAGGCGCAATCCTCGCTCATACCAATGATCAAGCTCATCCGGGGAGCGGATAAGTTCAGCCCCCTCCATCAGCAGGCAGAATCCCCATATTTTCTCTCCCGAGGAAAAAGCTGATTCAAGCCGGGCCAGGTCGGAGAGATTGCGCACCTGCACCGCCTGCGCATACTCCTGAGGGAGCGACTGGTAGAACTCGGCTTCCCGTTGCAGGCGCTGCCAGCGAGCTTCATGCGGTGCTTCCCTATCCACGAAGTAGGTAGCGAACGAAAGGCCGACTCCTCCGCGCAGGAGCGCGTCCAGCGTAACCATCACTTCGGCACCGGTCGACACCCCAGCGAACGGACGATGATACTTGAAGACGTGCCAAGCGATATCTTGGTGGGAATCTACTATGAAGTAGCGTGGGATTTTCACCAATCCAGTCTAGCACATGGACTTGTTGGTCTGTCAGTGGAAGCCTTTAGCGCTTCATCCACTTCGCTTCCATCTTTTCGCCCATGCGCCAGAGTTCGTACTCGGCGCTCTTGGCGAGGGATTGTCCCTTTGAAAGCTTGATGACGCGACGGAAATACTTGCCCGCCTTCTCGGTCTCTCCCTGTAGGTTGAGAAGAAACGCCAGGTTGTAGAGCACTTCAGGACTGTCCTTTGCCAGCTTCTCAGCGTGCATAAGCACCTCCAGAGCCTCATCCAAGTGGTGCGAGTCGAAGAGTGCATCAGCGTAACTGATAGCACAGTCAAGCGAGTCTGGCTGAGCCTCGAACGCCTCCCTCGTTGTCTTAAGCCTTTCCTCTTTGTTACGTTTGCTCAGCCTCGCTGTTGCCTTAGCGTCGGAAAAGAGCTCGAAATTGTTGACCAATGCCCATACCTCCCTTTCATACTATTATTCTACCCGAACTATCGACTCTACACCATTGGATAGCAGAATTTCGTAGATTTTCTTGTATTTGAGGGTCTTCTTCACGAAATTCTCGGTCTCAGCACTCGGAATGAGATTGATGAAGAGCTCAGCGCTCACGGAACCGACCTGCTCCCTCCACGCCTTGAGAGTGCCCGGACCAGCGTTGTAGGCTGCTAGGACAAGATGATCGCTTCCCAGTGCTTCCTGCAGACTGGCTAGATAGGCTGCCCCAAGATGGATGTTCTTGCCGACTTCATTGAGTGGGGCGTCCTGCAACTCAGGTGGAAGACGGGGTTCAAACAGCGCTGCTGTTGGTGGCATGAGCTGCATCAAGCCAACAGCTCCCGAACCAGAAACGGCGTCCTCGCGGAAGTTGCTTTCCTTCTTCATCACTGCGTAGATTAACGCCGGCTCCACTCCGTAACGCCTTGCCGCCGCGCGCGTGGTGTCGAGATACGGGCGAGGGTACGCCACCTCCAGCACATAGGGCAGCACCGGTTGGTTCTGCAGCTGTCCGCTCTCAAGGAGCTTCGTGGCGTGCCAGCTACTCACGTTCGGCAGGCTGCCTATCTCCAGGTTGTGGATGGCGATGGCTGCTGCCATTGCTGGTAGGTCGCGGATGTCTTCCCCATCGGCAACGCTGAGAGCGAGGTCGGTGGCGAACACGCCAGCGAGGAATTCCTCGGGGGTCTCTGGTGGTTGGAGTGCTGCCGACAGGCTTCCCGGCACGATGTCCGCCCGGCTGACTGTCCTTCGGCATGCCAACTCGTAATAGCTGAAGCGCTTGAGCTGCGGGGTCTGTGCAGATGGCTGCAGATTAGCTGCATCGGCTTCCTGCTCCCCGGACAGGAAAGTCCGCCAGTAGGTGGCAAGAGCACCATCCACTTCTGCAACCTTCTCCACGAGGGCTGACGCACGTTCCCGTTGCTGCCGATACAGACAGAGGGGAATGAGCTCTTCTGCCGCCTCCAAGAAATGTTCCGAGGCCGTATCCGTTGTGAGCGCTTCAAGCAGCTTCATCTCTGTGAGCACGAAGTTGAGCCCGCCCCGCGCCTTGAGTAGTCGGTAGTGCTCGATCGTGGCATCGTCGGAATAGGGACCGTCCATTTTCGCCGCTTGCGCGTATTGGTTCTCGGCCTGGCGCGATTTGCCTTCGGCGACCAGGCGGCGCGCGTAATTGAGATGAACAAGCTGCATCCACTCGTTCCCAGGAGAGAGTCTCTCGATCTGTGTGATGAGTGCCTGGTAGTCTGGCGGGACCGGAGCCTCCACTCCGATGCGAGCAACAGCTGCCAGTGCCGCGCCGCGCACTTCCTCAGCGTAGGTTGGATCATCTGCAATCTGCTCCAGTGCCGGCGTTGCTTCAACAATGCGGTTGGTCCCGGCAATGAGTTCCGCCAGTCGATAGATCGCATCAGGGATAAACGAGGCGTTGGTGGATTCGGGCGTAGCTCCTTCGTCCAGCAACGCTCTCCACATTCCCCCTACCGATGCCTTTTTGCTGCCGTAGACGCTCTTCTCCAGAAGTGCCTGCGCGAACAGTGGTAGCGCTTTCTCTGGCTCGTGGGCATGCATGTGCGCTGCTCCGAGATCGTTGAGTGCTTTGGCATACTCCCAGCGATTATGCAGACGGCGGATACGTTCAAGGAGTCGGGGATAGCGGGAGACCTCACCACTTTGGATGGCGAGCTTGAGCTGATTGACGAGAATGCGCGCGTTGAGATGGTATGTGTCGGTGGGTGTGAGCAGTGACGAGAGCATCTTGCTGCCGCGCTTTCTATCTGGCTCATCGCCTTTGATGATGAGTGCTCGCGCGAAGTAGTACTTCAGATACGGTGCGAGCTCCGGTGCCACGCCATCCCGCTCTGCTTGGGCGAAGTAGTCCCGGGCGGCGTTCCAGTCGCCGAGCAGCGCGAACTGATACCCGACGAAGAACTTGAGGACGCCGTAGACCGGGAATCCCTTGAAATCCTTCAACTCTCCGGCTGCGAAGTGATTCTTGATTGTGCCTTTCTGCTTTACTTCATCGAGCACCTGGCGCTGAAAAGCCTCGACTGTGTCCACCGAGGGCACACTGAGCCCGTAAAGGCGCGACAAAACCTGCGCTCTGCCCACGTTGCCGCGCAGGACAAGAACTCGGAGCAGCTTCTTCAGATTCTCCGGCGTAGGTGCAGAAGCTGCTTGCGCCAGAGCTTCCTCGTTGGCGAGTCGGAGGTAGCCGCGCTCGATCTTCTGCTCAAACCGCAGCGAGCGTGGGTAGATGACGCCGCGCCAGATGGCGAGCGCGACGCCAATCACGATCAGACCAGCCGCGATTATGAGGATGATTCTCTTCACTGAGATTAGTCATTCTACGGGCTTAATCGACGCGGCGCAAGAGCGGGCGCTTAGTCGTGCCCCAGCGGTATGTAATCTCGTCTCACTCTTCTTCCCAGTCCGCAGATGACGTCGTAGTTGACGGTGGAGGCGGCTTCCGCGAAGTCGTCAAGTGTTATCTCGGCATCTCCCTGCCGCCCGATGATGACCACTTCCTCTCCCACGCGAACATTGGGTTCGTCCTCCACGTTGACCATCATGTAATCCATATTTACAACTCCGGCTATTTCGCGGGGCTTGCCGCGGAAGAGGACTCTGCCAGCGGGGTAGAACTGGTAGGGTATGCCGTCAGCATAACCTACGGGTATGGTTACCAGGGTGATCGGCTGCTTGGTGCGGTAGGAATGACCATAGGAAACGCCAGTACCTGCTGGCAACCGGCGCACGTCCACCACTTCGGTGAGCAACTTGAAGACAGGTTTCACATCGATGCGGGGACCCTTGAATCCCGTCGGATGGTACCCCAGGGGTAGAATCCCCACTCGCACCATATCAAACCTGCTTTCTGGATAGCCCAGTGCACCGGTGGAGCTTGCGAGGTGCTTCAGTGGGAAAATCCCCAATCGCTCTTCAATCTGGCGGCTTAGCTGACGGAAGGTCTCAACCTGCATCGGGATGATGGGTTCACCCGATTCCGTCTCGCCAGCCAGATGGGAGAAGATGCCTTCCACCGCCAGATGAGGATTCCCGGCGACGCGCTCCATAAAGGTGGGCAAGCTCTCGGCAGTCGCACCAATCCGATGCATTCCTGTGTCCAGCTTGATGTGCACCTTGGCGACCGTGCCCAGCTCGGCGGCGGCGTCCTCCAGCAGGTCAACATTCTCCGTTCGGTAGATACCAAGGCTGAGGAAGTGACGGAGCGCGAGACGATACTGGTCTGGAGGTGTGTAGCCCATCACCAGGATGTCGCCCAGGTAATCTGCCTGCCTCAGCTCAAGTGCTTCGTCCACCACCGCAACGCCAGCAAAGACATCCGGCATTTCATTGAGCACCGGGAGCAGACCGACTGCTCCAATGCCATACGCGTTGGCTTTGATGACGAAGAGCAACCTCTTACCAACGTGCTTCCGGATTATCCCAAGATTGCGCTGAACTTGGTTGAGATCTACAATCAGTCTGGTGTAAGAATGCAGCATAGTTCTCCCTAAATGCGGGTTTGCTGGTGCCCGCGCTTGCGCAGGGCAACGCCATAGGCTCGGATCATCTCCTTGCGCGCTGTGGCACCAAGCTTGTGCTGCCCTGCCATTGCTTGTTCGATTTCGTGGATATGCTGTCGGCTGATACCGGCAGCGGTAAGTACACGGCTAAGACTGCGAGTTGTTTCGTCTGTTCCCGCCTTGCCCGGGCAGGAGCAGTCGAGAGCGAAGTGCATTGCCGGCACGAACATTCCGCTTCGCCGCCAGAGCTGCGCCTGTGCGCGAACGCGCTCGATTGGCGATGGGAACTGCTCCCGGTGTGTGGCTCGCTTCCGACCCAGCGGAAAGACTTGCGCCATAAGACTCATGAGAACGGCAATGGCGGCCAGGATGATGAGGTGTCCCCAAGATGTGAAAACCAGCAGGTTGGTCAGCCCGACGCTGGAACGGTAGTGACCGTGGATGGACTCCAGGAAGTAGGTGCCGAGCGGCGAATCAACCTGCTGCAGGAGATTGTAGGCGAACACTACATTGTCAGCGCGCGCGATGTTGTCGTTGATCAGCACTTCGCTTACGAACAGCGCCACCAGCTTCCCACGCGAGGCCTGATAGACCGCCAGAAATGGCTTCCCCGTCTCGCCAAGCCAGTAGACCTGCTGTGCGCTTCCGGCGAGGCGTTTCCACAGCTTCCAACGTGACTCGCCTCCCAGGTCAAAGCCAGGGGCTTCCAGTGTGCGAGCACTGGCAAAGAAGGGAGAGTCGATGTTGCCAACGCGGAACGTAACAGTCCCGTCTTCAGCCATCTCGAATGGAATCTGCTCGCTGACGGTTGTTGCTTCCTTGCCTAGTGAATCTGGTTGCGATGATGCTTCGCTACTGCGGGCGGCAGGATCGTTGCTCGGTTCTTCTACAGCGGATTCCGATTCATGCGAGGCCGGCGCTTTTCCGCCCGGGGCGTTCGGCAGTGTTTCAACGGGGGAGAGGTAGAGGACGTGCATGCCGCGATCAAGAAGCGTCCAGATGTCATTCTCGTCGATTTGAAGAGGAGCTGGCAAAGGTGCACCTGCGGTGTGCCCCTCTGCGCCAATCACGATGGTCCCCGCTCCCGAGAGCAAATCAGGCGAAGTTGTGCCAAGCCGCACATTGAGGTTCATCCTCCTTCCCAGAAGGTAAAGCGCCCGCAACCCGTGGGGGCCGGGCTCGAAGGCTGAGAGTGGATGCTCTGCCGTTTGCGTTTGTGACGGCACCGCCAGCATCCACAGGAGCGCAAGCACTAGTACCGCTACCAGCGCCAGCGTCACCAGCCCGCGGTACTTACGAAGCTGACTCACCTGAACCTCCACTCATCGTCTTTGTGATATGGCTGGAAATAGTGAGCGCCTGCTGGTAGCCAGAGGCTGATGCGGGTTTGTTCCCGTAGTAGTGCACTTCAAATAGCCCGTTGAGTCCCATGAGATCGTCAGCCAGCGCTGCGCTCTTTGCCTTGAGCTTGTATACCAGCGTCCGGGTGGGGGTTCGCGGAGCCTCGCGTGGGAAGAGGAGAAGCAGTGTGGCGGTGAAGATCAATCTGATAGCTTCAGTGTAATCCGCTCTCTCCGCTGATGCAGAAGCCTGCTGCAAAAGCTCCTTCGGCGTCGCCTGCCGACGTGCGACCTCCCCTGCTCCGCCATGCCCACCGAGAAGACTCTCGCGGGCGACACGGTAGACCATATATAGCAGTGCGAGTCCCAGCAAGATGCTGATAGCGGGCAAGAACCAGCGTGAGGCACCGGCAGGAAGCCAGCTTAGCGCGGCAAGCGCCTGTCTGAATTTGGTCCATTTGTCCCGCAACCAGCGCAGCCAGGCGGGAGCCTCACGCTCTCGGGTCAGTCGGCTGATCCTGAACTCGGGTCGGCGCAGGATGCTCTCGATCTCGGAGTGCAATCGCGCACTTGCCTTCGCGGAGAGACCGCCTTGAGGCTGGGAATGCTGCTCCCATTCCTGCAGCGTGGTGGTGGAGCCCTGGTTTCCTGCTGAATCCCCGGGGGAAGCTGGTATCGTGAGGCTGGCGGCTGCGAGAGCCGCGAAAGTCAGCAGCGTAAGTACTGTCTTTCCGATACGCACCGGTCTAATTCTAGCATTCGCTCTCAGGGCAGGAAGTAACGAGGGGCGTAGACAATGTCCACTCGCTGCCGCTTGCCCTGAATGCGAAGCTCGCGCAGCAAGGAGAAGGAAGGTGTTGCCAGCAGGAAGCGCCCTCGTATCACGAAGTGTTCTTCGCTCGGCGTACGATGCACTGGGCCGCACTCGACAAGACGGACCCGCTGTGTGTATTCAAGCTGTCCCAGCATTTCGCCTACGAACTTGCCGACTCTGGATTCCTGAGAGCCGTATGCAGAGAATTCGATCAGAGGGCTATGGGGCGGGAGCAAGAACTCCTTGCGCAGTTCGTCTTCGTCCGCCATGGTCTGCAATCGGCACGGACCGGTGCGTGCGAGAAGAGAAGTCGTCATGGGTGGCGCGGCCAGTACAGTGAGTTTCGTCATGGCTGTTCCATAAAGCGCTGCCAGTCGCGAGAGCTCCCACAGAGTCGATTCCTCAGGTACGCCGGTCTTCCCCGCTCGGGTATGCTCCTGCGCCACCAGCACAATTTCCTCCGGACGGTAGAAGGCAAGAGGTTGGAAGAGCGTGCTCGTCCCGATGAGGACGTCGGTGCGCCCCAGGTTGGCTTCGCGGATGCGCCGACGCCGTGCGTCGTAGAGAGCGCCCACCCGCGGCGTGCATTCACGCACCGGATCACGCAACGCCTTGCGCACACGCCGCGCCAGCCCATCAACGCCAATAACGCGAACTGCGAATTCCCGACTGCCGCAGTTTCCGCAGATCATGGCTGGTTCGCTGAATCCGCAATGCGTGCAGAAGAACCGGTGCTCCGGGTGCGAGTGGGCAAGCTGATGTCCACAGTGAGGGCAGAGAAGTGCCTCGCCGCACGTGGTGCAGGTGATTGCTTGCCCGCTGCCCAGTGCATTGTTGTAGACGAGCAGCTTGCGCCCACACCGAGCCTGCTCTGTGACGTAGTCAACTATCGCATCAATCCGCTCGCCGGCGGTCGAGGGGAGGTTCACCACGTGCGGCACCGGTACAGGTTCTTTGAGGATCGGCGGGCAGGGCGTAAGCGGGATCAGCGTAAGGCGGGTGCCAGTCAGGAGTGAAATCAGGTAGAGGTTCACTATCGTGTCGTATCGCGGGAATCGGTCGGAGCGCAGATTATCGTTTGTGGGATCGAACAGCACGACATCGTCAAATGAGCCGTACAAGAGGAGAAACTGCGCCGCCCGCTTGCCCACTACAAGCAGTGGTTCGTCCTGCGACAACCGGCGTGAAAGTCCATTGAAGGCGGCTGCCTTTGCTTCGGGCTCGAAGCGAAGCACTTGTCCGGAGATGGCTCTCGGTAATCTTCTGAAAAACCTCTCTACGAAGTACTCGCTGGGGAGAATGAGTAGTCGGCGTAGACTACCGCTCAGTTCTCGCGCGAGAGCGCCATCGACGACCTTTCGCCAATTCATATGCCGCACACTGAGATTAAGGTGGTCGGAAACGTGGCTGGGACCTCTCAGTTTCTGAATAAACTCCGAGGCGTCTTGAAAGAGGAAGCTGTTCGCCGGCAGGGGTACGCCTGAAGCGCCGCTGACGAAGAGTTGCTGCTGGAGCTTTCGGCGCGCGTGCACTAACGGCTTCCCGTGGGCGGACGGCGCAAGACCGAGCTCACCCTCGACGGCAATGAGTCCGCTGGCGACGAGGTCGATCAGCTCGTCCAGTGTCAGCGCCTGAAACAGCTTCTTGGTAAGAGCCTGTGTGATGCGGTTGCGGTCACGGGGAGCAAGCAGACGGAGCACGCTGTACGCTTCTTCCAGATGCTTCTGCGGTCGGGAAACCTCCCGCCGCGAGAACAGCAAGTTTATTCTCCGTTCAGGTCGCCCGAAAGCGACATCGCCAAACAGCTCTCCCGGAGTGGCAAGATTGTAGTGAGCCAGTGTTAGCAGCAAGTGACCGAAGCTCTGGGGTTGGGTTCCAGGTGTCTGCAGGCGTCCGAGAATGGGCAGTGCAGGCCCCTTAGGGGTTTGCTTGGCCGACCCGCTTACGATGCCCGCTTCGATCTTCCGGCGAAATGGAACTGCTACCACTTCGCCACGCGCGACCGGCAACCATGGTGGCACGCTATAGGTGAAGCTCCGAAAGGAGATCTTGTGGGCAAGCAGATGTACCTCAACCAGCTTCACTGCAGGCTGTCCCGATTGGCTTCCGGCAGGGGAGGTCATTGTACAGCAGTTCCAGCTCTGGTGCTATTCCGAGGGCACCGGCCCTGCGCCGCCCTTCGGCACTTTATCTTCTCCCGCCTTGAATAGCTCAGCCTTTATCTCGAATTTGGGCAGTTGTTCCTGGTACAACTTGTTGAGATGCTCGGAGATGTAGCGGTCCACTTCCTGCTCCTCGAGGAACTTCTTGATGTCCTCTTTGACGTCAGCAAACTCGTAGTTCTTCGCCGGGAACCGATTATGCACGAAGATGACGTGGAAAAGCGTGCCGCGGATAATGCCCGAGTGATTCCCCGGCTCAAGGCTGAACGCCACCTTCTCAAGGGGTTCCGGTAATCCCATTCCCTTGCCAATAACGCCTACGTAGCCACTGTTCGCGCGCAGTTCCTCGTCAGCGTTGTAGATGGCGGCGAGCTGGTTGAAGTCCTCCCCTTTCTCCAGACGTGCCATGACCTCCTGCGCGGTCTTCTCGTCCTCCACGCTGATGATAGAAAGCTGCACGCGGTCCGGTAGCTGAAACTTGTCGATGTTCTTCACGTAGTACTTCCGTGCGTCGTCGTCAGTGATGTTGATGCCCTTTTCCTTGATGAATTTCTGCTCGAGATACTTGCGGTATTTCCGATTCATAATCGTGTATTCAACGAACTTATTGAGTGCCTTCTGCGAGTAGATCTGCTGGAAGCCCTTGTAGATCTCTGGAGTCATATCGTTCTTGATGAACTCAGCTGTTTCTTCCTTTGTCGGAGCGAGCCCCTGTTTCTTGGCCTGCTCATAGACCACCATCTGCTCCAGGAAGGTGATGAGCCCGCGGGCTCCCAGTTGCTTCATATAGAAGATGTGGAAGTCCTCCAGCGTGTAGCTCTGACCGTCCTTGGTTGACAGGACGGTATCGGGGGCTGCGTGCGCAGGGAGTAAGCCCGCAGCCGTTATCGCCAATGCAATCAGCAGCAGGGTTAGATACCTGTTCATTGGTTATTGCTCCTTTGGATTCAACAGTCTGGTGATTAGATGTGCAATCTCGCGGCTCAGTTCAATCTTGTCGCGCCGGGACAGGGGCAGCAGCCACTCGTGAGGAGTGAGGATCCCGGCCCGCAAGGAGCGCTGCCCGAACGGCGGCGCTTCAGGATCGAGCTCAACCGCCACGATAGCAGAGAGGTTCTTCGCGGTCAGCTTTGCCGCGGCTCTCTGCTCGACTTCCTCGGTTTCCAGTGACGCGCCTATGCGCACGTTGGGCTTCCCTTCCTCCAGGGAGCTCAAGATGTCTTCCGTGCGAGTCAGCCGCAAATCAAGTTCCACTGCGTCATCCTTCTTGATTTTGCCCTTGCGGCGTGGCGGACGGTAATCAGCGACGGCAGCGAGCATCAGCAGGACATCGAGCCCAATTGCGCGCTCGCGCACCTGGGTAAGCATCTCCTCAGCGCTAGTTACTCGAATGGTGGGATACGCACGTGATGCGAGCTCATCTTCCGCCACGCTTGGCGCCGCTATCAGCTCGACCTCGGCACCTGCAAGATAGAGCTCATCAGCACAGCAAAGAGCCAGTGTGCCGGTGGAGGCGTTGGAGATGAAGCGGATATCATCGAAGTACTCCCGGGTTCCACCTGCGGTCACAAGGATGCGCCGGCCTTCCAGTGGACTGCCTTCGCGCCTAAGCTCGTGCAGGACGCGCTGTACGATTCTGGCGGGTTCAGCCAGTCGACCCATGCCCGATTCCAGCGAGGCCAGTGCACCCATCTCGGCTTCCACCTCAATGCAGCCGCGCGCTTTGAGCTTGGCGATGTTGTCGCGCGTCGCCGGATTCGCGTACATGCGGGAGTTCATTGCCGGCGCAAAAACTACCGGTCCTGAGAAGGCTAGGGCGGTGGAGAGAAGAAGGTTGTCCGCAATCCCCGCTGCCAGCTTGGCCAGCGTGTTAGCCGTCGCGGGAGCCAACAAGAGCAACTCAGCCTGATGCGAGAGCGTTATGTGCGCCAGAGGATCATAGGTGCTGCTCGATCCCGCTTCGCTTGCGGAAGGCGGGAAAGCTTCCACCGCGACTGGATAGCCGGAAAGTGCGGCGAAGGTGAGTGGAGAGACGAACCGTGTGGCGTTGGGCGTCATAAGCACGTGAACGTCCACACCTGCCTTGACAAGCAGCCTGACAACTTCACAGGCCTTGTAGGCAGCAATCCCGCCGCATACGCCCAGCAGGACACATCTATTCTTCGTCGGTATCTTCACTCTTTTTGAGTTCTTCCTCCGCCACAGATGCGCTCGCCTCCGCTTCGGCGGGCAGTGCGAGTGGGAGGTCGCCCGTGGCTTCTTTCGACGGATGCTGCGCGATGACGGAGTCTTCTTCCAGTACTGGTGGTGCGGCGATATCCTCGTCTCCCCGACGAAAGCTCTCTAGGTATTCGAGAAGGTACATCTTCTCGCGGTCCAGTTTGCCTTCTGCGATATCGGCAAGCGCACGGGACAGAGGTTTCAGCGTCTCCTGTTCGCTGACCACGTCAGCGTCCAGCTCGCCGTCGAAGGAGGCGCCCAACTTCTGCTTGCGCATAATCTCGCGCGCTCGCAATGATGCCAGAACCACAACCTCGAACTTGCTCGGTATCCGCTGTAGCAGATCCTCCAGCAGTGGATACAGCAGGGTGTCACGTTCTGTGATGTTCTTGTCCTTGTCCATTATTGGCCGTGCCTCCTAAGCCAGAAGCTCCAGTAATTCATCTATCTTCGCCCCCAAAAAGGGCAGCCGGTGGAACTGGGCGAGAATAATGGTCTCGATCTCACGTGCCGTCGCCTCAATATCGTCATTCACGACACAGTATGAGAGGTGCTGCAGGCGACGGAGCTCTTCCGCGATATGGCGTCGGCGTTCCGCGATGCTCTCGTCAGTTTCGCTTCCCCGTGCGCGAAGGCGAGCCCCGATTGCATCCACCGACGGTGGGATGATGGCGATGGTTGTGAACTGGGGGAATTTCTGCTGGAGATTGAGAGCGCCCTTGGAGTCGAGCTCGAATATGACCACCCGTGTGGTCCCTTCTTCCTCATCGGGAGGCAGCTTTGGCGTGCCGTAGTAGCAGCCGTAGACTTCCTCCCATTCGAGAAAGAAGCGCTCGCGCGCCTTCCGTTCGAACTCCTCGCGGCTGATGAAATGATAGTCCTTTCCATCGACCTCGTCGGCACGAGGTGGACGGGTGGTGTAGCTCACCGAGAAGGCGAAATCGGGGTGCAGACGGAGCAGGTGCTTGATAACAGTGGTCTTTCCGACTCCTGAGCATCCAGAAATGACGATTCCGTTGATCATGATATGCAGTAGGGTCAGGCAACTGACTCCGTCCGCTCCTGCCGGCGGGCTTTCGGTTCCCGCAGGCAGGAGCCGAAGCGCTGCACGAAACTGTTCAGCAGCTCGTCTTCGAGCTCGCGCCGGTACGAGGGTAGTTCCTCCACTAGGGTGTACTCCCGCTCGGACAGGAAAGCAGTTAGGTGCGCTGCCAGTGCAGCGAGCTCAAACCGCACCGAGTATGTATTGGCTCCTTCCACCGGGGCGTCCTCGCGATTCACCACGACATAAGTCGTATCGGCATCAAACGGCACCGATGCCAGTTCCAGCTTGAACTCGAACGCTCGCATTGCCGGGTCAATGATGGAAGCATGCTTCTCTCTTGTCAGGCGCACC